>CAZSAC010000011.1:0-41377 GCA_964604875.1 uncultured Bacteroidaceae bacterium | reverse complement strand
GAGAAAGTTGCTAAGGCGAGGGAGATAATAGCTAGGTTTATGTAAGATTATTTTCGCCGTTTGCCTTACTGCCCAAATTCGGATGTCGTAAATTTATGTTAAGCCCGTTAAAGACTAACCCGACTGCCATAACTGCCCCCGTGAGGTCAATAATAAGCGTTTGAAGCGGCGTCACAAATTTTAACACAAGCAAAATGATACTGCTCATAAGCAACGCGCCCGCCGATACGCAAAAAATCAGCAACGCCTTTGCCAAAAGCTGACTTTTAAATGACAGAGGCGTCATTTTCGTAATATAGAAGGCTTTATCCTCGCGACTTATGGCGCTTGCAGAAAAAGAGTTCAACATTGCAATAAACACTAAAATAACAAGCAAGCTAATTCCGAAACTTATGTTTCCACCAAGCTGAGCTTCTCCAACTTTTTTAACAAGCCTATCACACAAAAATACCATTACGGGAGTGGTAATAGCAATCCCCAAATAAAAATATGCGTAAGTTTGATTTCTTATTATGCCTACAAATTCTTTTTTACAAATTGCTATAAAAGCATTGTCCGAGTTCAGCTTTGTTTTTTTAGAATAAATACTCATTTCCCCCGATAAGGCCTTGTAGTGCACCCTGTCATAAAGTGGCTTTGCCAGCAAAAGTCCGACAACGCTTGCAGCCGCAAAAATAAGCAAAGTCAAGCCAATCCCTTTCCATGCTCCATCAAAAAACACAATATATTTTTGATAAATTGTTATGTTCCATTTTGAGTTAAGGCTTGTTATCACAGACGTCCACGCCGACAACGTATTGGCATTTAGGCGCTGATGTATATAGTATTCTGCTAAAAAATCAAGCACATAGCTGTATAAAGTAAACGACGCGCATAAGCCAATAATAAAGATGCCTAGCTTTATGTAATTATGATATTCCAGCAAGGTAATTATAAGCATAGTCGGCACCGATAAGATTGTTGCAAAAGCAAACGGTATCATTGGCGCAAAAAATGTTGATAGCAAAACTCTTAAGACAAAGACACCGCTAAGCAAATTTGCCGACCAGCCGAACATTATCATAACCGGAAGATACAACGCAACCGCCATAAACTGTATATATAAGTATATGGTTATGATTTCCGCAAAAAACATTTGGTAAGATGACATTGGAAATCTTGCCGTGATTGTAATATCAAACGGCTTAAGCAGATATTTAATCTGCATCGAAATACATGCAAACATCAAAACCAATTGCAAAACTATAAACACAATCGCCGATACGTCTTCAGGCTTTATGCTCTGGCTAAATTGATTGAATAAAACATCGAAAAAATATTTTAAAATAAATAAGAGCGCGACACAGGCAACTAGTCCAATTAAGAACGTTACAAATTGCCCTTTTCTATCCGCTTTGGCGTCGCGTCCCCAATGAAGTTTTAAATGTAGAATGATATAAGCCCCAATTTTACTCATATCAAACCTCGTTAATCTCCAAAAAGTATTGGTTAAGGTCAAAGTTCGGATTTTCTCTAAAGACCTGTCGCAAATCGAAAAACTCTACAAGCTCACCCTTCTTTATTATGGCAACCAAATCGCATATTTCTTGAACCACATACAAGTTATGTGACGAAAACAATACCGAATTGCCTTTATCGGCATAATTAATAATACAGTTTTTAACCTCATTCATTGTTTGCGGGTCAAGTCCAACCATAGGCTCATCCAATATCCATAATTGAGGTTCGTGAATAAGCGAGCCGATAATACAAATTTTTTGTTTCATTCCATGGCTGTAACTGGAAATTTGGTTATCTAACGCATAGGACAAATCAAAAAGCTCCGAATAGTAATCAAGTCTCGCCTTCTTATCCGCCTTTTTTACACCGAAAAGACTGCCCATATAGTTTACATACTCACGCCCTGTCAATTTTTCATAAACAGAATGGTCGTCAGGAACATATCCAATAAGTTGCTTAGCTGCTACAGCCTCTTTTTTCAAATCGTGTCCGTCAACAAGAATTTCGCCTTCTTCATATGGTAAAATACCTGACAGGCATTTAATTGTAGTAGATTTTCCTGCGCCGTTACTGCCAACTATGCCCAGTATCTCCCCTCTTTCAATTGAGAAAGTGATATTTTTAGCCGAGTATTTTTTCGCGCCTCTGTATTTTTTGGAAAAATTAATAATCTTTAGCATATCCACCCCAAAATCTCATATTAAAATAGTCTTTATAATTATAAAACAATGTTATAGCTGTAGTCAAGTTATTTAATTATGTATTTTTAGGTGTATAGAATGTATTTTATTGTATTTTTAAAGCCCTCATCGCATTGAGTACAGCAATAACAGTTACTCCGACGTCGGCAAAAACCGCCAACCACATATTTGCGATTCCGCACGCGCCCAAGACCAATACGGCAAACTTTACCGCTAAAGCAAAACCAATATTTTCGTAAACCAAACGCATTGTTTTTCTGGCAGTAATTATTGCTTTTACAATTTTCGACGGTTTGTCGTCCATTATCACAATGTCTGCCGCTTCTATCGCTGCGTCACTGCCAATTGCGCCCATTGCAATGCCTATATCCGCGCGGGAAAGCACCGGCGCGTCATTTATACCGTCTCCAACAAACGCCACCGTAGACTTTTCATTGAGAAGCTTTTCAACTTCTAAAACTTTCTGCCCGGGCAATAAATCTGTAAAAACCTCGTCGATAGGCAAATTTTTGCAAACGCTTTGCGTGGCTGTATGCGTATCGCCTGTTAGCATTACGGTTTTCTTTACGCCTGCGTTTTTAAGACCGCTTATCGTTTCTATGGCATCGGGTTTTAATTCATCTGATATGATTATGTGTCCAAAGTATGTTTCGTCGCTTGCAATATGGACGGTCGTGCCTGAAAGATGACATTTTTTCCAAGGTACATTAATCATATCCATCAGTTTATCGTTGCCGACATATACGGGTTTTCCGTCGATGATTGCTTTGATTCCCAGCCCCGCAAGCTCCTCTATATCGCCTATTCTAGATTTATCTATATGACCGTTGTACTCGGCAGCCTGCGCAATAGACTCGGCAATCGGATGTGTCGAATGGCTTTCGGCAAGAGCCGCAATATTCAGCAACTGCCTTTCTGTCATCTCTAAGGGATGTACCGCCGTAACTTTAAAACAACCTTTCGTCATTGTACCTGTTTTATCAAAAACCACAGTATCCACCTTAGAAAGCTTTTCCAAATAATTGGAACCTTTGATTAAAATCCCCGCTTTAGACGCTCCTCCTATACCGCCGAAAAACGACAGTGGAACCGAAATAACCAAGGCGCACGGACACGATACAACCAAGAAAACCATAGCTCGATTAATCCAAGCGGACCATACAGCCCAGCTACTTATGCCAATAAACAATGGCGGAACAACTGCCAGCAAAAAAGCGCACGCAACAACTATAGGCGTATAATATTTGGCGAATTTTGTGATAAAATTTTCGCTTTTTGATTTTTTTTCGGCGGAATTTTCCACAAGTTCCAGAATTTTAGAAACTGTGCTTTCACCAAAACTGCTTGTCGTTTTAACCTTAATCAATCCGTTAATATTTACGCTGCCGCTGACAATATTATCGCCCTCAGTTTTGCTTTGAGGCAAACTTTCCCCCGTGAGCGCAGAGGCGTCAACGCTTGTTGAGCCGCTAATAATTATGCCGTCCAAGGGTATCTTTTCGCCTGCTTTTATGATAATGATTTCCCCAACATTAACCTCGTCGGGTGATACCTCAAATTCCTGCCCGTCTCTTATAACTGTGGCGATATCAGGACGGATATCCATAAGCGTTGCAATAGATTTTCGACTTTTGCCAACGGCGACGCTTTGGAAAAGCTCTCCCAACTGATAGAAAAGCATAACCATCACCGCCTCGGGAAACTCCCCTGTGGAAAACGCCCCTATAGTTGCTATGGTCATCAAAAATTTCTCATCTAAAAACTGCTTATGAAAAATGTTTTTAATGGCGCTGAAAAGTACGTCGTAACCTATTATCGAATATGGAAGCGCATAAATAACCAATTGCCATATTTGCAAGTTTATCGGCGCAAATTTTATGGTTAAGTATCCGCAAATAGTGATAACCGCAGAAAGTATAATCCGAAATAAAATTTTGGTTTGTTTTTTTGTCATAGCCTTATTTTACAATAATCTTACAATCGGGCTCTATTTTTTTGCATACTTTAAGGGCTTGGTTTAGTACGTCTTCAAACACATCGTCTGCCGCCTCAAGCGAAAATTTTTGCATTAAAAAGTTTACCGATACGCCTTTTACTCCGTCTATTTTTGCCACTGCGTCTTGCATCTTAGTTGCGCAATGAGCGCAATCTAAATCTTCCAACTTATAAACTTTTTTCATTTTGTTTCCTCCAATAAGTGATTATAACCCTGCCCGATGATTGTCTTGACGTGTTCGTCAGCTAAAAAATAAAATATCGTTTTGCCCTCTCGGCGATTGTTTATCAAATGATTATCCCGCAAGGTTTTCAGTTGATGCGAAATTGCCGATTGCGTCATGTTTAAAAGCTCGGCTATGGCGCAGACGCACATTTCGGACTCAAACAACGCGTAAAGAATTTTTATACGGGTGCTGTCGCCAAACAGCTTAAATAAATCGGATAAGTCTATAAGGATATCGTCGTTTGGCATTTCGTCTTTTACCTTTGAAAGCAAACTATCGTGATTATGTTTCAATTTGTTCTCCTTTATGAATATTCGCTCATATGAACCACTATTCATATGATACATCATTCATATATCTTTGTCAATAGTTTTCCATAAAAAAACGGACGCAGTTTGTGTCCGTTTAATATATATTTTTTATTTTGCCGAAATATCTTTTACAATAATGCCCGATGCGTCAGCGTCAACCTGCAAGGTATCCCCTTCCCGCATATCCCCTGCCAAAATCGCCGAGGCTACCTTTGTTTCAATATAGCTTTCAATATATCGTTTTAAGGGTCTTGCGCCGAAAGTGACGTCATATCCGCCTTCAATAATTTGATTCTTTGCCTCGGGTGTAATCTCCAAATGTAGCTGTTGCTTTTCAAGCCTATTGCTAAGCTTTTCTAGCATCAAGTCGATAATCGACGATATATTATCACGGCTTAGCGGCGTAAACATCACAATATCGTCCAGCCTATTCAAAAACTCGGGACGGAAAGTTTGTTTCAATAAAATATCGATTTCTTTTCGGGCAACTTCTTTGATGTTGCCTTGACTGTCGATATTATCCAAAATCACTCCGCTTCCTAAGTTTGACGTCATAATGATAATCGTATTTTTAAAGTTTACGGTTCTGCCTTGGCTGTCTGTAATACGCCCGTCGTCCAAAACCTGCAACAATATATTGAATACGTCAGGGTGAGCTTTTTCGATTTCGTCAAATAAGACAACCGAATACGGTTTGCGTCTTACAGCTTCGGTTAATTGTCCGCCTTCATCGTAGCCCACATATCCGGGAGGCGCCCCGATAAGACGAGACACGCTGAATTTTTCCATATACTCTGTCATATCGATACGCACGATATTGCGTTCATCGTCAAACAAATATGACGCCAAGGTTTTAGCAAGCTCGGTTTTGCCCACGCCTGTCGGTCCTAAGAACAAAAAACTTCCTATTGGACGATTTTCGTCGCTTATGCCTGCTCGGGAACGCAATATTGCCTGAGCAACTTTATCAACCGCTTCGTTTTGCCCCACAACTCTTTTGTGCAGTTGGTCTGCCAAATGCAACAGCTTTTCTTTTTCGCCTTCCAAAAGCTTTGTCACGGGGATACCCGTCCATTTTGCAACAATCTTGGCAATTTCGTCAGACGTAACCTCGTCACGCAATAATACGTTATTCTTTTTCCCTCCTGTTTTCTCAATTTCGTCAAGCTTCTTTTTTAAGTCGGGGATAATGCCGTACATAAGCTCTGCCACCCTGCCGAAATCGGCAACACGTTTAGCAGCCTCCATATCGGCGTTTGCTTTCTCAATTTCTGTTTTTAGGGCTTGGACGGTTGTTATACCTTGCTTTTCAGATTGCCATTGCGCTTTCATCAAATTAAACTTATCAGTTTGGTCTGCAATTTCTTTTTTAACGGTTGCAAGCCTATCCTGCGAAAGCTTATCACTTTCTTTTGACAAAGCTACCTCCTCAATCTGTAGCTGCATAATTTTACGTGAAATAATATCCATTTCGGTAGGCATACTATCAATCTCTGTACGAATCATTGCGCAAGCCTCATCAACCAAATCAATGGCTTTATCTGGCAAAAATCTATCTGTTATGTATCTATCCGACAAAGTCGCAGCCGAAACCAACGCTTGGTCGTGTATGCGCACGCCGTGGAATATTTCATATCTTTCTTTCAGCCCTCTCAAAATTGTAATCGTATCTTCAACAGTAGGTTCGCCAACTGTTACGGGTTGAAACCGTCTTTCCAAAGCGGGATCTTTTTCAATATATTTTCTATATTCGTCAAGCGTTGTTGCGCCTATACAGTGCAACTCGCCTCTCGCCAACATCGGCTTTAAAAGGTTGCCCGCATCCATACTGCCTTCTGTTTTACCAGCGCCGACAATGGTATGCAATTCATCTATAAAAAGCAACATTCTGCCCTCTTGTTTTTTGATTTCTCCAAGCACAGCTTTAAGTCTTTCTTCAAATTCCCCACGATACTTTGCCCCAGCAATCAACGAGCCCATATCGAGCGCAAAAATGTGTTTATTTTTTAAGCCCTCGGGAACGTCGCCCTGCGCAATACGTTGAGCCAAGCCCTCTGCGATAGCAGTTTTCCCAACGCCGGGTTCGCCTATTAAAACAGGATTATTTTTGGTTTTTCTGGAAAGAATGCGGATAACGTTTCTTATTTCGTCGTCACGTCCGATGATTGGGTCGTTTTTTCCGCTTAAAGCTTTTGCCACCAAATCATAGCCGTACTTTTGCAAAACGTCGTAAGTTCCCTCGGGGGAATCGTTTGTTACCGGCGCGGTCTTGACACTTTTTATCGCATTATCGAACGCGCTTTTATCAACGTTATTCTGCATAAATATTTTACGTAAGCTAGGAGAATTGCTGTCTAGAAGCGCGTCAAATAAATGTTCAACGCTGACAAACTCGTCTTTATCCTTCTTTGCCTGTTTTTCGGCAGCGGACAATACTAAAGCAAGGGATTTATCAACATATAAGCTTCCCTCTCCACCAGTAACCGACGGCAAAGCCGATATTACGCCGTAAACGTTGCGCAATAGCTCATCAACATTGACGTGGCATTTGCTTAAAATTTGGGCAATTAAACCCTCGTCATCTTCCAAAAGCGCAGCGGCTAGATGCTCTGTTTGTATCGTTTGGTTATTGTGCTCCATCGCAATGGTTTGCGCGTTATTTATAGCTTCCAAAGCCTTTTTTGTATATTTTTCTGTATTCATAAATTACCTCCGTTTTGAGTTTGTTGGCACTCTTGTGTGCCGACTGTTAGCACTCTATGTGTTCGATTGCTAATTGTATCACTTTTTTTCTAATTGTCAATAGGTTTTAAAAAAAAGTATTGATTTTTGTAGGATTTTTATTTTAATATTTTTATCCATATTTGCTTTTTCTATAAAAAAATCCTCCGCAAATATTGGGAGGATTTTAATATTAGTATGTTTATTTTTAACCTAGTCGGATACTTTTACCTTGCCCTCGGGCAAAATTTCTATCGTCATACCATCTTTGACATAGTTTAAAAACTCATCGCCCAAGCCGTCAACTGTGGGCATACTGTTTGGCGTCCATACCGATGCCAAAATTGCCCCGGCAGCCGCAAGCGAGTCAATCGGTTTTGAAAACAACAGCGCGCCGGGATTGCAGCTTATGATTGCTGCGTTATAAAGCACCATTCCGCCCGTAGTCGAGCCAATTGTTTGTGGCAAACATAGCGCAACGCCCACCGTGGATTTCCCAAATAAATCAGCGTTGTTTTGGTCGGTGCAGATATTTTTTCCTTCTTTACAATCCTTAAAAGAGGCAAGCGTATTAAAACCGCCGTGAGAAACCAAGGCTTTTAGTTTTGCTTGTCCTTCAACGACAACGCGTCCATTAAAAATCTTTTCCACTATTTTTTACCCCCTGTAATTTGGTCTAAAATTTCTGCGTCGGAATAATACCTCGACGTGGTATAAGTTCTCAACTTATTGGAGTTTGTTATGACGGGCATTTTAGCGCATAGCGGATTATTCATATACATAAGCGGACAAATATAGGAAACTACCACGCCCATAGCCTTCAATTTTTTGGCGTTAGGGGTTTTTTCAAATTCCTTAAGGACAGCGGGAGCGGAGGTAAATACCGTTTTAATGGATACTTTCTTTTTGCCTTTTGCCTTTAAAACTTCCTCAAGTTTATCCGTCCAGTCGTTAAGCTGAGAAAGCGTCATATGCGGACAGCCCATAAAGCAAAGCTTAGGTTTTGCGTCCTTATCCTTCCACATAACGGGATATGATTTTTTAACTCTTTCCAGTTCGGCGTCGTCGACAACATAGGTTTTATAGTTTTTTTGAATTAAATCCTTGCCAAGTTCCACCGCCTCGGGAGTTAAGTTTTCAATATGGTACAGTCCATACCTTTGATATAAGGCACGTCCTCTAAAACTTTCATACCGATTGCCGAACCCAAAAGCTGAGCCTCGGGTTTTTTTGTGGTTTTAACCTCCACCACCCAAGACGCTTTTCTGCCCTCGTCTGTCAAAAGCCCGAAATACGGCACAAAGCCTACAATCGAGCCGAACATTTCAATAATACCCGAGTTTCTATTGCACCTTGCGCCAAGCACAGAGTTTGCATAGTTTACGGCGCTGGATTCCGCCCAGGATAGAATGTCGCCTTTTTTAGGTTTGTTTCCAACCTCGTCGAAATAGCATGCGCAGGTAAAAGAGTCCTCGTTTAGTAAGCCGATTTTCTTAAGCTGCTCCTCGTATCTTTTTTGAGGGCCGTACATAACCTTAAATACGATGTCTTGTAAAAAGTTTTTAGGGACGTTTTTATCAAGCGGTCGAGGGTCTGCGGAGAACTTTTGTTTGGATTTCACGTTGCCTGCAAGAAGCTCGTCCATCATATCGAAGACGCCCTTTATTACGATAACGCCAAAACTTGTTACGATATGTCCATAGGTAGAGCTTATCGGCACCATCTTAGTGGCGTTGAATGTATCGCCGTACATAACCAAGGTTTTTAATATTTTTGCCATTTGCTCGCCTTGATTGCCGTCAAGAATGAGCTGTTGTTCCTTTGTCAGTTCCATATATAGTCCCTCCTATATTTTCATCGCGATATCCCACGCGCGCCAGATAACCGTGCGCAAATTGCCGATACCACTGCAATCGCCAACCAAGTATGCGCCGTTTGTTGCAAGCGGAGCAGGTCTATAGCCCACCGAAAGAATCACGCTATCGCCCTCAATTTGGAATTGCTTGCCGTCTTTTGCGGCAGCCGTAATACCTTTTTCGTTGATTTCGCAGACGGAAGTATTGAGGTATACAGGCACTTTATTCAGCTCAAAGAAATCTCTTAAATAGGAGGAGTTTGCCAAACAAACGCCCTTAACTGCAATCAAATCGTTTTTCATTTCAACGATAATCGGAGTTTTACCCTTTAGATATAAATCAAGCGCAATTTCGCATCCGGTTAAACCGCCACCGATTATAATAACCTTTTGACCGACTTTCTTTTTATCAAGCAAATAATCGCAAGCCTCAATAGCCTTTTCACCGCCCTTGATATTAAGTCTTCTTGGGATACTGCCTGTTGCGACGATAACCTTATCCGCCCCGAGTGAGGAAATATCCTTGACTTCTGTGTTAAACTTAATTTCAACGCCTAAGTCTTTCATCTCTTTTTTATACCATTCAATCAAATCCCTGTCCTTTTCCTTAAAAGAGGGGCTTGCCGCAGCGATAAACACACCGCCCAAGGTATCGGTTTTTTCATAAATTGTGGGTTTGTGACCACGCAGAGCAAGCACTCTTGCAGCCTCCATACCTCCGATACCACCGCCGATTATGGCAACATTTTTTGGAGAAGCCGTTTTGACGATTTTATATTTTTTGGATTGCATAGTCTCGGGATTTAGCGCGCAACGAGCCATACCTGCGTTATCGGATAAATCCTGGTCGTTTCCGACGCCGTTATAGTGCGCCATATTGAAACAAGCGTTATGACAGCAAATACACGGACGGATTGACGCCATATCGTCGTTTTGCATTTTGGTAACCCACTCAGGGTCAGCCAAAAATTGGCGGGCAACGCCCATAGCGTCGATTTCGCCCTTTTGAATAGCGTCAGCGGCAATGTCAGGCTCCATACGTCCTGCGCAAACCACGGGAATATCTACAAATTTTTTGATATGCGCAACATCGCTCAGGTTGCAGTTCTGCGGCATATAGGGCGCGGGGTGAGCCCAATACCAAGCGTCATAGGTGCCGTTATCGCAGTTAAGCATATCATAGCCGGCATCCTGCAAATATTTAGCCGCCTTTTCGCTTTCTTCCATATCCCGTCCGACTTCAACATAATCTTCATTCGGCAAGGCGCCCTTCCCGAAGCCTTTTGTTTTGGAAACGACAGAATACCTCAGCGATACGGGATAATCCTTTCCGCAAACTTCTTTGATTGCCTTTACAATTTCCACAGGGAAACGATATCTGTTTTCAAAGCTTCCGCCGTATTCGTCTGTGCGGAGGTTAGTATATTTCATAGTGAATTGATCCAACAAATAGCCCTCGTGTACCGCGTGGATTTCCACACCGTCAACGCCTGCGTCTTGACAAAGCTTTGCAGTTTTTGCAAAAGCCGCAATCATTTCTTGGATTTCTTCTACAGATAAAGGTCTTGAAGATACGTCTTCATACCATCTGTTTGGCGTGCTGCTTGCGCTTGCCGTCAAATAGTCAACGTTTAAAAAGGGTTTTAAAACCTTGCCTAAAGCCTTGTTTTGCAAAGCCTTAATCATAATATCGTTGATAGCAAGCGACCTGCCAAATCCTGCGGTAAGCTGAACGAAAAGCTTGCCTCCTGTTTTATGGAATTCATCCATAAACGCCTTCAGCTTTTTAAATTTTCCTTTGCCTTGATATAACCATTTGCCCAACAGAATATCTCGGATTGGCGCAATACCGGGTAAAATCAAGCCGACGTTATTTTTTGCCCTTTCAAGCAAAAATTTCGCCGCCTCTTTATCGTAATGGTTTGGCTCCATCCAACCGAAAATAGACGTGCCGCCCATAGAAGTCATAACAATTCTGTTTTTTATTTCCAGATTGCCGATTTTCCACGGAGTAAACAACGGATTAAATTTTTCATTCATATTACCACCTCTCATTATCTTTGGATTATTTCCCAAATAGTATTATACCCTTTGAATAATTGAATGTAAATAGGTAAACTGACAAAATTTTAACAAACAGACGCCAAAAATACGATTTTTTTGTAAAATAAAAATACCCTAGGAAAAAAGGGAAAGAATGGATATGGATTTTTCCTACAAAAAAGGCGGGACATTTTCCCGCCGATATTTGTTATTTCAATGGTCGTCCTTGATTTATTACAGATAAAACCGACCAAGTTTTCGGGCCGATTACGCCGTCAACTTCCAAGCCGTTTTCGCTTTGAAATTGTTTTACGGCATTTAGCGTATTGTTTTTGAAATCGCTGTCCAAATATAAAATAGGATACAACTTTGATAAAAGTTTACGTTGAGCGAACATAACGCTGGAATTTGTGCTTCCAAACCCAATTACCGTAGACGTGGGATATAGGTTTAATAACCTCGCCCAAACTTCAGTATCGACTTCTCCGTTGGCTGTTATGTAGTTTTTTGTTTGGAAATCCTTGACTGCGCCTAAAGTTTTAGGTCCAAAAGAGCCGTCTGCGATTAAGTTATATTTAAAATAATTAAGGCGCATTTGCATAAGTTGAACAAATTTTCCGCTATCGCCTATTCTCAGCAATGGATATAATCCCAAATCATCACGGGGCAGATAATTTACATCTAAAAAATCGCAAACTCCCTTACAGGCAGCTTCAGCGATATTCAGCACATATGTCGGGTCCAGCATAAGTTTGGCTTCAATAAAGTTGGTCATAAAGCCGGATTCTATGAGAGTAGCGGTACAATTTACGCTTTCCAACATTCCGATTCCCGTATGAGGGTTTGCTCCGCCCTCAATAACATACGGTTCTTGAATTATTCTGTCATAGATCTTTTGAGTCAAAAGTTTACTTTGCGCGTACTTTTTTGCCTTTTCGCCGTAAAAACAAAGGCATCTTGCAATACTATTAAAGGTAGTTCCACTTCCAAAAGCGTTATATCCGAAAGTGACGACTAGCGATAGATTCTGAGCGTTAGTTCGGGCTACCCTTTGGCTGATAGAAATATCCTGAATTTCGGGTTTGACGTCGAAAACACGATAGCCGCATCTTAAGCAAGCCTCTAAAAAGTCGTATTTGCAAACCCTGTTGAACTCATTTTCATAGAAGCTGCGGTTTATGTAAGGCATAATCGGAGTTCTTTTTCCGGCAGTAGGAGGATTTAATCCGTGTTCGTCGTTTCCTCCGATATAAAAATTGCTTGCGTTTGCCATAAAATCTCCTTTTTTATTTAAATTATGCAAAAGGAGCTTGTATGGTTACGATTTATGTACTTTGCTATTGCGCAATTTTAGGGAAACATCTCGGCGCTTGCGCTTCGATTTTGTATTGCTTATTAAGCTTCATAACTTTGCGGCGCTTTATGGTGATTCTAGCAATTTTTTTAAACACCTTGACCATAGGTTTACGGGTTTTTCTTTCAATATTTAAAAAAGCCTTAAAGCATTTGAGCAAATTTTTTCTGACCAATAAAATGTCGCAAAAATATTTTGCGCCCGACGCTTCGATAACCACAAAAAAAGCGTCTACAATTTTTTTTCTGTCCTCTGTGGAGATAACTGAAATTTGGTTTTGTATCATAGCCTCCAAATCGTTTGACAAATCGTCAAGCCTGTCCATTCTTGTAAATTTATCGCCATTGACTTCCCAAGAATAGGTCATATGCTGGAAAAATAGCGTCGCGTTGGCTTTGATAACAGTGTATTCGCCGTTATATAATATTCTGCCGATTATGGACGTTTGAGGCATATATTTTGTGATTTTGTTTTCAATCCGTTTATATTCATCTAGTTCGTAAAAATACTTATTAAACCCAGGGCCGTCAAAATTGAAGACATAGCTTACCGCGTCTTGAATTTCCTTTGAAGCGTACGCCAAAGCGTACACGGCTTGGTTTCCGCCCTTTGAGTGTCCCATAAGAAAAATATTTTTACCGACGTGCGCGGGGATATTTTCTTCAATATACTTTTGCGTCAGTATTTGCGATGGTGTTTTATCTAGGTAAAGCAGGTTCAAATTTTCTTTCCAGCCGACAGAGGAGCCGTCCGTCCCTCGGATTGCCACATACACGTCCTTATCCCGATAAATAAACGTCGCCGCGCCGAATTGACATTCCTCCTCGCGGTTAAAATATTCCACGCAATCGACAATTTCCAATTCGTTAAACCTGTTGGATTTTAATACCTCGGGCACCAAATCATAGTCTAACGGATACAATTCTCTTTTTGACAGCAAAATATCGCTAAAGTTTTCTTTTGCGGTTATATCCTTAAACTTAAATGGAAAATCCATTTTCAATCTGGGAAAGTTCAAGTATGTCATTTGACAAAGGATAAGCGCGTCCACCTCGTTAAAGGGCATTTCTTCAAAAGTTACGTATGCGTTTTTTTTGGTATAATCAATAATATTCAAACCTAGTTCTCCCGTTACGTATTAATCCTATTATAATCATATCAAAAAAAGTTGCAAGTCTCAAGGCGCATTAAACTGACAAAACCCTAAAAAACCTTTAATGAATTAACAAAAAAAGTGATTAAAGCGACGTATATTTATATCCTACCAAACTCTAAAACCTGTTTTTCGGATAAAAATAATTTGTTTTCTATTTCAAAAGAAAAATCCTTTTTGTCGTTGCCGATGCAAATTTCGACGTCTTTTTCTGCCTCAATCCTTAAATAAGTTATAACGCCGTTTTGGGCTTTTAACGAATATAATACTCCTCCGAAGCCTCTCAATTTATCAAAGGAAAGCTCCTTCCAATCCGTCGGAACCGCCGGCAAGAAAACTGTTTTATCCTCCTCGGAATATAGCAACATTTCCTCAACGGCGTCCATCGCCAAGAAATTTGCTTCAAGCGTAAACAAGCGACAACGCATAGCGCAGGCTGTTTTAAACCGATAATCCCCGTTTGAATGGAAACCATTGTTCGTGCAGAAATATTTAAAAAACTGAGTCAGCATTTCCAATGATTTATCTCCGTTGCGTTGAATTGCGTATAATTGAGCCATCCAGCCGAATGAATAACCTACCCAGTTGCGAATGCCAAATTTTTCTAAATTTTTTATTGTGGCGTCGATAACAATTTTGTCCTTTTCGTTGTCGTATTTCATTGTACGCAACGGATAAATCGCCATACAATGAGAATGGTGCCTGTGGGATTCATACGGGGACTCGGCAGGACTGAGCATTAACACATTTTCTTTATCTATTGCAATCGAATCAAATTTATTTAAATGATTTTGCCAAATTGAAACCTCATCAAGCTTATTTAGGGCTTTACTGAGTTTTATCATATCCAAACAAAACGCGCGCATAAGCGCTAGGTCATAGTTGCTGTTAGGCTCCAGCCAAGCCGACAAGCTGTTATCGTGGATTTCGGGCGACGTAGACAATTCTAACTTATATTTTCCGCCGACTTCCTTCAACATATTTAGGATAAACTCCCCAACCTCCAAGCAATACGGATAGATTTTTATAAGATAGTCTTTATCCTGCGTATAATAAAAGTGTCTTGCCATTATTGAACAAAGCCAAAGCTGGTTTGTAGGCGACATAGCGTATTGACACCACCCTCCCAAAGCGTTACCCTCAACGTCCATAACAGAGGGCAAGCATAAGCCGTCGACGCCATAAAACTCTTTGGCAAAGCTCCGCCCTGCTTGAGCTTTGTCCAACAAAAAGTCAATGAAACATTCGCCCTGCTCCAAGCGGTTGGCTTTAAGATAGCTTGTGTAGGACATCTGCGTATTTAAATCGTGGTGATAGTCGCCTTTCCAAGGTGGCAGACAACCGTTATCCGCCGTCCAAACGCCCTGCAAGGGCATAGGCAGTTTTCCTTTTTTTGAGCAGCTTGCCAAAAGGTACGCGTTAAGGTTCCAATTTTTTTCTATAAGTTTATCGGGCAAAGACAATGCGGATTTATCCCAATAGTTTTTCCACCAATTTAAATGTGTTTCAAGGGCTTTATCAAACCCAAGCTTTAAGGCCTTCAAAACCTTTTCAATGCTTGCTTTTGAAAAATCATTTTGCTTGCTTAACCCGACCGTATATGCAATCAAGGTTTTTCCGTTTTGAGTTTTTGAGGCAAGTACGATGCCGTAATAGCAATCGTTTGTCTGCTGTATAAAATATTGAACGGCGCAATCACCTACCTGCTTGCTGAAAAATTTTGCCTCGGGATACCTCAAATTTTTCAAAGACTGAACCGTGCCTTTTTTTGATTTATTTTCAAACCCTTCTTGCAATTTTCCAAATTTGGGATTATCAATTTTAACCCTAATCCCTACTTTATCAGCCTCAATCAATCCGTAATCTCCGGTTGCGCGCACAAAAGAGCGAACCTTTACTTTACCTGCCTGCAAGGTTGCCAACGCCGAACCAAAATCTAATTTAGACGAAACAGAGGAATACACGCCTAAGTCTAAGATTATTTTTCCCGCGGGAAGCTTTGTCGGAGTTGGCTTGTGATAACAATCGTCATATTTGTCGGCAATCTCTTTTTGTCTGCCCTCGCGCACAAGCGACATCAGGTTTTTATAGTTGAAATCCGCTTGCTCCTTAGGCGGATTAGAACAATCCCAAATCCCCGCCTTGTCAATACTAAACCTTAATCGGCGGGCTCTATTCCAAATTAAACAGCCTAGGTCGCCGTTACCCAAAGGTATGGCTTCGTCCCAAGACTTTATTGTTTTTTTAAATTCCAGTGTTTTTGTATCCATAATTTAGTCGTTTTATTTGTTGATTTTTTTCACGATAATCGTTTTAATTTCATAGGGCTTGAATGACAATTTTTTATCGGTTTTTTGAGCGTTTTCATATAGCATATCCGTCTCAAAAAGCTCGGCATTTTCTACCGCTATTTCCAAATTGCAATTTTGCGCCTCGCCTGATTTTTCAAACAATCTTAAAACTAAATCTCCGTTTCTGTTTACGCATATTGTTTCTAAGATAACATTTTTATTGTCAATTTGCGCAACTTGATTTATCAAAAAATCGGTTTTGAGCTCTAGCGGATTATTTATTTCATATCCTAACCCGAACAAGCTACTGTCCGATGGCGCAGCCTTGTGCGGATATACCGCATACGAAAACTGCTGAGCGCCCTTATCTGCAACGGGGTCGGGATAAACTGTGGAGCGGAGTAAATTCAAGCTTATTTTTCCGTCCTTAACACGATATCCGTATTTGCAATTATTCAACACGCTTACGCCATATTGTCCATCGTATAAATCCACCCACTTATGCGCGCAAATTTCAAACTGCGCCTTTTCTTGAGAGGTAACGTCCTTCGTACTGCGCTCGATACTTCCGAATTGAATGTCGCATAACACCTTATCTGCGTTAATTGTCGAGGTAAAATCGGCGCGCAACATCTTATGCGTTTCCTGCCAATCTACCACCGTATCAAACCTCAAATAATTGGACTTGCTTTTCAATATAATTTTTTGCGTTATTTCCGATTTATTGAATTCATATTTTGTGGTTTTGATAATGCAATCATCATCAACAGCCGTTGAAGTGCTTATAAGCTTAAGGTTGCTCGGTTTCTTCTTGTAATAATTAGGGTTAATGTCCCAAGCGTCATAAGGTATCATACGTTTGTCATCATAAATTCTTAACGCATTAAAAGCCGTTTTTACACAGTTGGTATTCGTTTCTTTATCCCAAAGCTCAACAATATCGCCTTTGCTGTCAAAAACTGCTTTTAGGTTTTTATTTTCAATGCTGTTATCGCTGAAAGATAAATCCGAAAACCCCTTATTTGAATTTTTAATTATCCCTGTTGAATAAGGCAAACAATCATATTCTAAAAGCTTTGTTCCGTCATTTATAAAACCTTTCCTTTCATACGGGGTAGGGTTGCAGATATACTGTTTATTGTCGGCGCGCGTTTTTGATAAAAAGGCTATTGCGTTTTTAGAAAGTGTCTGAATCTCCTCTAAAAGCGTTGGATAGCGAGTATACGCTTCGTCATAAACCCTCTTTATGCTTGAGCCGGGCAAAATATCGTGAAATTGATACAGTAAAACCTCTTTCCAAATACGTTCAAATTCTTCGTGGGGATAGCAAAATCCTTCCAAATACGCAACAGAGCAAAGCCATTCTGCGTTATGCAATTCCTGTTCAGCCAGCCGATTGAAGCGTTTTATTTTTGCTTGCGTGGTGTAGGTTCCCCTATGCTTTTCCAAATAAAGCTCACCTTGATAGCTGGGGTATTTATCTATATCCTTTTCTAGCTCCGAGAAAAATTCTGCGCCCGATGCCAGTTTGACTTTTGGAATATTGTTGATTGTGGCGCAACGCTTAATCATATTTATATGATATTCGCCGGGTCCTGCCCCTCCGTCACCGATACCAAACGGCATCAGCGAGATTTTGCTTACGGATTTTTCCTTATATTGCTTAAAAATACTATCCACGGCGAACAGATTTCCGCTTGACACATAGTTGCCCTCCGGCGGCATATGCGCCAAAACTGAAGTGCCGTCTATCCCCTTCCAATTAAACGTATGGTAGGGAAATTGGTTGACGCTGTTCCAGCTCAGCTTTATTGTCATAAACTTGGTTACGCCACATTTTTTTAAAATTTGAGGCAACGCTCCCGAATAACCGAATACGTCCGGCAACCATAAAATATCTATATCTTTTCCAAACTCCTCCTTAAAAAATCTCTTGCCGTATACGCATTGACGCACAAGACTTTCTCCGCACGGAATATTTGTATCGGGCTCCACCCACATCGCGCCTTGAGGCTCCAAATTGCCTTTTTTTATGGCTTCTCCGATTTTTTGATATAAAGACGGACGATTTGTTTTTATCCATTCAAACTGTTGAGGCTGACTTGCTCCAAAAACATAATCGGGATATTTTTCAAAGTTTGCTAAAGCATTTGAAAACGTGCGCTCCGCCTTCCTTTTTGTTTCCCGAATAGGCCAAAGCCACGCCAAATCCAAATGAGCGTGCCCAACGGCGTAAACAGTAAAGTCTTTTTTGTCTTTTTCTTTAAAGAATCCATCTAAAACCGACTGCGCCTTTTTTATATTCCCAACTGAGAAGTCTCTGCTGATATTTATGGCTTTGTTCAATGCCGAATTAATCAAAATTTTCCGAATTTTGTCTGAAATATCCATAAGTTGGCACAACGCAATAAAGTCATAGTAAAACTTAAGCAAATCCGTCCTCTGTATACAAATTGACGCGCCTTTGTATTTGACTTTCCCCGAGTTATGATGTCCAACACCGTTGTTTCCGACTTCCACCCAAATTTCAATTTCGCCGTTATCGGAAATTTTTAATTTGGAAAAATCGATTATCTTTTTCCCCGCTATGGTTTGGTATTTGTCAGGAAGCCCCAAAACGTTGGTTATTCCCTGAACAACGCCATCATCGTCATACACACACCCTTCTCCGCCTAAATCAAGAATGGCGACCATTTGTTTAGCGTTTTCCAACAGCTTCTTATCCAACTTTCCCGTCAAACAAAACCAACCGCAATCGAAAAAGTCTCCCCATCCCTCGCCACGATTAATGGTTTTGTAGTTTAACTTTTTTCGTTCAAGATAAGAAACGGGCTCGTGAGTAATTGCGCACTCTGCATGCAACTGACATACTGAAGAATAAATCCGTTTTTTAACAGAATTTATAAACCGTAGATAAATTGGATGCTTAATTGAACTCAAAACAGTTTTTACGTCGTTATTCATAGTTTCCTTATGTTATTTGATTTTTGCGCTTTTAAAGCCTTATTTATATTGCTTTTTTATGGTATAAATTTGTTTGATAGATAAATCGCTGTTTTTGGACGTCGGGCAAAGCTCATAATAGGTTCTTTGTCTGGGTTTTACTGCGCTGGTTCTAATTTCAACACGCTTGCCATTTTGCAATTCGTTTTTAATTCTTGACAGACAGAGTCTGCATTTCCCGTCAACCAGAATATAGTCCGCCACCAGTTTTTCATCGGCGTAAACGTGAAGCATATCACCCAAAAAATCAAATTCGATTTCTATATCGTCATTTTCATTTAAAAGGTTTTTATCAACCGTCAACAAGAAATTTTGCGGCTTATAGATTCCATAGAAAAACGTATCGTATTTCATTTTCTTTTTGGGCGTTTTTATAAGTTTAATTCCCTCTTTATCCGCCGCTTCTTTAATTATTTCTACGGTTTTGCCGTTTTCAAAATAAACTAAGTTTTCGCTGTAAACAACTTTGTTTTGGCTTTGGCAATAATTAAGCTTTATCGCTTCGCTGAATTCGATAAAATACAGGCTGAATTTATTATCACCGACCTCAAAATGAATTTCTGCTTTGTCTTTTTTATCGAATTTTTGTTCAAATACTTCGCCGTTTATTGTATATTTGCACAAAATATCTATGTTTTTATGCTTTGCAAAAATGTATGTTGTTTCGTTATTTTTTTCGTATCTTAAAATAGGCTGGGCGGTTATATAATCAAACGCTCTATCTCCTATTTTTAAATTGAAAGGATAGAAAAAGCTTTCTCCGTTTGGCAAAGAAATCGGCGGTAATTCAATGGTGTTATTTTGCATTTTAATTTTTGCGCGCAGATTTCCCACTCCGTTATCGGAAATCCGTCTTTCATAGGTGCTTATAAAATGATAGCCCTCGCCTTGTTCGTTAATTCTCACCGCAGAAGAATAGCCCTTGGTTTTTTGAGAATCGAACACGGCTTGCATTTGCGGAAATTTATTGTCGAAGGTCGTACAGAAATAGTGTAAAAGTTTAAGGTAGTGGTATTTTTCTCTGGGATAGCCATATTCGTCCAACGGAGCTTGGAAATCATAGTTTAGCATCGGAAGGTTGTTCGGATAAAGCGTCCGCCGAGTCTCCTGCATAGGCGCAAAATTGGGATTGCGCCCGCCGTGGAATATATAATAGCCCAAAATGTTTATGCCCTTTGCAATAGAAACCATTGACAAAGAATAAGCGTCTTTGGTGGAGATTATCGGGCGACGGTGCTTTGTAGCCTGCACGCCCGCGCCTAATTCACACATTCCTAAAGGGGTTAAATCAAAAATGCTGTCCTCGTTTGTTAGACTGCCGACAACGTTTGTGTCGTTTCCGATAACAGAATCCGCGTGCAACGGCACAATACGAAATCTATCGTCGTAAGGCAAGGGCTTAAGACTTTGCTCCCAAGGAGCCTCGGGATATTGCCCCGACAAGGGCAAAACTTCTCCTCTGACCAACTCGCCCGACCAAGACGTAACCGTGTATATCGGAACCAAAAATCCGACTTCAACGGCAATTTCTTTTAAACGTTTGATATGAGCCATCTTCCCCGTAAACTCGTTTTCCAGCTGAATGGCAAAAACCGTACCGTTAGGGTATAAAAAATCCTTGACTTGCTCGTAATATCTTTTATAAAGTTCCTTAACCCAGCCCAAATATTTGACGTCGTTGCTGCGTTTTTTGGGATAGCGAGCAACATATTTGGGGAAACCGCCGTAAACCACCTCACCGTGACAGAACGGACCTATGCGTAAAATAACATACATATTATGCTTTTTACATAATTCAACAAATCTTTTAACGTCCATATCCCCGCTGAAATTCCAGCAGCCTTTTTCATACTCGTGGTGATTCCAAAAAGCATAGGTGGCGATGGTATTTACTCCGCACGCCTTGATTTTTAAAATTTCCTCTTCCCACCTTGCGCTGTCATATCGGGAATATTGAAACTCGCCCGATACTACGTACCAAGGCTTGTTGTCTTTTTCCAAACATATATTGTTGATTTGAATATCAGAGGATACTTTTGAGATATCCAATTCTTTATTCTGAAGTGGCTTTAACACAGATGTGTCAAAAATTTGAGTATTTACATTATTCATAATATTCTCCCTAATTAAGCCTCTACGACGTCTTTCAATGCGTTATAGCTTTTGATAATATGGTTTGGCTTGCGATATAAATTCCAGTTTACGGCTGAACTTTTGTAAAGTCTCTCGTAAGTTAAATCGTTATCTCTGCCCTCGACATACGGCTGAACGGACAGCAATTCTCTTAAAAGCAAATCATATTTAAGCATAATTTCGCTGTCGGCGGATATTTCTCCGTTTTGGTATTTTGTCAAAACTTTTTGCAAAAGTTGAACCTCTGTCGCAACATTAATCAATTTTTCTTCTGCTTTTTGAAGGGCTCTTGCAAGCGATTTAATTTCACTCTTGGAATAGGTTTTTTCGCTTATCGCAACCTTGCACGCCTCGAACGCTCTCTCATAGTTTAGATAGCTGTAATAAGTATAATTATGGCTGTCTGATATAAAGCTTTTTGTTGCCTCCTCCAAAATGCTTATGTCATTATTATTTTGCGTTTTGACATCTGTCAAGGCGTCGCGTTTTTGGTTTTCTATAGATTTTGTGGCGCTGTCTAAAGACACTTCTAGCTCAACAATTCCGTTATGCAAAATTTCTATGGTAAGCTCTTTAGTGTCGGCGTTCCAAGCTGTGGTATACGAATACGGACGATAATTTGACATACCCTCCTGCAACCCAAACGAAACTTTAGGCATACCGCCCGCGTATGTCCCGACAACTTTAACGACAGTTTTTCTTTTAGCGCTGTCGTCGACGCCCACGGGATTTCCGTTTTCATCTAAGGACAAAAACCTGCCCACATAGTTTGCCCAGCCTGCCTCGGATATATCCGATGGCGAGCCTGTAAGCATATTCTTTTTATCCGTTCTATAGTTGCTTAGATAGAAATCTAGGCCGTTTTCTTCCTCTGTGATTATAGCCGAGGTATGTTCCTCAGCGGCGATATAAACGCTGTCTGCGTTAGAATACCTTGGCTGGAACTGCGCAAATTTGGAGCCCCTTATGTTTTCCAGATTATTAATATAATACCAGTTATTTCCCGCATAGGTCAAATAGGTGTCGGCATTATTTGAACCAAACTTTTGCAAAAACTTCTTTTTGGATAGTTTTTCTTCCAAAAGCTCTATGCCTTGGTCAAGAAAAGCCTTTCTTTCTTGTAGCCTTAGGTTTTTAGGAAGCAAAGGCACAATCCCTAGGTTTCCGTTTTGGGGATATAGGTTGCTTTCATCAAAGTTATAATTTACTTTGGAATAGTTTTCTTTCCCTAAAACCACAAATTCTGTTTCATTGAAAACCTCTTGCTTTGTCGGTATGGTAATTTCACCGTCGATTATTCTATTTAATAAAGGTGATATTCCGTACTCGAACCCCGCCAACGGTTTGCCGTTATAGCACGTGGAGAAATTTGGGGCTTCCGCCTTAAAACAAGTGCCTCCTCTTGACATAACAAGCATCATCGATTGAACATACATATTTTCGGGAAAGCTGAAAATCATCTCCCACTCGTCTTCAACTAAATCGTCATAATCGCCAAACAATGATTTTTTATCGCAGTCGCATTGCCAATGCCACCAGTCCGACGCCACGCCCCAATTACCAACCAAGCCCGCAAGCCATAGCCCTTGCATAATCGCATAGGTTGACGGATGAGCGATACTCTCTTTGTTCAGCAAGCATATATATTGACTGTATTCCTTGAACGTGGAATAGAATGTCTCGTTGCTTTCCAACCATTCCAAAAGCATACCGTTTTCATAGTTTCTGTTGGTATCCGTCCAAATAAAAAACGAACCGTATTTTGCGCATAGCTTAACGCACTCGCATATGTAGCGTGAGTTATCGCTTTCCAACTCGCCACGCCAATCTACCCCGTTATATAGCTCCGCTGCGTTAAGCCCATAAAAATAGGCGTGCCTCGAGGCGAACCTATCTTCTATATACGCCATTGGAAGACGCCCTTCCATATGCGTTTCCCCGTTTATGTTTTGAATAGCGTATGGAATTTGGTTATCATTGCAATAGTCCGCCCAAGCTTCCAAGCTTTTTAAACTTGCTTGACCTGTGGATTTTAGCGTATGATATGGAATTAAAAGCACAATCGAATATGGTTTTTGCTTATCGGGAATTGCCTTCCACAAATTTTCCAAAGTTTCGTCGCCATAATAATTGACTAAATTCATCGGGTTTTCGTTGTCGATTACCCTTTTAAGCGGAGCTTTGCCTGATAAATCAGTTTTTTGGAAACTTGAAAGCAAAATATTTCTTGCGTCGGAATGTAAATTAAGAACTTCTTTTTTGCGCTGTGTATTTACGAATAATAAAATGCCGGAAACAATGACAGCAATTAAGATGATTGCCGTTACAATAATCCAAATAACAGTCTTTTTTTTCATTTCTACCCCTAAAAATATAATATGCTTAAACGAGTGGCTGAATTAATATAAATCCGTATCGTTTCGACTATTATAGCATACTCACTCTAAAAAGTAAAATAATCTAAATAATACGTTTACTTTTTCAGCGCAAATTTTCCGATTTTAAGCTCTTTGGCTACTTCCGATAGGCGCTCAATATCTTCCGCCTCTTGCTTGCCGTATATATTGGGCGCAACGTTGACGATAAGACAGTTTTGCTGTCCTATTAGATGATGATATTTTTCAATAATAAATTCTTTGGTTAAAAGCGGGTCTTTGGTATATTTCGGGTCCCAAAACCAATTTGTCATATTTCTGATACAAATTGTTGCCTCAAAAGGCAAATAATATTTATTTCCGTTATGTACGTATATTTTCGGGTCGACTTTCGGCGTCATATGAGGGTCTAACAGTCTAAAATCGCTAGGGAAATATTTCATCGTCATATTTTCCTTATACTTTTCAGGGAAAAACTTCTTTACCGCGCCACCCTTTGTATTAAACTTCCCGATAGTCACGTTTACGCTTATAGCGCAGTTTGGTTGAAGACGTTTAACAAGGTCGTAAATCCTATCCACATGCCATTGAGAATTGGTTTTATCCCAGCCTCCGTCCAGCCAAAGCTCTACAACCTCGCCATATCTTCCGCCCAAAAGCTCCTCAAGTTGACCGCACATATAATCCGCATACTTTTCGTCGTCTTTATAACACGGCTCGTGTCTGTCCCAAAGCGAATAATAAATCCCCAATTTCACGCCGTACTTTTGGCAAGCCTTTGCAACTTCGCCCACTACGTCTGTGGGGTTTTTAGAATCCTTTACGCCATAATTTGTATATTTTGTGTGAAACAAACAAAAACCGTCGTGATGTTTTGTAATCAATATAACATATTTCATTCCGATGTCTTTGGCGTTTTTAATCCAACTATCCGCGTCAATTTCTGAAGGGTTATAGCTGTTTATATCCAAGGTTCCGTCCGACCATTCGGTATCGTTGAAGGTGTTTATCCCGAAATGTATAAACATACCGTACTGTCTGTCGATAAGTTGTTTTTGACACAGAGTTGGAGTTTGGCTTTGCTCTTGCTTAATGTAGTTTGGATTTACCACATATTCGGTTTGACTTTTTGCTGTCTTTTTAAAAAAACACATAATTTTTCCCCTATTCTTTTTTATCAGTATAATGGATTTCCCTGTCGTTGTAAAGCCCCAATTTTTACGTCGAAACTCTATAAATTTAAAATATCCAAATTGATTGGCTTATAGAAAAGCGACTTAACCTCTTCAAAATCACTTTTTTGGGCAGTTGCCCACATAAGCTTTGTTATCACGGCTTCAAGCGTCATATCAAAAGCCTCAATGACGTTGAACATTTTTTTGACCTCTGCGCCAACGCGATAAACCGCCATATCGCTGCCCTCGTTTTGAACCTGAGTAGCCATCGCCAGAATTTTACCTTTTTCGGTATATTTTTTTATAATATCGTAAAACAAAAAGCTTTCTCCAATCGGCAAACCGCCCGAGCCGTAGCTTGAAATAATCACAACGTCGTTTTTTAGAAAATAATCTTCAAGCAGCGTGCAGTCCATACCGGGGGTTAGATTTATTAATCCTACCTTAGTGTTAAGGGCTTTATAAAACTTTACCTGCTCAGAAATTACCTGAGAAATGTATTGAGCAATTTTTCCGTCCAATATCCGCGCCAAATACGGAAAGTCCATACTTTCAAAAGCGTTAAAGCTTTTTGTCCTCACTTTTTTTGCCCGCGTCCCTGCGATAGCCTTCCCGTTGAAAACAATGGATACGTTAGCGGCTTTTTGTGAGGTTGCGTATAAAAAGCTGTCTCTTAAATTGGTTTTTGCGTCGGTATCCTCAACGTTTATAGGTTTTTGCGAGCCAGTGATTACAATAGGCTTTATGGAGTTTTGGATAAGATAAGAAAGTGCGCACGCCGTATACGCCATAGTATCCGTGCCGTGGCAAATCACAAAGCCGTCATAGCTTTCATAATTTTCTTGTATGGTGTCGGCAATCTTAAGCCAATGTATCGGCGTCAAATTCGTGCTGTCAAGATTAAAAAGCTGCAAAGTATCGACGCAACAAAATTTGCGGACTTCTGGCACATAGTTTAAAATATCTTCCGACAAGATAGCTGGAGAAAGCCCGTTTTCCGTCCGGCAAGACGCTATAGTGCCGCCTGTGGCTATAAGCAAAATTTTCTTCATATTTTTATTTTACCACCAAAAACAATTTACTTCAATATATTGTTTATTTTTCTTCAATAAAAAACGTTCCGATTTCTCGGAACGCTTTTTATTATAATAAGGAAGAAGAATAACGCTTAATCATCATCAGAATCGCATTTTCCATGCGCTTTATGGCAGTATTCGGATTGGTCGCCTTTTACTATACGGTAGGTTTCTTCTCCGTTGACGTTTTCAATGAAAACCTTAATGCTTTCTTTGGTGCCGTCTGTCAAGGATTTGATTTCAATAAAGGTTTTTCCGCTTGCGCTTGTATGCTTTTTGAATTCCAATCTTTTCTCGACGCCGTTGCTTTGGTATTTCATCTCAACCTTTGCCATATTAGTGGTGTTTTCGATTTCAATTTTCATACGGTCTACAACCTTGCCATTTTTTACGACGGTGTATACAAACTCTTGTTCCTCGCCTTCGATTTCCTGTTTCATCTTAACATAGGTATTTTCGTCGATTTTCGCTGTCACGCAAACCTCGTATTCGCCCTCTTCGATTTCTTTTTCTCCGATAAACTCATACTCCTTACCGTCGATAATCAAAATTCCATTGAGTTCATATTCTTGTTCGAGTTCAGCCTCGGCTTCGTCGTCATCTTCAGCTTCTTGAGATAAAAGCACTTCGTTAAAATATAAGGTGTAGGTATAGGTGTTTCCCTCGATATCTGCGCTGGACATAACCAACTTTTTAGCATAGCCCTCTCTATCGCTGGCAGTTTCGGTTGCGGTTATCGGATTAGAAGCTAGGAAACCGTCAATCATCGAAATGTATTCTTTAACCTTCAAATAGTCTTCGTCAACTGGGGTTTCGGGTGTTGTAGGTTCCGTCGGTTGAGTCGGCTCTGTCGGTTGTGTGGGCTCTGTCGGCTGTGTGGGTTCTGTGGGTTGTGTGGGCTCTGTCGGTTGTGTGGGCTCTGTCGGTTGTGTGGGCTCTGTCGGTTGTGTGGGCTCTGTGGGTTGTTCCTCATCGGTCATCGCCGTTGCATTGCCCGCCGCTCCGCCAATATTGTTTAGAATCATTCCTGAAGACACAGCTCCCAATAATAATGCGCTGTCTGTCTTTCCCTCTGTTTTGATGTTGTTAGGTGTAAACGGTGTTACGCAAGCCACCATTCCTATCGCCATTACGAATACAAGCGCCACCGTAATTATAATTTTGTTTTTCATTGAAGTGACCTCCTATTTTTTGTTTTTCATAAATACTAACAATCGAAATTTCCAAATTGTTGGTAAAATAAAAAAAGATTTGACTTTTTGCCAAATCTTTTTAATATCGCTTAGTGGTTTCCTTTGGGACGATATTGCGTTGTCCCGTTTTTATATGAAAACTTATACTTCTCTTTTTCCGAATAGACTGTTACGACATCGGAGGTCTCATCGCTGAATTTTATTGTGACATCTATGGTGGTGCTGTTATTCTTTAGCTTATATTTGAATTTAGTAACCTCGTTTTTAGAGGTGTGTTCGATTTCCACCTCGGTACATTTATAGTCGCCTATCTCCCACTCGATAGAAAATTTTTCAAGAACTCCGTTTTCATAAATAGTATATTCATAACTTTGCTCGTTTTCTTCTATTTCCTGTTCAAAAACAACATATTTATTGTCGCCATACTTTATTGTCATTTTAATTTCGTATTCGGTATCCTCTTTCTCTCGTTCTCCGTATACCGCATACTCTTTATTATTAATAACAATTATACCTGAAAAAGTGCTTTCGATTTCGCCGTCTTCGACTTTTTCTGCAGTCTCGTTATAATAGATGACATAGGTTTTTTCTTGCCCGCCCAAATCCGCCTGTGAAACAGTCATCTTATGAGAAAAGCCTTCTCTGTCCGACTCCGTTTCGCTGACAACGGGGGGCGCAGACATTAAACTATCCACCATTTCGATGCTGACGCCTAATATATCCAACTTTTCTTCAACGTCGCCCGCCGCCGCTGCTCCGCCGAAATTACCCGTAATCGACCCCAATAATATACCTGCCGAGTATGCGCCGAAAACGTAGGTTTGTTTCGTGACGGACGGAACCTGTATAACGGGAGGCAAAGTTCCGTTTCCTCCTCCGCCGGGTTTATGGTTTCCGCCCTTATCGTCGTCATTTGGAAGCATATAAATTACGCACGCCAACGCGACAGCCAAAACCATAACCACAGCCACCGCGCTCACCCACACCTTGCGATAGCGGATTTTATTTTTTAGAGGAGCTTTAACGTCAACCGTTCTTTCAACAAAAAGCTCGCTTTTAATACGTTGCTTTACCTCGTCATTGGGAAGCAGATTTTTGCTTTCTATTTGTAATTGTTTTTCGATGTTTTTCATTTTTCTGCCTCCTTTAAATATTTTTCAAGTTTTTTTAATGCGTTATTATATTTCCAAGTCACCGTCGGCAAGGGGATTGCCATAATTTGCGCCACTTCTCGTCGCTTGTATCCCGACATTGCGCAAAGCATCACAATTTTCAGCTCGTCATCGGGCAAAATTTGCTTAGCTATATCAAAAATACCCGTGTCGGTTTTATCCTCAACATAATACTCGCCGTATAGCGTTTCATTTTCCAAAAAGTCTACGGGATATTCCCGTTGTCGCTTGTTGTATTCGTTTATAGCAAGTCGTTTAGCGATTGTTAAAAGCCACCCGATAAAATTTGTCCCCTCGTTATAGGCGTTTATTTTTTTTATAGCGGTTAAATAAACTTCTTGCAAAATGTCCTCTGAAAGTTGTCTGTCATTTAGGACTCGGTATATGGTAAAATATACCGCTTTGTAAGTATCGTCGTACAAAGAATCGAAGGCGGAACTATCGCCCTTCTTTAGTGCTTTTACATACTTTTCCAGCTTGATTAGGTTCATTTCGCTTTCTTATTTAAGTTCATTTCACTATTAATAACAAATATAATTTCAATTTTGTTTGACAATTTAAAAAAAATTGAAAACTTCGCAAGAGTATTATATACAAATTGCCGTTTGCTAGTCATAATCGCAAGAGGCAACTATTAGGCTTATATTTTTAAAATGCCCGCCTTAGGCGTAACCTTAAAGGATTCCGCCAGCCTTAAAAGCCCTTCATCGGGAATAACGTTTAGGTTGGGCGCATTGTACGAAAGCATATAAATTTGCGCGGTTTTTTCAACGGTTTCAATAAGTCCGAAAGCCTCGTCCAAATCCTTCCCCGCGCCGTATATGCCGTGATTTGCCCAAACAACAATCCTAAACTCTTTCATTTTTTTTGCCGTGGCTTCGCCAATTTCGTTTGTACCGCAAACCATCCAAGGCAACATTCCAACGCCGTCGGGGAAAACCACAATCGCCTCGGTGTTAGTTTGCCAAAGCTTGTGCGTAAAATCGTTTTCGTCAATCGGACATACCGCATTCATTGCAATGGTATAGGTCGGATGAGTGTGCATAATAACCCTATTTTGGGGATTGACGGCAAGCCTAGAAATATGGCTCATTAAATGCGCCGGCAACTCACTTGTAAATTTCCCTCCGTCCGAATACCCCCACAAAAGCTCGGCAAATTTCCCACAGTTGGAAATTCTGATAATGCCCAAATTATTTTCGGGGTCGGCTTCGACGTTCTTAAAATATTTCCCCGTTCCCGTCACGATAAAAATTTGTCCCGCAAGTTGTTTTGCGTCAAAATTTGTGGGTATCTCACGGATAACGTTTGTTAAGTCCAAATATTTTGCAACTTCCTTTTCGTCCAATAAAACAGAAATATTTCCTCCGTTTCGCTCGTCCCAGCCTTGACGATACATATTTGATATGGTCTTTGATAGTTCTGTTAAAAACGGCGCTGTTTTTATATCCTTCATATGTCCTCCAACCTAAATATAGGCTTTATTAAATTTTTTTATATTTTAAACTATGCTTTAATGTCAATTTGTGTTTTTAGATTACCCAATGCTGTCGCTTCGACCGCTAAAGCTACAACTTCTTTTTTTGTGTATTCTTGGGTTAATGCGTTGATAATTTCGTTTTTTGCGCCACCCCCTGCAATATACACTTTTTTATAAGCCTTGTTCGTAATTTTTTCTATTTCGGCTATGGTATTTTTATACGCGTATGCCAACGACCTATACGCCGCCAAAATATAGTCGGCGCGGTTTTTTGGCGCGGATTGATTATGAGCTATAAACCAATTTTCTATTGCCTTGGTCATAGATTTCGGCGCAGTAAAGCAAATATCGTTTACGTCGAATATCCCCAAAAAATCGCTGGTTTTTGCAAGCTCTGTCATCTCGGTAAACCCTAAATTATATTCCTCTTTCAAATTTGAATTTATCCACATTCCCGTTATGTTTTTCAAAAATCGAATATAGCCTACTCCGCCTTCGTTTGCAAAGTTTGCCAAAAGGCTTTGCTCTGACGTTATCGGAGACGCTATCTTTGCGCCCACCAACGACCAAGTACCGCTGGAAATAAAAATTGCGTCGTCTTCAAATTGTATACCCTCAAACGCGCTTGCCGTATCGTGCGAGGCGCAAAACCTAACCTCCGTCTGCCCGCCTACCTCTTTTGCAATTTCGCCTTTCAAAAATCCCACAAAATCGCCCGCTTTCGAAAGTGGTTTAAACAAGCATTTTTTAAAGCCTAGCTTGTCAATTATTTCATTGTCGAACTCTTTTGTTTGAGCGTTGACCAAGCCCGTTGTGGTTGCAATCGTATATTCCTTTTTCATTTTGCCCGTCAGCTTATAAGAAAAATATTCCGGCATCATCAAAAAGGTATCGGCATTGTCGAGCCTGCATGCAATTTTATCCGCATACAGCTGATAAACCGAATTGTACGGCGCAAACTGAATCCCCGTCTTAGAATATAAAAATTCAAACGGTGTTATATTGTGGACGTCCTTCAACACGGCGTCCATACGCGCGTCACGATAACCAAAACAAGGCAAAATCTCCTTGTCGCCCTTAAGCAAAACATAGTCCACGCCCCACGTATCTATAGCAAGGCTTTCAATGCGTGGATACCTGAAAAACGCCTCTTTTATGCCTTTTTTTATCTCGGCAAATAAATAGTCTATATCCCAAACCAAATTGCCGTGTTCCTCTTTCATTGCATTCTGGAAACGGTATACCTCGTCTTGACGTATCACGCCGTTTTCGACATAACCCACAATATGCCTGCCACTGCCTGCGCCTAAGTCGATTGCCAAATAAAATTTTGTTTCGTTGTTGTTTTTCATATCGTTTTAATATTAACACAGCTTAAAAAGTTTTTCAAGAGAAACCATACCGTATAGCCGTTTCTTTGCATAAAAAAACCGCCTCTGCTTAAAAAGGCGGTTTGTATTTTATTACCACTTGTTGTAAACCTTTTCGCAAAATGCGTACATATCCTTAATTTCTAAAACCGTACCGTCGTCAAGCGTGACGGTACCGTTCCATATTCCGTGGACTTGATGTGTTTTCATCCCCACGCATCCAACGATAATGCCGTCCTTATTGTCGTAAAACGGCGTCATCGTAAGCTCAAACCTACCGTTTTCCTCGTGGAATTTCCAAGGCTCCATCCATCTGCCATCGGGCTGATACTCCACGTCGACCTTCCCCAGCTTATGGCACTTTCCGTCATAGAATAAGGCGGTTTCAGTTGCGTTGTCCTCTATACCTATGCCCCAAGTAATCTCAAACCCAAACAGCTTGCCGTCAATCCATTTTGAGCCGTTTCCCCAAAACCAAAAGTTTTTGTGTTGCCAAGGACCTCTGCCCCAGTCCAACACGCCGAAAACCTCTTCGCCCTTAAATTCCACCGTTTTGTCCGAAAACTTTACAAAGCCCTCGGCAGGCATACAGTTTATTTTATTTGTCAAGAAAAATCTTGTCTTATTTTTAAAAGGCGTAACAATAGTTATACTTTCGTTTTGAGGATTGTTTTGAAGCGTAAAATCCGCCTCGATTATATCGCTTTTAAAATACAATCGGCGTTTATCACCGCAGTTTTCCAAAAGCATATATTTTTTATTTTTCTTATCACGATGTTCAAAGCTGTAGGGTTGTTCTCCGTTTCTGTTTACTGGGAAACGGTTGATTGTCCCCAAATACAAAATCACGTCTTTTACCACCTCGCCCGTTTTGAAGTTGACATAGGTCACCGTTGCCGCCGACGCCAAGGATATATTGAAAAAATTGATTTGAACCATACCTTCTCGGCTTCCAACCTGATAAAAATCCCACTCCTTTATGCGTGATTTCGGAGCAGAAATAGCCTCGCGGTTGTATTCAAAAAGATTATGTCTGCACCAACCGATTTCGTTTAGAGTGCCGTCGTCGTTTAAAAGTTTAGTTTGCTTGGTAATTTCGTTTTGTTTTTGCATAGCAAATCGGCAAAAGCCACCCTCCTTATTCATATACCTAAAGTATATCACGGCTTTTGTTTAAAAACAACACTAAATTCTTATGAAAATTATCCTCTGGGTTTGTTCCCCAACTGGGAGGCGTACATCTGATAGCTTTCCATACTGATTCTGCCCATATGGTAAAGCTGTTCCAAGCTTTGGTCCATCGAATACATACCCGTGGTTTTAGACGTCATCAAGGTGTTGGTAATTTGTTGGGTTTTACCGCTTCTGATGATGTTTTTGATTGCGGAATTACAAATCATAACTTCAGAGGCGAGCACGCGTTTTCCGTCAACAGTAGGTACAAGCTGTTGCGACATAACCGCCAACAAAACCATAGAAAGCTGCGTACGGATTTGGGCTTGTTGTTCGGGCGGGAAAACGTCAACAATCCTATCGATAGAGTTTTCGGCGCTGTTTGTATGAAGCGTTGACAAAACCAAGTGTCCTGTTTCTGCGGCGGACAATGCGGTTTGAATGGTTTCCAAATCTCTAAGCTCGCCGATTAGAATCACGTCTGGGTCTTGTCTTAAGCAAGCGTGCAAGGCGCGTGAAAAGCCTGACGCATCTCTGCCGATTTCCCGCTGAGTGATTAAGCAACGCTTAGACTCATAGACGTATTCAATCGGGTCTTCAATGGTTATAATATGCGCCGTTGCATTTTCGTTTAAATAGTTTATTAAGCTGGCAAGCGTTGTCGATTTTCCGCTTCCTGTCGGACCCGTAATCAAAATCAAACCGCTTTTTTGTTTAACGACTTGCCTGAAAACCTCGGGAATACCCAACGTCCTAAAATCGGATAAACGGTTTTTTATGCTTCTGATAGAAAGGGAATAGCCCCCGACGTCGCAATAAGCGTTGCAACGATAACGGTGGTCGTCAACCGTAAAAGAGCTGTCAACGTCTTGATGAACGCCAAACTCCTCTTTTTGATGTTCAGTCAAAATGCGTTCCAAATAGCTTATAATGGTTTTATTATCAAAAATTTCGTCGTCGATTTCTTTCAAAACCCCGTTGACACGGGCAACAGGAGCGTGCCCCGCCTTTAAGTGTAAATCAGATGCGTTAACCTTTTCGCATAGCGCAAGTAACCTTATTAATTTATCTTCTGCCATAAAACGCCTCCGAACAATCTTAACAAAAGCATAGCATATTTTATGGAATATGGCAATTATTCAATCAACTAAATTTTAGGTTTTTTATTTGGAAATTTTGTTGTTTGATTTTTCAAACTAAGCCTTTAGCTTTAAAATTATTGCGTCTAAAGCTTTTATTCGGCTAAGTAACAGCCACAACGGATAAGCTATAGCGATACAGACTGCGCCTTGAAATAAATTTCCGGGCAAGCTGGCAAAGCTCCCCGCCCAACCGTATAGCGCAGCGCCTGCCAAATAATATCCGCCCACCATCCACAACGCCGCGGTTATCATTGCAATAAGCTTAGAAAAATATTTGGGCAACTTTGCCGTGCATTTTATAAGCAATCCGCAAATCAGCCCCTCCAACCCCTTTATAAGGATTGTAAAAAGCGTCCATTCGGGCGCGTAAATCAAATCCGCCAGCGCTGAGCCTAGCGCCCCGGCTATCATTGCAGGCGCTCCGCCCAAAAGCGCCGCCGATACAAATATAACCGTATCGCCGATGTTTACGTATCCCTGCGTGGACGGCATTGGAATATGAATGACAATGGTCGCTACAAAAGTCAATGCCGAAAGCATTCCGATAGTTGCAATTTTTAAAGTTTTGTTTTTCATAATACCTCACAAAACCCTGAGCCATTTTCCGCCTTGCAAAAAACAAACACTCTGCAAAACGGCAAAGTGTCCCTATACAAAAAGTATAAAAGTCGCTTTCCCATTCAGACTAAACTGTCGGTTGCGGATTCACACCGCATCAACTGCTGGGGCTGTTGGACTTGTCCGAAAAATCGGCATCACCACCGGTCGGGTAAAACCCTGCCCAAAGTTCCTATATTTTCTCTTATTATAGTCGATAGTTTAAAATATGTCAATTCAATATTATAGGCTTGATATTTAGTATATTAAATTTGTTTATGTTTACCATATTATTGACATAATTTTTTTGATTTGCTAGAATGAAGTCTAATTATGGAAAAAACCCTTTATTCACAAAAGCTGGGCACGGTACCGATTCCCAAACTTCTTTGGAAAATGTCCACGCCTGCAATACTTTCGATGTGCGTGCAGTCCCTATATAATATCGTGGATAGCATCTTTGTCTCGCATGTAAGCGAAAATGCTCTCACCGCCGTATCGTTGGCGTTTCCGATGCAGATGCTGGTTTTGGCAATCGCCTTGGGATTAGGTATAGGTTCCTCGTCAATCATAAGCCGAAAGCTTGGCGAAAAAAACTGCGCCGACGCAAACAAGATTGCCACAAACGGTTGTTTTATAACTCTTTTGACAACCATATTTTTTGCAGTATTCGGGTTTTTTATCGCCACCCTTTACGCATTGCTTTTTACCGAAAAAGGGTCGGAGATATATGTATACTGCCGTGATTACCTCGCCATTTGTATGTGCGTTTCATTTGGTATGTATTTTGATATTTACGCCACAAAAATTATGCAAGCAATCGGTAAAATGGTTATTCCGATGGTTACGCAAATTGTTGGCGCGCTTACAAATATTGTGCTTGATTACATCTTCATTTTCGGGAAACTCGGCTTTCCCGCTATGGGCGTTCAAGGGGCAGCTTTGGCAACGGTATGCGGTCAAATTGTCGCAATGATAATTTCAGTAACTTGGCTGTTTACGCATAACTATGAGATTTCAATTCGGCTAAAAGGTTTTAAACCCGATAAAAGCAGCCTTTCCCAAATCCTCAAAATAGGGTTACCCGTTACAATTATGAACTCGGTTTCAAGCTTGGCGGTTTCAATGCTAAACGGTATTTTGATTGCAATTTCCAAAACCGCAGTTGCAGTATTGGGTGTATATTTCAAAATTCAGTCCTTCGTATTTATGCCGATTTTCGGTTTGAACCAAGGCGCGCTTCCGATTTTAGCGTACAACTTCGGCGCAAACGAAAGAAAACGTTTTAATACCACCTTGAGGATATGTTTTATAACCTCTTATATTATTGTTTTAATAGGATTTTGCATATTCCAATTCCTGCCACAACAGCTGCTTTCACTTTTTGAGCCCAGCCCCGAAATGCTTTCTATTGGGACTCGCGCCCTTAAAATTATAAGCACGTCTTTCCTTTTTGCGGGAGCGGGGATTATCATAATCAATATGTTCCAATCAATCGGGCACGGCTTTAAGTCAATGATTATGAGCCTGCTTCGGCAATTGATTTTCCTTTTGCCTATCGCATTTCTTCTTAGCAAGGTGTCGACCTTAGGCAATATTTGGTATTCCTTCCCTATCGCGGAGTGTGTGACAACGTTGATATTTATTCCGATTGCAATCAAGACAATCAATAAAGCTTTTGCTTTACAACAAAGCTTTGTTGCCCCGACAGAGGATTTGAATGAACCTCCCACAAACGCGTAAAAAACATATAAACAACATTAAAGCGGATTCAAAATTGAATCCGCTTTAATTTTTCAATATAATAATTTCAAATAAGCCCTATTTGATTATGCTTTCTTCCCACGCAGAGTTAGGCTCAAACCCGAGTAAGTCTGCCACAGTTGCAGCCACGTTTGCCAAGCCGAAATTCCCCTCTTTAAAGGATACGTCCGCGTTATAAACAATAAACGGAACGGGATTTAAGCTGTGCGCCGTACGTAACTCTATCTTTCCTTTTTTGTTTTTTTCAAGCATTTCGTCAGCATTGCCGTGGTCAGCCGTAATAACCAAAATAGAATTTGTACGTTCAATAACGGGCAATAAACGTGTTAAAGCAAGGTCAACCGCCTCAACACCAATTATTGTAGCCTCAAAATTTCCCGTATGTCCAACCATATCTCCGTTAGGATAATTGCAACGGATAAAGCCATATTTGCCACTTTCGATTGCGCCGATTAAAGCGTCTGTAACCTCTGCCGATTTCATCCAAGGACGCTCGTCAAAAGACACCTTATCCGAGGGAATCTCCTCAAATATTTCAAGCTTATCGCTAAACTTTTCGCTTCGGTTTCCGTTCCAAAAATAGGTTACATGTCCATACTTTTGGGTTTCAGATACGGCGTATTGCGCAACTCCTTTCTTAACCAAAAATTCGGATAACGTATTTTTTATCGCAGGTGGCTCAACCAAAAAACGGGTAGGCAGTTTTAAGTCTCCATCGTATTGAAGCATACCTGCATATTTGACTTTGGGCATATTCCCTCTGTCAAACTTATCAAAGTTTTCATTATCGAAAGCCATAGAAATTTCAATCGCTCTATCGCCTCGGAAATTAAACAATATCACGCTGTCTCCGTCGCTCATCGCGCCAACAGGCTTGCCGTCTTTTAAAACTACAAATGCGGGTAAGTCTTGGTCGATTATACCTGCGTTTTCACTGCGGAAGGTTTCAATTGCCTCTGTTGCCGACGCAAAGCCTCTGCCCTGTCCGAAAACGTGAGTTTCCCAACCTAGCTTTACCATATCCCAGTTGGCAAAATATCTGTCCATCGTAATTTTCATACGACCGCCACCCGATGCAATCTTTGCATCAAAGCCATCGTCGTTTAGCGCAGACATAGCATTTTCTAACATATCCACATAGGTCAATGCGCTGGTAGAAGGAACGTCGCGCCCGTCAAGCAAAATATGCGCGCGTACTTTTTTTATGCCTTGCGCTTTTGCGCCCGATATTAAAGCGATAAGATGCGCGATATTGGAATGTACGTTACCGTCAGACAAAAGCCCGATTAAGTGCATCGCGCCATCGTTTTCCTTTGCGTAAGAAACAAGCTCGCACCAAGCGGAGGATTTAAAAATATCACCGCTTAAAATCGCCTCTTCAACAAGCTTCGCCCCTTGCGAATAAACCTGTCCGCACCCAAGCGCATTATGCCCGACCTCGCTGTTTCCCATATCTTCGTCGCTGGGCAAGCCGACAGCCGTGCCGTGCGCCTTAAGATAAGTGATAGGACAAGCTTCAGTCAAACGATTGAGCGTCGGAATACGGGCTTGGGAAACGGCGTCGCCCAACCCAGTTGCGGATTTTCCTACGCCGTCCATAACAACTAATACAACTTGTCGTTTATCCATTATTTTTCCTCAAAGCATACCACACGGGCAAAGTCGTCCGCCTTTAGGCTTGCTCCGCCGATTAAACCGCCGTCGATTTCGGGCATAGCCATAAGCTCGTCAACGTTTTTCGGATTCATACTTCCGCCGTATTGAATGCGAACCTTGGTTTGCGCGCAGTTTTCGCAATATAACTTAGCCATAGTATCACGAATAACCTTTATGGTTGCGTTTGCGTCTTCGCTGGTTGCGGTTTTGCCTGTGCCGATTGCCCAAACGGGCTCATATGCGATGACAATATTTTCAAGCTCACACTTGCAAATATCCTTAAAAGCCTCTGTTGTTTGACGAATGACAACTTCGTCTGTCTTGCCTGTTTCACGCTCCTCTAAAAGCTCGCCCACACAGATAATCGGTTTCAAGCCAGCCGCCAACGCCGCCTTAGCGCGCGCGTTCACGGTTTGGTCTGTTTCGCCGAAATACTGACGACGTTCACTATGCCCGATAATAACGTATTCAACGCCAAGCTCAACAAGCATTTTTGCAGAAATTTCGCCTGTGAATGCGCCCTTTTCTGCCCAATGCACATTTTCTGCGCCAACCTTTATGTTTGTCCCTTTTGTCATTTCAACCGCGGTTGCCAAATCAGTATAAGGCGCGCAGATAACAACGTCGCATTTTGCGTCTTTGACTTTGGGGATAAGCGCCGAGATAAGCTCCTTCGTATCGGCGATAGTATTGTTCATTTTCCAGTTTCCAGCAATGATAGGTCTTCTCATTTTCAGTCTCCTTATAAGGTAAGACATACGCCGTTTAGCGTATGTCACCGTTTTTTCTTATTTTTCGTTTAAACAAGCAATACCGGGAAGCTCAAGCCCTTCTAAAAACTCTAAGCTTGCGCCGCCGCCTGTGCTGATGTGTGACATTTTGTCAGCGTACCCAAGTTGAACAACCGCAGCCGCGCTATCGCCGCCGCCGATTATTGTCGTTGCGCCCTCGGCTTGAGATAGCGCCTCGGCAACAGCCTTTGTGCCATAAGCAAAGTTTTCCATTTCAAACACGCCCATAGGTCCGTTCCAAATGATAGTTTTTGCATTTTTGATGACAGCGGCAAAATCTTCTCTGGATTTTTCACCGATATCTAAGCCTTGCCACCCCTCGGGAATATCACCAACAACGGTCTTACGGTTTGCATTATTGTCGAAAGCGTCGGCAATAACGGTGTCAGCAGGAAGTAAAAGCTTTACGCCCTTTTTCTCGGCTTTTGTCATAAGCTCTTTAGCTAAATCGATTTTGTCGTTTTCACAAAGACTTCCGCCGATACTGTAGCCTAAAGCCTTTTTGAAGGTGTACGCCATACCGCCGCCGATGATGATTGTGTCAACCTTTTCAATAAGGCTGTTTATAACGCCGATTTTATCGGATACTTTTGCACCGCCTAGGATTGCAACAAACGGACGTACGGGATTATCTAACGCCTCGCCCAAGAATTTGAGTTCTTTTTCTATTAAGAAACCGCTGACGGCAGTTTTGATAAAGCCGTACTGCACAACGCCTGCTGTGGAAGCGTGCGCGCGGTGAGCCGTACCGAAAGCGTCATTTACGAAAATATCGCCGAATTTTGCCAACTCTTTAGCAAAGCTTTCAACGTTCTTTTCTTCTTCCCAATGGAAACGGGTGTTCTCTAAAAGTACCATTTCGCCGTCTTTCAAATTGGCAACCGCTTTTTGAGCGCTCTCGCCAATAACGTCAGTCGCAAAAGTAACCTTGCCGTCCAACAACTCGTTCAATCTATCCGCAACGATTTTTAAACTGCATTTTTTGACAGTCATAGCAACCAATTCCTCGCGGGATTTTCCTTCGTCTTCGGGTTTGAGTTTTTTGATTTCTGCGCTGAAAATGCTGTAAGGACGCCCCAAATGACTGCAAGCGACCACCTTTGCGCCGTGAGCCAGCAAATATTTGATTGTGGGTAACGCGCCGTTAATACGGTTTTCGTCTGTGATGACGCCGTTTTTTATCGGAACATTAAGGTCTAATCTAACCAAACATCTTTTACCTTTTACATCGATATCGGCAATAGTTTTTTTACTCATTTATATTCTCCTTAAAAATGATTTTAAATTTTTAATTTAAGCGTTTATATTTTACCATATTATTACAGCAAAGGCAAGCAATTTTTATTTGTTAAAACTTTGTCAAATGTCCTTCCTCTTGAAGGTCGAAAAAGTTTTGTTGGCGTAACGCCTCAAACAAAACAATCGCCACGCTGTTTGACAGATTAAGGCTTCTGCACCCTGCCTTCATCGGGATTCTAAGCGCAAACTCATATTTATCGCGCAATAGTTCTTCGGGCAAGCCTCTGGTTTCGGGTCCGAAAAATATATAGTCGTCGGCATTAAAATCAACCTCGTCGTACCGCTTTGACGCTTTTGTGGACGCATAATAAAAATTACCTTGGTTCTTAGCGTAAAAATCTTCAAGGTTTTTATACACAAAAATTTCGCAATCCTTCCAATAGTCAAGTCCGGCGCGCTTTACGGCTTTTTCTGATATATCAAAACCCAACGGCTCTATCAAGTGCAACTTAGCGCCCGTTGCGGCGCACGTGCGGACAATGTTGCCCGTGTTTTGAGGAATTTCCGGCTCAAATAAAACTATATTCATTCTGTCTTCTCCAAAAGCTTGTCAAGATACCTTTTAAGCTGTTTAGGATTTTTTAAAAATCAAACATTGTTTATCGGTATTTTGACTAAGCAAATTATATATCTTTTTTCCATTTCTAAAAAAAGTTTTCTACGACGTCTAAAATTTCCGAAAGACTTTTAGATTCGTTTACTGCTGAACGTATTTTTTTAAGTCGCTCTGTATTTTTTGCATAAAAGCAGATATGCGTTTTCATTAAATTGGCAACAGTTTTTTGAGGATAGTATTTGCACAAATCGTCAATGTGTTGCAATATTGCGGCTTTAGCGTCAAAATCAAAAGGTTTATCCTGCATTTGCGCAAATATGTACGGGCTGCCTAAAGCCCCTCTACCAACCACCACACCGTCGCACAAGGTTTTTGCCATCACTTTTTCATAGTCTTCTCTTGTGCGGATATCTCCGTTTGCAAACATGGGTATATTTACGGCTTTTTTAACTTCGGCAATAATGTCATAATCCACCTCACCGCTATAAAACTGTTCTCTCGTTCTGCCGTGAACGGTTATAGCGGAAGCCCCCGCCTGTGCCATCGCAGATGCAAATTCGGGCGCGTTTTTTTCGTTAAACCCGGCGCGGATTTTCACGGTTATAGGCTTTAAGGTGTTTTCTACCGCAGCTTGCACAATTTCAACCGCCCGTGGTGTATCCTTCATAAGCGCGCTACCCTCGCCACATTTTACAATTTTGTTTACGGGACAGCCCATATTGATGTCAATTATGTCAAATTTTTTAAGCGCCTCGTGACAAACTGCTTTTGCCAAAAACTCCGCCTCCCCTCCAAAAAGCTGTACGGCAACAGGGCTTTCATTTTCAGCTATCCTCAGCAAATTTATCGTGTTCTCATTGCCATAGCATAGCCCTTTAGCGCTTACCATTTCTGTCACGGTCAAGCCTGCTCCGTAATCGGCGCATAATCTTCTAAAGCCCACGTCGGTATAGCCTGCAAGCGGAGCTAACAATATATTCGATTTTAATTCAACTTTTCCGATTTTCATTTATAGATTTTTTTGCTCTCCGCCCAATACTTTTCACGCGTGGACTCGTCGGAAATGTCCAAGCCGTTTTCGATAATTTTGCTTTCCATATATTTAAAACGGTTTATAAATTTCTCACACGCCGACTTAAGCGCAAGCTCGGGCTCGACCTTCAACCACCGCATCGGGTTTATTGCTGAAAAAAGCACGTCGCCTGCCTCCATTATAATATCATCGCCTTCTGCGTTTTTAAGCTCGGCAATTTCCTCAAACAGTTTATCAT
>CAZSAC010000010.1:0-41551 GCA_964604875.1 uncultured Bacteroidaceae bacterium | reverse complement strand
AAACAAAGCGGGTTGACCGTCATCAAAAATCCACCGACACCAAACATTACAAAACACAGCGGCAAGCATAAAATGGCTAAATTACGTCTGGTTTTCGCTTTTGTATAGGCTTTGGAAAGATTTGGGACGATACTTTTCTCTAAAGGGGTGTTCATTGTTCTTTTTGTTTAGTGGGCTTTGCATAGCTTTTAACTGCGTACGCGATATTTGTCATATGGTCGGCGACTCTCTCGGCATTGCTTGCCAAGCTAAGGTATATCGCGCCTATTTCAGGGGTACAAACCCCTTTGTCAAGCCTTTCGATATGGTTAACTCCCATTTGCTCTTTCAGTTTGTCAACTTCTTCTTCATAGGCGTTTACTTCCGGAATAAAGCTTAGCGAGGTTTGCTCAAAGGTTTTTATAACAACACGATATAGTTTATCAATAAGTAGATGTAATTTATTTATTTCCGAAACGGCGTCCTCGCTGAAAGAAATAGCGTCATTGTTCATTTTTTCAGCATATTCCACAATATTTTCGGCATAGTCGCCTATTCTTTCGATATCGCTTATCGTATGATAGAGCGTGCCCAACATAACCTTGTCATCGTAAGCTAAATCTGCGTGGGATAATTTAACCAAAAACTTGGTGAGCTCCCTATTTATAAAGTTGATTATATTCTCGTTTTTATAAATCTCGGCTTTTCTGGAAATATCATTGGTTTTAACTGCGTTCATACTCATATCAAAGTTTTTCTTCGCCAAATCCGCCATATGTATAACTTCATATTTCAATTGAGCAACTGCCAACGGCGGAGTCCTCAATAAGTGCTCCTCAACATAGTAAAGGTGCAAGCCGTCGTCTTCCTTTTTCTCGCCCTTATCGGGAATAATTTTTTCAGCAAATCTCACCAATAACGACATAAACGGCAAAAGTATCGCTACGGTTACAATGTTAAAGAAGGTGTGCAACATTGCCACTTGCATTTGCGTAGTTGGGAAAACCGAAAACATCTTTGCATAAGGGATAATCAAACTTGAAAGGCTGAAAATAATCACGCCTATTACGTTGAAAAGAAGGTGAATAATTGCCGTCCGACGCGCGTTGTTACAGGTGCCGATTGACGCAATCAGAGAAGTAATACACGTTCCGATATTGCTTCCCAAGATGATAAACATACTTGAATTAAAATCTAAAATTCCAACAGCGCACATCGTAATGACAATACCGCTGACCGCTGAGGAGCTTTGTATAAGAGCCGTAAATATAGTACCGAAAATCAAAAACAAAAACGGATTTGAAATGCCTGCAATAAAATCGTTTACCTTTTCGGACGCTGCAAAAACATCCATGGCTGCGTTCATAACCGACAGCCCCACGAAAATCATACCTAAGCCTGTGATGATTGCGCCGATTTTTTTTACCTTATCGGATTTGGCAAACATTATGGTAAGCGCGCCCACGCCCGCAGAGGCTGCAAAAATGGACATAAGCTTTATGCTTTCTACCCCGCTATACCCAAAGGCAACAATTTGCGCTGTTACGGTAGTACCGATATTTGCGCCAAATACGATAGCCGTTGCTTGCGTTAGGGTCATCAGTCCGCTGTTAACAAAACCTATCGCCATAACCGTTACCGCTGCCGAACTTTGTATAACTGCGGTTGTCGCCGCTCCGATGCCAACTCCTAGAAGTTTTTTATCGGAGATTTTTGAAAACATAACCTTAATTTTGTTACCGGCAACGTTTTCCAAACTTTCGCCCATAAGCTTCATTCCGTATAAAAACACGCCAATTCCGCCTAAGAGTTCCAATACAGCGTAGAAACCATCTAAAAAAGACATACGCTCTCCCTATATAAAAAATTTAATTACGTTCAAAGTTCTCACACGCCCCCATTATTATCACGGCAATTATAACGAATTTAAAAAAATATGTAAAATAGATTGCGGGTGTTTTGGCATTTTTTTTGTTTTTTTATTTAAGAAAATTTTTCCAGTAATAATATTTTTTTGGCATATTTATTAATTGCTAAGGTATATATAATATGCTATAATACTGCAAGTATGAAAAAGAATAATCAAAATATAAACACAGAAATCGCATTAGACCGTCCTCAAAAACTGTGGACGAAGGATTTTTCTATTATCATTTTTGGAAGCTTTATTTCACTTTTGGGCGCGGCAGTCGTTGGGTTTGCGTTCGGGCTTTTGGTTTTTGATAAAACGGGTTCTACGCTTAAATACGCCATAATGATGGCGGGATTTGTTGTACCACAGCTTATTGTCCCTATTTTTGCAGGCGCGTTTTTCGACAGACACAGCCGTAGAAAAGCCATATACATTTTGGATTATATCTTTTCTTTAATGTTTGTCGCAATTACGCTGGTCACCTATTACGATTATTTTAACTACTATTTGTATTTGGCGGTAGTTGTTTTATTTGGCTCGCTAAACTCGGTATATATGGTTGCTTACGATAGCTTCTATCCAAACCTGATTTCCAAAGGCAACTATAGCAAAGCCTATGCTATCAGCAGTCTGCTTTACCCGATTGCAAGCACTATTATGGTGCCGGTCGCAGGGTGGGCATACGACGTAATCGGCGTTATGCCCTTGTTTGCATTTTCGGCTTGCTGTTCTTTTGTGACGGCGACCGTGGAGACGCTAGTCACCGCAAAGGAGCCTCATTTGGAGCAAATCTTGGCAGAGCCCAAAGAAAAGAGGAATGTCTTACGTCAGTTTAACGTCGACTTGAAAGACGGCTTAACCTACATCAAAAACGAAAAAGGATTATTGGTTATTACTGCGTACTTTTTTGTGACTATGTCGGCGGGAGCGGTTCTTTCTACGCTATTCTTACCTTTTCTTAAAACAAATTTCAGCGAGGTTACCGTTAACATCGGGGCAAAACAATTTGTCTGGGGAGCCGCCTTTTTGTATTCAATAATTATGGGCGCAAACACCGTAGGAAGGTTGCTGGGCGGCGCGATACACTATAAATTCCGTTTTCCCGCAAACAAAAAATTTGATATTGCTTTAACCGTATATGTGATTATCGGAGTGTTGGACGCAATAATTTTGTTTATGCCAAAATGGTGGATAATGGTGATAGTGCAAATAATCGCAGGAGTTTTTGCCGTAACGTCATTCAATATCCGAATATCCGGTACGCAAAACCACGTTCAAGACAATATCCGCGCTCGTTTCAACGGCACGTTCTCTCTTATCACAATGGGCGGAAGTATTTTGGGACAGCTGGTTGCCGGTTTATTGGGGGAATACTTCGACGCGCGATATATCGTTTTGGTTGCAATGATAATCAACTTCATAGCCATTTGGACGATTATGTTCCCCGGGAGAAATCACGTTAAACCAATTTACAACAATCAAATATAAAAAAAGCCTCGATAATCGAGGCTTTTAAATATCTAAAACCATACGCTGTATTCCGTCTGTTTTCCCAAAACTCTTTTTTTCCACCACACGAAATCCCAGTTTAGAACACAAACCTATCGCAACCTTATTGCCAAGCGGAACGTCAAGCGACATTTGCTTGTACCCTTGTTTTTGCGCTATTGCCCTAAAATAGCCTAAAAGCGCAGTCCCAATTCCCTTGCCCTTCCAGTCGGATGCCACAGATATTAATCGGATTAATATATTTTTTTCTTGATATGTTATGCGATATTTTTTTAAAGCGTTAGCCTTCATAACCAAACGCATAAGCTGTCCCGTGCTTAGGGCGTCAATGTATTCGGAATTTTCCAACTTATCATTTTGCTCCCGCTCATCAAATCCAACCAAAACCCCGACAATTTTGCCTTCTTCAAAAAATATATGAGTTTTTTTATAGGACAGTTGGTTATGTTCCATTTTAATCAGCTTGATTATATATTCAATCGCCTTGTCCTTCTTTCCAAAAACCATTGGGAAAATTATGTCGTCTGCCGCATAGATAAGCTCTGCGACAGTTTTTAAATCATCTTCTAATGTGAGTCTTCTAATTTCCATTTTTCCCTCTTGGAATAATTATACACTATTTTCCCAACACTTAGCAACCAAAAACCTCTTCATAATATTTGGGCAAAAGCAAGATAAAAAAATAAAACCCCAAAACTTATGCCGTTTTAGGGACTTCCTTTGGAGCAGGTAACGGGAATCGAACCCGTGACCACAGCTTGGGAAGCTGTTGTTTTACCTCTAAACTATACCTGCAAATTCTAATCTTATTATAAATAAATTTTCCAAAAAAGCAACCGATTTCGATATTATTTCAAATCATCGAAAAATTTTGTATTATATATCGGAGCGATACACGTTTTTTCTGCAAGCCGACGCGTGGCTTTTGACGAGACAGTCCAGGGCACCAGCGTGGGAAACTTTTCTCTTTTTTTTTGTCTGCGTGGGATAAAGTGCGTCTCGCATAACATTCCGTGTGGCGTAAAATCAGCAAGTTTCGGAACAAATCTTGATAGGCATACGACAAAGCCTTTTTCCATAGCATATTTTATTGCTTTTTCCGAAAAACCAATTATAACATAATCTCCGTCATAGCCATTAAGCGCATCTTCAACTGCGTCAACTAACGCAAAATCATTGTTAAAACACTTTAATTCGATAAATAAAGGCACTTTTTTGTCAACAATCTTTAATAATTCTAAAAACGTCGGAATAGAATACTGCGTTTTTTTAAGTTTAAATTTAAGCAGATTTTCTAATGTGAAGCTTTCTATATTGCCTTTTATGCCGCACATTCTTTTTAGTTTAAAATCGTGGAAAACGACTACCTGATTGTCTGCCGTTAAGTGTACGTCCAATTCTATTCCGTATCCCTTTTCGACGGCAATTTTTAATGCAGGCAAAGAGTTCTCGGGGAACTGTCTATCCCAACAACCTCTGTGCGCAATAATTTTATGTCTGTTTAATATTTCAATTATAGTTTTCATTTCCGTTAAAAACGCAAGCCCAAAAAGAGCTTGCGCGCATTTATTAGATTATCGCAAAGCGCTAGTTTTATGATAACCTACATTTCTTTCTCTGTCAATCGCTTAGATAACTCTCCTTGCGCAAATATAGTTGTTCCACCTTGTATTGCTTATAGGCTCTATTACGGCATGGTCGGAAGCTGTATGCAATATGTAGTTATCGCCAAGATATATCGCAACATGCCCAATCCGCTCAATTCCGCTTAAGTGAAACCGAGAAGAATTTGTAAAAAACAGTAAATCACCACGCTCGATTTCGTCTTTTAGGACCGCTGTTCCTTGAATCGCTTGCGAACGGGTTGTTACGTCTAAAACTACTCCTTGCGATATGTAATAAATATATTGTACAAACGCCGAGCAATCAAACTCTCCGTTTATAAAAGCGGGATTTTTTTGTCCGTTTCCCCAATGATAGCGTTGACTTCCGTAAACGTATGGATACCCTAATAAAGTTGCGCCGAAACTTAAAGCATTTTCGATTTTTTCATCGGCAACCGGCGTTCTGACAAGTTCGCAATACTTTGCGCTGACATATGCGGTGCGCTCTTTGTACTTGGTTTTATACCACTCGCCTTCAAGCCCAAAGCTTAACACCATATCGCCTTTATCCAGCGTTCCGAGAGAGGATGCGCCCGCGCTTGGCGAGCTTCTGACGTTAAGAGAATTGGTGACTGCCCTCACATAATATGCGTATGTACCTAAATCTTCTGTGGGCTTATCAATTTCCCCGTTATCTGCGTCCTCCTCATTATCGCCTAACGGTGGATTTACAATTTCCATATCGCCTTTCGCAGTACACGCTACTGCGGAAAAAACCATAATTAAACAAAACAAAACTAAAGCTATTTTTTTCATACGTACATATTAACGGGTTTAATTTTGCTTGTAAATAGCGCTAGGAAATTTTACAAAATCTTACAATGAAAAATTTACCATTTTATGAATAAATTTGATTTTTATTCACTAAAAAAATTGAATGTCACGGCTAAAACTGTTACAATAAAAATAATCTACAGTACCGGAGGAAAAAATGGTCGCCTATAAAGGAAATATTATAACGGTAGACAGCTCTAACAGCATAAAAAAATACCTCGTTGAGGATAATGGAAAAATCGTTTTTGTGGGGGATAACTTACCAAATGAATATTCTAAAAGCAAATTAATCGATTTAGGAAACGGCGCAATTATGCCTCCTTTTGCCGATGCCCACGGCCACTTTGCATCCTTTGCAATATTAGCGTCCACGGTAAAATTGGATAATGCAAAATCTATTGCTGAAATTCAAACTATTTTGAAAGAAGCGGATAATACGCTTAACCCAAAAAAAACCCTTCTATGTTTCGGCGCGTCGCCTAAAATTAAGGAAGGCAGATTTATTACACGAAAAGAAATTGAACAGGTAGTAACTGAGGGTCGAAAAGTTGCGATTATATGTAGCGACGGTCATACCGCAATTTTAAATAAAAAAGCTTTGGCGCGTATGCCAAAAAAAGTTTATAAAATGAACGGTTTTGATTGCGATACCGGTATTATTGGCAACGAAGCCTTTTACGGCGTAGTAGACAATATGCTCAAATTTGTAAACGTCCTGGACGGCTTACAAGCTTTTCAAGGGGCTATTGACGAATATCTAAAACAAGGGTTTGGCTTAATTTCGGTCGAAGGTGGCATCGGTATGCCCTTTGATTTGGACATCGATTTGGTCAAATGGATATATCGTGGTCAAAAAAGCGGTATACAAATGCGCTTTTTTATTCAAAGCTATGAGCCGAAAAAGGCGCTAAAGCGTAATATCGGACGTCTTGGTGGATGTTTTAAGTGCGCCCTCGACGGCAGTATTACCTCAATGGACGCGGCTTTGTTGGAGCCGTACGAAGGGTCTGACAAAAAAGGAATGCTTTATTACACCGATGAAGAAGTATATAAAAATATTCTAAAAGTACACAAAGCAGGCTTAGCTTTGCAAATGCACGCTATCGGCGATGCTGCGGTTTTACAAGCAGCGCGCGCATACAAGCGAGTTTTAGATGAATTTCCCAAACCCAACCATCGTCACGGAATTATCCACGCTACTTTGGTTCCCGACGAAGCTATGGATATAATTCAAAAATATAAACTCACCATTATTGAGCAACCAGGCTTTTTAGAGCTTATCCCCGATAATTATGAGCTTATGATGGGGCGCATCGGGGAACAACGTGGCTATAACTCAATGCGCTTTGATGAATATGTAAAACGAAACATAACAGTTTGCGCAAGTACCGACTGCCCCGTTAGCTTTCCTAAAGGTTTAACTTGGTTACATTGGCTTACGAACAATTTAAATACTCCCCGACAAATCAGCCTGACCGACGCAATACGTATATGTACGTTAAACAGCTATTACAACACTTTTGACGATAATACCCGAGGAAGTTTGGAAGAAGGAAAAAATGCTGACTTTATCATACTCAACAAAAGCCCTTATGCCGTTCCAAAAGAAAAAATTGAAGAAGAAATTAAAGTTGAAGCCACATATTTAAACGGCGTTAAGTGGACGCCCGACAATACAAATATAATTAAAACCATATTAAAAGGCATGTTTTTCAATAAGCAAAAGAAATTATAATTAAAAACCCTTGCAACTGCAAGGGTTTTTTATTGTATTAGAAAGGTCATAAAGCTTTTAACTAAAAATATTTATACCAAATATCCAAAGCACGAACAATACCAAACACGCTACTACAAGAAAGGCAGGAATAACAAGAGTTAAAAATGCCGCCAAAAGCATTGCAAATTTATCTTTTACATCGGGTTTCTCCTCCATGAATCGTTGAACGTATTCCTGCTCTTTTTCAGGAGAAACCTTTTTTATTTTTTTCCGCCAATTCATTACTCAGTTCTTTTGGACTTTTTTGCAGAATCGGACAATTCGAATAAAAAATTACCACTTTCGTCTAGTTTTTTTTCAAGAAAATGACAAGCTACAAAATGTCCTGGTTCAACTTCTGTAAATTTGGGCGGAACACGCTTACATTTTTCTGTCGCCATATAACATCTGGTATGGAATTTGCACCCTGTGGGTGGTTTTATAGGGCTGGGAATGTTCCCCTCAAGCAGAATCCTCTCCTTCGTATCATTATCGGCTTCTGTCGTTGGAATAGAGCTTAAAAGCGCAATTGTGTAGGGGTGTCGAGGGTCGGCAAACATCGTTTTAGAATCACAATATTCCACAATGTTTCCTAAATACATAACGCCAATTTTATCGGAAATATATTTAACAACCGACAAGTCGTGCGATATAAACAAATATGTTAACCCTTCTTTCTGCTTTAAATCTTCCAATAGATTAATTATCTGAGACTGAATAGAAACGTCTAACGCTGAGACACATTCGTCGCAAACGACAAATTTAGGTTTAACAGCCAAGGCTCTGGCTATACATATACGTTGCCTTTGCCCTCCTGAGAACTGGTGTGGGAAACGGTGTATCATATATTCTTGCAAACCGCAATCTTTCATTACTTGCATAATATATTCTCGCATTGTCTTAGAACCGTGTCTATAGAAATTATGCGTAACCAATCCCTCTTCAATAATTTGACCTATTGTCATTCTGGGATTTAAGCTAGAATACGGGTCTTGGAATATAATTTGCAAATCCTGTCGTAAGGGGCGCATTTCCTTATAGGTGAGCCTAGCTAAGTCTATTCCATCGTCCAAAAGCGCTTCATATTCGTTAAATTTAGGGTCATCTTTATATCGGCTTTTAATTACATCCATTTCGTCTTGTAAAATTTTTAAAAACGATTCTTCCGATTTAATTTTTTGACATAAATCCTCACTCTTAGCTTGCGCTTTTCTATATGCTGATGTATCAGCAGGCTGAATTACAGTACCGTCTTTTTTTGTTTTGGGGTCTAAGCCTTCCAAATATTCAATTTTTGCTTTTGTTTTGGCAAGTTTTGCCCTTAAATCAGATAATTTAACGTTGCTATTATGAATCTTCAATAGATGAGATACTCCCTCACCCCGATGAGGGACAGCAAAGAATCCTCCAATAATTTTCACAATGTGCGCAAGTTGAGTATCTGCGTTCGCTTTGGCAAGCTCTTTGTTTTGCAACAAAAAGAAGTCGGCATTATCTTCGCCAATTTGGTCCACTTGAGCTGATAGCGAGTCTGCCTTTTCTTTGAGCTTTTCATAATTATCTATTTCTTTATGAATGTGAACCAGTGTGTTCTTCACATATTTAGGCGCGACATCTCCGACCGTTCTTCCGTAATACATACTTTCGCCAGCTGTTTGATCATACAACTGCAAAAGAACTCTTCCCAACGTGGATTTTCCGCAACCCGACTCACCTACAATTCCAATAGTTTCACCTTCATAAATATCTAAAGAAATTTCTTCATTAGCTTTAACATAATATTGGTCCCTTTGGAAGATAGATGTTTTGGCAACAGGAAAATATTTTTTTAAATTAGAAATTGATAATAATTTTTTGGGTGTGTTCGACACTATTTCTTTCCTCCTTGCTGGGATAAAAACATCTTACGTACTGGTCTTGATCTACTTCTATAAGTTCGGGCTCTTCCTCTTGACATTTTTGGGTACAATACTTGCATCTAGGCGCAAATTTACAGCCCTTTGGCAAAGCCAACGGATGAGGTACTACACCGGGAATAGGTTCTAACCTCACCATTTCGTTATTTAGGCGTGGGATTGAGTGCATAAGTCCTTCGGTATAAGGATGGCTTTTTTTACAATCTGTAAATATTGTTTTGACCGACGCTTGCTCCACTACTTGACCGCAATACATAACGACCACATCGTCAGCCATTTCATTTATAACGCCTAAATCGTGCGTAATAAATATGATAGACGTTCCGTTCTTGACTTTAAGTTCATTCATCAAGGCTAGAATTTGTGCTTGTATGGTTACGTCTAACGCCGTGGTAGGTTCATCGGCAATCAATATCTTTGGTTTACAAGCTAACGCCATAGCAATCATAACACGTTGTCTCATACCGCCGGAAAGTTGATGCGGATATTGCCTCAAAACTTCTGCCGGATTAGGAATCTGAACAGATTCTAACATCTTAAGCGCGCACTCAGCGGCTTCTTCCTTTTTCATGCCTTGGTGAATCATAAAAGGTTCACTAAGCTGTCTTTTTATATTAAAAACAGGATTTAAACTTGTCATCGGTTCTTGGAATATAACGGAAATTGCATTTCCTCTTATGCTATACATTTCGTCAAGAGGCAAATTAACCAAATCCTTTCCATCAAAAAGAATCTCACCTTTGTCGATATAGCCGTTGCCGTCCAAAAGCTTTAAAATGCTCATAGCAGAAACGCTTTTTCCCGAGCCCGATTCTCCAACTATACCTAAAGTTTTTCCTGCTTCCACGGCATAGGAAACTCCGTTTACCGCTTTAACAACACCTTTTTTTGTGTTAAAATATGTGTGTAAATTTTTAATTTCTAATAAAGCCATTTCACCCTCCTATCTATAAGAGTTACTCTTAGGATCCATGGCGTCGCGCAAAGCGTCGCCGATAATGTTTATGCAAACTGTGGTAACAAGCAGGAAAATCGAAGGGAAAAACCATCTCCACCAGAACTGACCTATAACAATCTCGTTGTTACAACCGTTAAGCATATTACCCCAAGTCGGACGGGGAAGTTGAACGCCAAAACCCAAGTATGACAGCGACGATTCCGTCAACATACATCCTGCAAAATCCAGCGTCATGCTAACTAATATTATTGAAAATACGTTGGGCAAAATATGTTTAAAGGCAATTCTTGTTTCTTTAATTCCCATTGATTTTGCCGCAATAACAAATTCCTTCTCGCGCTCTGCTAATACCTGTCCGCGAATCATTCTTGCCAAGCCTGTCCAACTTAACAAGCCCAAAATGACCATAATCATAAAGATACGAGTATCTTCAGGTATGCTTGAGCCCTTTAAAATGGCGGAGAGAATCAACGCAAACGGAAGGAAAGGAATAGATGCGAAAACTTCTGTTACACGCATCAAAGCCAAGTCAACCCAACCGCCAAAATAGCCGGAGATACAGCCGATGATGATACCTATAATTGAAGAGATTATAACAGCCACTGCGCCAATTGTCATTGTCATTTTGCCGCCGTTCATAACACGCACCGCAATGTCGCGTCCTAATTCGTCGGTACCCATTAAATAGCCTTTTAAGCCCCACTTAGCAACCAGCTCGTCTTCTGCGTTAACTGCATAAGTTTGAAATGAACCACCTACCAGTCGAATGGCGCCCTCGTGTTTTTTAGGGACTTCACATTGTCCAAGCGTATTTTCTCCCCAACAATAAATATTACCTTTAGAAGTTATCGCAGCAAAGTGTTTTGCGCCGCCAATTACGTCGGTTATTACCTCACCATCTGCAAATGTGGGTTGAGCAATAACTTTACTATTACTACTTACTAAAGAACCAACAACTAACACTTTATTGTCATCGGTTACAATTGCAATTGCGCCACTAGTGGCGGCGATGTTTGTAACCTTGCGGTCAGCTAAATAGTCATCAAATAAAGATAAGAAAACAACTTTACCGTTCTCATCACGAATTTCGTTTCCATTTTGATCAAGCGCAATTATGGTATCAAATTGCTCCTTGCTTGAGCCCAGCATAAGTTTGCCGTCTTTTGTCCTAGCTACGCAACGCGAATTTAAAAATTCAACATGCTCAACATTGCCCTTGCCCAACATTTTTAAATTTTCTGCGCCACTTTTGTAATTGCCCCAATAATAGCAACTTCCGTCCTTCATTACTATCGCAGTCACTTGGTACCCACAAGCAAGCTGTTTAACATTGTTTACGTCGATTGTGCCGGTTAAAAGTTGCTCAGGCATATCGATTATTTGGCTTGTCCCCGCCAGATTGCTTTTATTTCCGTATTGTGAATTTCCGTATTCACCCCACCCAATAACTTTTCCTGAATCAGTTATTGCGATAGCGTGGTCAGCCCCAGCGGCAACAAAGCGGACCTTTGAATTTTTAATCTCATCCGGGATATTTGCTAAATCTGCTTTTGTTGCGGAATTAGGGATTTTTGTATTACCCCAAGCAAATACCTCACCGTCTTTTGATAAGCCCACAGAAAAAGTGCTGAAGCTAGAGATTGTATCAATATTATTTTTTAATTTAGACGGGATAGAAAGCAAGTTTTGGCTTGGCGCCATATTTTTGTGTAAAGATTCGGCATAGCCTAAATCCACAGGGTTTGCCAAAGGTCCAAACAAAACGAAGGCGAACATACCTATCAGTACAATTAAAGATATTACTGCCAATTTTTTTTCAAAAAACCCTTTAAAAATCATTTTTCCGGGGCTTTCAATATCCTCCACGGAAAAAGCATTATTCAAATCTTTTGAAGCGCCAAAAAGTGTGCGTTTTGTCCAACGCCACAGCGTTTTTGGGAAACTTTTTAACCCCGATAAAAATAGCCCTGATTCTGGTTGAGCAGAAAACATCCTTGTAGCCGTGTCAATGCTTTCCTGCAAGGACACTTCAACTTCCGGCAAGGTTTTTTCTACAGATATATCGTTTGTTATTTTCTCTAAATCTTTGTTGTTTTCATTTTTCATAATATGCCACCTACTTGGAAACCCTAATACGAGGATCGATAAATCCATAGACAATGTCTATAATTAAGTTACCCAACAAACTAATGGTAACATAAAACATTTGAAGTGTTAGAACTACGTCGAAGTCGTTTGTGGTAAGCGAAGTAATATAGAGCTTGCCAACGCCGTTTATTCCAAATATATTTTCAATCATAATTGAGCCGGAGAATATGCCTAAAAACCAACCTATAACAATGGTTACGATAGGAATAAGCGCATTTCTCCAAGCGTGAGAATATACTACAACCTTTTCTCTTAGACCCTTTGCCCTGGCAGTACGAATACAGTCCATAGATAAGGCTTCTATCATTGACGCGCGGACATATCTTGTCATTCCACCCAATGAACAGAATGTCATAACAATTAAGGGTAATGAAATATAATAAAACTTGTCCACAAATGCGCGGAAGCCAGTAAATTCGGAACCTGCCGTTTTCATTCCCGAAACAGGGAAAAGCGGAATTAAAACTGCAAATAGATAGATAAACAAAATCGCCGTAATAAATACCGGCATACTATAGCCGATTATCGTTCCTACTTGCACCGCAGTATCACGCCGACTTCCTCGTTTAACTGCACAAAAAATACCCAAAGGAATTGTAATGGCCAACGCTAAAAAAGTGGAAAAAATATTTATAAATATGGTGTTTTTCATCGGTTCAGTCATAACTTCGCCAACAGGTTGTTGCAAGTTGTCATAACTAATACCAAAATTGCCTTGAAGCATACCGTTAAATTCACCATTTAAAGGCATAACTCCCACCCACATAAGGTAACGCTCAAAAAGATTTTTGTCCAAACCTAGTTTAACTCTGTTTTCCTGATAAAGTTGTTCCAACCCTTCGGGGTCATATTTAAAGGCGTCTTTTTGCTGATCTGCCAAAACTCTTGCCCTATCAAAAGGAATTAAGTTGTATATGAAAAACATTGCCATTGATAAAATGAAAATGACAACAATCATATACATAATTCTTTTTAAAATATACTTATACATTGACACTCCTTCTTTTCCTCTAAGTTTTAATAAAAGGGTGTGTTTTCTAATTAAAGATGTTACCGCGAGCAAAAATGCTCGCGGAACTCACCACCTTTTTATTAAAGCTTAGAGGAGCATATTAATGTTCCTCTAAACCTTTTAATAGCTAATGAATTAACCTTGGAAATCAGCGTGAGCGCAATATAATAAAGCGTCAGATGCTCCAAAGAAAGGAGATGTCTTATAGTTTAAAATCTTTGAGCTATAAACATCATAATAAACGTTGCTATAAAGCGGAATATCAGGCATTAACTCGTTCCATCTGAGCATATAAGCCTTCCAGTATTGGTTATATTCAGCCTCTGTTTTAGCATCATATACCATTGCCATAGAAAGATAATCCATACCTAACTTTCCATTGCTTGCTGTCATAGCTTCTTCAAATGTGCGAGAAGTGTGTGTTCCGTCTGCTTTGTCATTGTATGGGAATGCTTTGTCATAGCTGTCAAACAATTTGTTTGCGCTGTAATCAAACCAAGCTTCATCTAAAGACCAGTTGAAGGAATAGTCATAGACTTCACTGTTCCAGCTTGTTGCCAAGTTGAACATTCCGTATGTTGGGGTTCCGCCGTAACCATAGGATGGCTCTCTGTAAATTTCACCGATTAATTGTGTGAAAGAACCGGAAGTATTACGAATAACTAAGCCAACTTCTTTTACGTTGTTACCTTTCATTAATTTGGTTTTTAATAGGTCGGAAACTGCATTGTTTTCAGTTGAGAACCAGTTAATTACCAAAGGCATATAATAATCATCACCAACTTTAACTGTCTTATATTCAATACCGTCTTCGTTAGAAATGCTCTTGAAAGAAATGTCATATGCAGAAGGGTTAGTAAGTTTCTTATATCTTACAGAATCAATACCTGTTTGACCAGCTACATAAGCGCCGCCTGTTGAGTTATAAATCCAGCCGCCTTCTTCCAAAACCTTTTTAGCGTTTACTGTAGAAACAGCATAGTTTTTAAGAGCCTCTTCAAGTTCAGCTTCTTGTGTGGTATAAGCCTTGAAGTTTACAGAATAAGGTCCATTAACGACTGCGCCGTAACCGCCTGTGAAAGCTTGAGCGAAATCATTTCTGTCTAAGCAGTAGGTAACAGCTTGACGTACTTCTTGGAATTGTGTAGGTCCAAAGTCGCAATCGAATTGAACTTTGCCGTAACCAGCTCTATCATAGTGGTTTTCTAAGAATTTGCCGGCATTGTTTTCCATAACGCCTAAACCAGCTTTAACGTCGTCACCGCCTGTTAAGGCTTCCAAAACGTGGAGTTGTCCACTTGCAAGTTGGCTTGTTTGTGTTTCAGAAACAACCTTTTTATAAACGATTGTATCAATATGTGGTTTTTGACCTTCAAAGTTGCCTTGGAAGTTCAAGTTGATTTTCATTGTGCATTCTGTTGTGCCCTTGTCCCAGCTGGAAATGGTATATGGACCGGTGTACAAATATTTCTTTGTGTCATAACGAGCTGCCTTGAAGTGCGCAATTTTTGAATAAGCCTCAGCTTCTTTTGCATAGAAATTGCCTTCAATCCATGTGCCTGTTTCATCAGACTTTAAGGTTGCGCCGTCACCAATAATGGAAGCGATATCGTAAGGAGTCATTGCGCCATAGGTGTATGCAAAATAGTAGGGATAATAATCGCTGCTGATGGTCATTGAGAATTTATAATCACCAAGTTTCTTTAATCCTGTGAATTTTGCAGAAACGCCTTCAGCATCTCCATTTGCTCCATTATAAGCATAGAAGCTGTCATAACCAACAAAAGATTGACCTGCTTTGCCACTTGCGCCAGCTGCTTTAGCAACGGTAGTAGAATAAGCAACAGCATAAGCTAAATAGTTATCAGCTTTAACTTCGGTTTTGCCATCGCTGAACATTAAGCCCGGGTTAATTTCAACGGTAATTGTGTAAGTGCCATCTTCGTTTTCAACCTCCGTGTGAGATTTAACAACGGTTTTGTTCCAAACATAGGAACCTTGACGGTCTTTCTCCATTGTGGAATAACCTTGGGTTAAGCCCATAATGTCTTGGTCAGCTGCGCCAACGGAAGATCCGCTATAAGCCGCTGCAAAACGGAAATCGCCGGATGGCTCGGTTACGTTACCGATAACTACGGTACCGCCAACCTTGTAGTTGTTATTTACTACGCCAAGCTCGACTTTGCCTGCATCGGGATCGACGGGTTTACTTTCGTCGTCTTTACAGCCAACAAAAACCATCGAAAGAAGAGCGATCACCAATACAATCGAAATAATCGAGAATATTCTCGTTCTTTTCATGAAATCATACCTCCAATATTATAGTTTTATTTTATAAACAAACTTTTATAAATTTCTGTCTAAACTTTTACATTTTCCATTATAACCGCCACTTATAGAAAAATCAAGCATTTTTTTTACGGTATTTTGGCGAAAATAAAATGGTTTATGTATCGTTTACTCAGTCCTATTATTATTTAGTATTTATTATTAGTTATTTAATTTTATCTAATATAACTTGGTACGCCTCTAAAACTCCGCCCATATCGCGACGGAAACGATCCTTATCTAATTTTTCGTTTGTACCCTTTTCCCACAGACGGCAACTATCTGGGGAAATTTCATCAGCGAGAATAATCTTTCCCTTATAACGTCCCAATTCGATTTTAAAGTCAATAAGGCGAACGTTTACCTTGTCGAAAAACGCTTTAAGCAAATCGTTTATTTTGAAAGTAATTTTTGCAATTTCGTCAAGCTCCTCTCTGGTGGCAAGCCCAAGCGCCATTATGTGATAGTCGTTGATTAAAGGGTCGCTCAACTCGTCGCATTTATAACTGAATTCCAAAATAGGACATTTCAGCGCGCTTCCCTCCTCAACTCCGTAACGCTTTGAAAAACTACCGGCAGCCACATTTCTGACGATAACCTCCAACGGAACAATATCAACTTTTTTAACTTTGATGGTGGTGTCGTCGATTTTTTCTAGCAAATGCGTTTCCACGCCGTTTTTTTCTAAATAATCAAAGATGATATTGGAAATTTTGCAATTCAACTTGCCCTTGCCTTCCATATCCTCTTTTTTGGCGCCGTTGCCGGCAGTCAAGCTGTTCTTATATTTGATAACATAAGTATCGGGACAATCCGTCTCGAAAACTTCCTTTGCCTTACCTTCATAAATCAGTTTCATATATTCTCCTTATAAAAAAATATTATTTTTCCAATTCGTTTTTTGATAAAGTTCTTTCGGTGACGGGATATTTTCCGTTAAAGCAACCTGTACACATATTTAAATTGCAGCTTCCGCAAGCTTTCATCAAGCCTTCAACGCTTATAAATCCTAGGCTATCGGCGCCGATTTGCTCACAAATCTGCTCAACGGACATATGGTTAGCCAAAAGGTTTTCTTCGCTGTCAATGTCTGTCCCGTAATGGCAAGTATGTATAAACGGAGGCGCAGACACACACATATGAACTTCTTTTGCGCCCGTCGCTTTCAAAGCCGCAATAATTTTTTTTGCTGTGGTGCCACGCACAATGCTGTCGTCTATAAGGATAACAGATTTCCCTTTAATGGACGCTTCCAACGGATTGAGTTTAAGTCTAACGGCGTTTTCTCTTTGCGATTGCGTGGGAAAAATAAAACTTCTTCCAATATATCTGTTTTTTACAAAGCCTGACGCCAACGGGATTTTGCTTTCCTTTGCATAACCGGCGGCAGCCTCCAACCCGCTGTCCGGCACACCGCATACGACGTCGGCTTTAATCGGATGTTCCTTTGCAAGTTCGATGCCCATATTAACACGGGCTTCATAAACAGACTGACTGTCGATTACGCTATCGGGTCGGGCAAAATAAACATACTCAAAAATGCATAGTCCCTTCTTTTCGCTTTGAATAACCGTGCTTTCCATTAAGATTTTGCCGTCTTTTATAACAACTATTTCACCGGGATTGACATCGCGGACAAATTCAAACCCGCAACTGTCCAGCGCGCAGCTTTCGCTGGCGATTAAAATTCCGTTCTCGTTTTTGCCAATACAAAGCGGACGGAAACCCTGCGGGTCACGAATGGCGATAAGTCTGCCGTCTGAACACGCAACCACCAAACAGTAAGCCCCTTCCAACATCGACGCTGCCGATATAACCGCCGATACAAAATCCCCGAACCTTACAGCGTTCAACGCAATAAGCGCGCTTATAACCTCGCTGTCGCTGCTGGCTTTAAAATCCACGCCTGCATTTTCTAAATAGTTTCTTAAAACTTTTGAATTGGTGATATTTCCATTATGAGCCAAAGCGTGTCTGCCCGTTAAATATTCCGTAACAAACGGCTGAACGTTGCAAAACGAAGTTGTACCTGTTGTTGAATAACGGTTATGACCGATTGCCAAGCTAGACGGTGGCAACTTGCCTAAGGTAGTTGCGTCAAAAATCTCCCCTACTAATCCCTCGCCCTTGTGGCAGGTAATGGTTCTTCCTTCAACAACCGCTATTCCGGCGCCCTCTTGACCTCTGTGCTGTAACGCCAATAAGGCGTTGTAAACAATACCGGCCGATATCGGTTTTACCAAGGAAACGCCCGCTATGCCGCATTCTTCTTTCAGCTTATCCTGCACTAAGTTTAAATTCATCAGTTTATCCTCTTATTTTTGCGCATTAACCATTGAAATGGTAAAGTTACATTTATTTTGTCAGTTTATTTTCGACACCGTTTTTTAAAAGAAATAAAAAAAGGCGCACTTATCCGTATTAAATATATAAAGCGCGCTCTGCGCGTAATTTAAGACAGATAATAACACCTTTGCTAATGTTTTATGTAATCATAAACTAAATATTTTTTTTTGTCAATTTTTTGAAATCATTTTAGAAAAAACGCCTCCGAAAAACAGAGGCGTTTGTATCTAGTTTTATTTTAGGGGTTTTATGTCGTTTATGCCTGTTAGCCAATTTAGCGACCAAACCTTCTTTTCTCCGTTTTCGGTGAAACAAATCTTTACGTCGTCTCCTCCGAGATAATCGACAAATTCAATTTTGCGTTCTGTTTTTGTATACGCTTTATTTATAAAATCCATTTGTTTTTGGGAAAAATCGCCCACGTTATCCGATACAAATAAAAGCGTTCCAAACGTCTTGTTTATGTCGGCAACCAACGCCTTTTCCGACTCGGTAAATTTTAAATTAACGTCGCGCATAAAGAATACGTCGGGGTCGTTGCCAAAGGCGCGGTTGTTCAACCCTCGGCGGAAAATGGTATTTTTAATCGCTGTTTGCGTGCTTACAACCTCGGCGTTTGTGCATTGCAAATACCAACGTGGTTTAAAATGAATGTCCACGTCGCTTCCGATTCTGCAATAATCCACCTTGCCAAAGCTTGGACCAAGCGGAACTCCGCAACCCAAAATATATTTATCTCCCACGCATTCTCTCAAAAAGTCCATCGCTTCGCACATAATTTCGCCACGGGTTTTATTGTTTCTAGGGACTAGGCACTCTGCGCATAAGAAATCCAGCTTTACCATATCAAAGCCCCACTCCTGCAAAACGGTTTTGAAAACGCCCTTTAAATAAGCGGCGCACTCGGGATTGTAAAAATCAAGCGTATGACACATTCTGCCTCCGACAAAGCCTGTAGGCTCTTTCCCGTTTGGCATTCTAACCAACCAATCGGGGTGCTCTGTGGCAACCTTGCTTCCCTTTTGCGCATAGAACGGCGCCAACCATAGCCCCGCCTTATAGCCTTTTTCGTGAATGCTGTCTGCGATATACTTCATACCCTTAGGGAACTTTTCTTTATCGGTAGTTTGCCAATCGCCAACCGCCGCTTGATAGCCGTCGTCAATTTGGAAAATATCGATTTTATCTTTTATTCTATCCAAGCCGTTCAAATCACGAATAATTATTTCTTCATTGATGTTGGTAAAATAGTTATACCAGCTGGTATAGCCGCAAGTATGCGAAACTCGTGGCGCAGGAATTTGCATTGCAGAAAAATATTTGTCAAAAACCTCGTCATACGCGCCCTTAAACGCAACCAAATCAAAAAGACAATAGCTTTGTGAAATGGTTTTCCCTTCGACCTCTTTTTCAATTACGATATTGTTTTGATTCATATCGAAATTAATTATGGTATAGCCTTGTTTTTCGCTAAGCGAACCTATAAACTCGTACGTTTCGCCCTCTTTGACGTACCCGAAAGTATATCCGTGAAAAATCCCTTTTTTCTTTGGATACGCTTTCCATTGATAATCCCCGAAAATGGACGCCAATTTAAAGCCCGCGGGTATGGAACGTATAAAACCAAAAATATTAAGCTGTTTATCGTTTCTGTCGCACTCCTTTGTCATTGTCCAGCTTTGGTATCCGTTTGCCAAAACACAAGCCTTTGGAGCAAATTTATAATCGAACGCAATCTCTGCGTGGACTAATTCCATTTCAACCTTTGGGAGAATTTCCAACTTAAGTTTTCCACCGTCGATTATGGTATTCAATGAAAAATGCTCGTTTTCCTTTTCCGCAACTTGCCCGGAGCCGTTTACATTATAATAAATCTTGAATTTGTAATCCTTAAACATAATTTCACTCCTATCGTTAAAATTTATATTGATACAGCCTGTTGTTATCAAAATCCTTAATCGAAACACCTTCCGCGCATAAAAGCGCATAGGACGGCGGACACCCCTCTTTCGGCAAAGACGGGGAAGCGATATTTACGCAAATAACGCCGTCTTTTTCAATTATTTCGTTTTTATGGAAATGCCCGTAAATCAGCAAATCACCCGATTTAAGCTTAGGAATATTATCCTTGTTAAATAAATCTCCGTGCGTACAAAATATTTTTCTGTTCTCAAACACAATTTCCGCCATAGGCGAAAAAACAAACTCTGAAATCATCTCATCGACCGCAGCGTCACAGTTCCCCTTTATTACAATCAGCTTGTCCGCAATCCCGTTTAACAAATTTGCAACCTCAAGCGGAGCATAATCTTTTGGCAACGGATTTCGTGGACCGTGATAATATAAATCGCCCAGCAAAATCAATCTGTCGCATTTTTCGAATTTATAAATATCAATTATTTTCTTTGCATAATATTTTGAACCGTGCAAATCGGTTGCGATTAAATATTTCATTGTTTTAGTGTTTTATATTGCAATTTACTGCGCAGTTATAGTTTACTCCATTCCGTTAGGATTATTATGTTGCCACCGCCAACAATCAATCGTCATTCTTTCCAAATCGAATTTAGCTTTCCAACCAAGCTCTTTTTCCGCCAGCGAACAATCTGCGTAACATTCTGCAATATCGCCGGGACGACGGGCGCAAATTTTGTAAGCAAGCTTTCTTCCGACGGTTTTTTCCATCGCTTTTAAAACTTCCAAAACACTATAGCCGCAACCTGTCCCTAAGTTATATGTCACAACGCCACAGTTTGTTGATAGTTTATTTAGTGCGGCAATGTGCCCTTTGGCTAAGTCCACAACGTGAATATAATCTCTAACTCCCGTGCCGTCCGGCGTGGGATAGTCGCTGCCGAAAACTCTCAATTCGGGCAATTTTCCAACTGCAACCTGCAAAATATAAGGGAACAAATTATTGGGAATGCCGTTTGGGTCTTCCCCGATAGTACCGCTTTCGTCGGCGCCTGCCGGATTAAAATATCTAAGCAAGGCAATATTAGCGCTCTTATCACCGACATAAAAATCTCTTAAGATTTGTTCTATCATCAATTTTGTCCAACCGTAAGGGTTTGTTGCCGACAACGGAAAATCTTCCTTTATCGGCACGCTCTTAGGTGTACCGTAAACGGTGGCGCTTGAAGAAAACACAAGATTTTTTACCCCGTATTCTTTCATACACTCCAGCAAAGTCAGCGTTGAGCCTATGTTGTTTTGATAATATTCCAAAGGCTTTGCAACACTTTCACCAACCGCCTTTAAGCCCGCAAAATGGATAACGTCAGTTATGTTTTCCTTTTCAAAAACGGCGCTTAGCGCCGCCTTATTACATACGTCAACCTCATAGAAAGTGGGCTTAAATCCGACTATTTTTGAAAGCCTTTCAAGCACTGCGGGCTTGCTGTTTACAAAATTATCGACAATCACCACTTCAAAATTGCTTTTGACTAATTCGATTACGGTATGGCTGCCGATATATCCGCACCCTCCCGTCACAAGAACTTTTCTCATATATATACCTCAAAAATTATAATCTTTCCTTTAAGAGTTGTTTAGCCTCAACAGAAATCTCGTCGTCTGCCAAAGCGTAATCCAACATCGCTTCAAAGCAGCCCAACTTGTTTCCCATATCGTAACGCTTTCCCTCAAATTCATAGGCAAAAATCCCCTTTTCTTTTGCCATTATATTTAAGGCGTCCGTCATATTAAGCTCTCCATTTTGAGCAAGAGGAGTGCGTTTTAAAACAGAAAAATACTCCGGCGTCAGCACATATCTGCCCAAGGTTACTATATGGCTGGGCGCGCTTTCCAAAGTGGGTTTTTCTATAACGCGGTCAATTTTTATGTCGCGTCCGTTTCTTTCGACAATGTTTATAGCGCCGCACTTAACAACAATCTCTGGCGCGACTTCTTGCACCGCAAGCACCGACGTCTTGTTTCTTTCGTGACAGCCAATAACCTGCGCCATAACGGTGGGCATACCCTTTCCCACTCGCATAACGTCGTCTGCGTTCATAACGGCAATCGTATCTCCGTTGGCAAAATCCTCCGCAAGAAATAGCGCGTCGCCTGAACCCCTTGCGACCTTTTGCACAGCATAGCTTATTTTTGCCATTCTTTCGACGGCTTTCACTTTTCCATATTCGTATTGTTTTTTATTGGAAAGCAAAAACTCATCCAGTCTGGGATTCGGTGAAAAATAGTTTTTAATAAGTTCCTTATCGGGATTAATAATTATTAGTATTTCCTCTACGCCTGCCAAAACTGCCTCTTCAACAATGTAATGCAATACGGGCTTATCGGACAATGCAAACATCTCTTTTGGGCACGCCTTAGTATACGGCAAAAACCGCGTACCTCTACCGCCTGCTAAAATAACTGCTTTTTTAACCATAACTCTCCTATCAATACTATAATATGGAAATATTATATAACAAGTTTATATAATTGTAAATGAAATATCAAATCAAATCCTTAATAACTTCGCCAGCGATAATTAGACCCGCCGCTGCGGGAACGTATGAAATACTGGAAGGCGCGCGTAATCCATCGGGATTTATCGGCAATTCAGCAGAATAAACAACCTTAACGTCTTTAATCCCTCTTTCTTTAAGCTCCCTTCTCATAACTCTGGCAAGAGGACACCCTGAAGTTTTAGAAATATCTGTTACCGAAAAAGCAGTGGCGTCAAGTTTGTTTCCCGCGCCCATAGCGGATATAATCGGGACATTTTGCGCCTTTGCCCGTTCAATAATCCGCACCTTTGCCGTAACAGTATCAATTGCGTCAACAATATAGTCAAAGCCTTGTAAATCAACTTCATTCTCTGTATTTGGAAGATAAAATACCTTTTTTGTCATAACCTGCGCTTCCGGATTTATGTCCAAAATTCTCTCTTTGGCAACCTCAACCTTATCCCGCCCCAGGGTTGACCTAAGCGCGTATAGCTGACGGTTTAAATTGGATTCTTCAAAAACGTCGCCGTCAACAAGCAAAAATTTGCCTATGCCCGCCCTAGCCAAGGCTTCTACAACATAACACCCGACACCGCCTATGCCAAAAACGACAACCTTTGCCGAGCGTAATTTTTTTAGCGCTTCTGCGCCGATTAAATTTTCAGTGCGGGAAAACATTATTCCTCCGTTGCGGGGTCTTGCGCAACTTCGTTCTGCTTAATTGAATTTTTAAGGTGAAACATCTTTCTAAAGTCCGGCTTTACAAAATACCACAAAATAAAAATAATTTGAATCGGAATCGGAATGATGACAAACAGCCACGCCTTATCTAAGTTTACCGACAGCATAACTCCTACGGCAATTGTCCAATTTATGACAGACGATAATACGATATTTAAAATGCGTCTTTTGCTCATCATAGAAAAAACAAGAAACACTATCGCGGTAACGGGGATAGCGTAAATGAACGTCAAATATATATGTGACGTATCCTTCAAGGATAAGCTTAAAATAACGTAAACTATAACCGCCACCACCCAAACCAAACCGCCTGACATTAACGCAACAATCGGGCGAGATATTTTGCTTTTTTTCTTGGGCGGAACAATAATCTGAGGCTCAACTCCGAGGATTTCATTTACGGTTACGCCAAAAATATCGGCAAGCTGGGCCATCACCAAAACATCGGGGACGCCTTCACCTCTCTCCCATTTGGAAACCGATTTGTCTGTATAATTGATTTTTTCGGCAAGCTCCGTTTGCGTTAGCCCGACTTTTTTTCTAAGTTCAATAAGGTTTTGCGCGATTACCTGACGAATATCTTTTTTTTCTTCCATAGTGATAATATACAATATTATTACTAAATAGTCAAGTATTATCCCAATTCTACTCACAGTAGAGAAACAATTTCATAACTCTATTGCATAATTTTTTTTGTAGAGGTATATAACCTATAAGTAGGTTGTTAAAGAACCTATTATTGGGTAAATTAAAAGAAAAAGCTTTTGAGGTGTTTTATATGAATTTTGATTTATTTACCGACAGTTCGGCGAACCTTACCGATGAATTATTTAAAAAATACGATATAAATGTTGTTTCGTTGGTTTTTGTAGTCAGCGGAAAACAATATATCAGTTATGAAAAAAATGTCGATAATGACTTACAAAAATTTTATGATATGCTTCGCAGAAAGGAAGATTTAACCACTAGTTGCGTAAATGAGGAAACTTTTATCGAGGCTTTTTCAAAAAGTCTTGACGCCGGAAAAGATATATTATATATAGGCTTTTCCTCTGCCCTTAGTGGAACGTATGCCGCAGCGGCTTCAGCAATTGAATCGCTAAAGCCAAAATATCCCGAAAGAAAAATGCTGTATGTAGATACTCTTGGCGCATCTTTAGGAGAAGGTCTTTTAGTTTTACACGCCGCAGAACAGCGTCAAGAAGGAAAATCAATTGATGAAATTTATCAATGGCTAGAAGACAACAAACTTCATCTTTGCCACTTTTTTACCGTTGACGATTTATTCTTTTTGTTTAGAGGCGGTCGCGTACAAAAATCAAGCTACCTGATTGCAAATTTAATCAATTTAAAACCCGTTATGCATATGGATAACGAAGGAAGATTGGTTCCCGTTGGAAAGGTTATCGGACGCAAAAAATCTTTGATTTGGCTGGCAGAGCAAGTCGCCTCTACAATCATCGCGCCTGAGACTCAAACCATTTGCATAAGCCACGGCGATTGCATCGACGACGTAAACTTCCTTATTGATACCTTGCTACAAAAAATTAAGGTTAAAGACATCGTTATCAACTATGTCGACCCCGTTGTAGGCGCGCATAGCGGTCCGGGAACGGTTGCCATATTCTGTTTAGGGAAAAATCGTTAATCATACTTTTGTTATACTTAACCCGGAGTCGTTTGATTTCGGGTTTTATATTGTCTTATATAGGTATAAATTTGCTGTTTCTGAGCCACAATAGTATTGGAGGTAAAATATGAAACTATCAAACAGCAAAACTTATCATAATTTAGCAAAAGCCTATGCAGGCGAATGTCAAGCTCATGTACGCTACAAATTTATCGAATATGGCGCAAGAACTGAAGGTTACACAACTTTAGCCGCCCTAATCGATACCGTAGTTTATAACGAATTCAATCACGCAAGAATGTTGTATTCCTTTATCGAAACCGCAAGCGATAAAACAATTGACAATATAGACATTTCCAGCGGTTATCCTTTTAAGGAAAAATGGAATCTGTTAGAAAACCTTGCCCTTGCCGCAGAAGACGAGAACTTTGAGGCAACCAAAATCTATCCCGAATACGCAAACACAGCGCGCGAGGAGGGCTTTGACGATATCGCAGGTTTGTTTGAAAACTTAATTCAGGTAGAAACTTGCCATCATAAACTTTTCAAGCAATTACACACTCAAATGAAAGATGGAACTTTATATAAAAAGCCCCAACCCGTTAAGTGGAAATGCAGTTCTTGCGGATATGAGGAAACCTCGAAAGAAGCCTTTAAGGTCTGCCCTCTATGCCAAGCAAAGCAAGGCGCGGTAATGTTGAAAATCGACGACGGCGCAAACTAAAAAATTTAAAAGACAGATACAAATTTGTATCTGTCTTTTCATTCAAATTGAAAATTCCCCCGTGCGAAAACTTTTTTTATTTGACCAGTATTTCAGACAATATTTCGGCGGCATCTCCAACCAAACTCACACACGGACGTTTTTTATAGTAATCTGCCGAACGTTCATACGATTGATTTGATATTGATGAACCTGAGATAAGCTCCCTGCATACATAGCTTCCGTTTTTCTCTTTAAAAAGATTTGCAAGCTTTTGTATTAATGCGTAATGCTCGGACTTTTTTGGTATATCGTTTGGCGAAGTGTAGCCTTGCAACAATCCCGCAATAATAAACATTCCGCTGACAGCGCCGCACACCTCTCGCAGACGTCCCATACCGCCCCCAAAGGAGCTTGTGATTTTTAAAAGCGTTTCTCTATCCAATCCTATTTCGTCCGAAAACGCAAGCGCAACCGCTTGTGAGCAATTATACCCTTCTTTGAAATAGGCTTCAGCTAACGCCTTATAGTTTTTTATTTCGTCCATAATATAGTCCCGTCTTGGGCGATTGTACCCCACTTGCCGTCTTCTTTTACCTTTGCTCTGCCATTTTCAAAGGCGGTGGCGGCGTCATATTTACATTCAATAACACGCTCGTTATTTTTGTTGATATACCCGCACTTTTCCTTTTCGAAAATTACCGCAAGCCCTTCGGAAAAACTCAGCGCGCATTCATACATAGGCTCAATCACAAAGTTGCCTTCTGCGTCGATAAAACCGAAAAGCTCGTTAACCTCAACGCAAGCCAACCCGTCTTTAAAGGAAAAAACCTCGTCGAATTTAGGTTCTATAACCGTCCTAAGTCCGTTTGAAAAACCCCATTTATCGTTTTTCTTAATCTTTTTCCAATCTTCAAGGGGTAGCTCCACCTTGGATTGTTTTTCCTTTTGAGGTTTTTGCTTTTGATTGTTTTTGTTTAAGGCGTTTTTTTTATCCTCTGAATTTTTTTGATTATCCTGCGTAAAGGGTTTAACCTTTGGTACATTGGGATTTGCCTTGTCATTTTTAATTGGCGCGGTAGGTTTTTTCCCTGCGCTCACGTCAGACAAAGGTTTTTTCCCTGCGGTATCGGTCATCGGCGCAGAAACGCCCTCTGCAGGTTTTTTCTCAAGCGGGGGCAAGAAATCAATGCCTTTGCTGTTTATTTTGGCTTTTACGTTTAAAAGATGCTTTTTATTGAAGGTTTGGATTTTAAACATCTCGCGCTCTGTGCGCTTTGCAATATCATAGATGGTTACGATATTGTTGTTTTTCAAAAGCTCCAACGTATCGGGGAAAAGCCCTAGCTCTTCAATATTTAATGCAAGCGCCGACGGGTCACCTTTGACTTCAACGGGAGGACGGTTCGGTTTTGCAGAATTGTGTGGTCTGTAACGATGTTTATTATTTGCCATATACTACCTCTTTTTCGTATTTTAGCACATATGGAAAAATTATTCAACTTTTTAACGATTTTTATATAATTGACTTATTTACCGCTTAGCTATATAATTATAATATTAATTTGATGAGGAAATCTGATGAAAAAGTTTTTGCTGACTATGGTTGTTTTTTCTGCGGTAATTTGCGCCCTGACAACAGGGACGACAGCTTTCGCCGAAACACAAGCCTCCTATTCGCTTTTGATGCCTGAGCCAAAAAACTATTTATATTTGACTTCCCCTACCGCCGTTGCAGTCGACAATGAAACCGTTGCCGTGTACGACAGCTTTGACAACAAGGTTTATCTTGCGGGAAATACACATTCCAATTTCACACTGCCTCTGACTGATAAAGAGGAATATGTTACGCAAATGGCGCTTAAAGGTTCGGATTTATATATTTTAACTTGTTTTTCAGCGCTATATCACTATGATATTTCCACTTCAACACTCACGAAAACGTCCTACCTAGATACACCCTGCGGCATTTTTTTAGAGCAACAGTTTTTATACATATACGACGGACTGAAAAGCGTGTATAGGCTCGACCTGTCCACTAAGCAACTGTCGGCTTTTTCTGACCCAAAAAATAAAATTTTAAACACAAAAAACATTGTTGTGATTGACAACATTGTCTATTGCCTTAAATGGAACGGCGCAATTTTTGCATTTAATTTATCCACGCTTGAAACGGTGTTATATAAAAATTCTGCCGCCGAATACATTGACGCAATTTCACAGGGTGAAGATAATTTGCTTTTGTTATATGAGAATTCCGTCTCTCCCTCGCTAAGCCTATATAAAACCGACGGCGCGCTTTTCGACCAAAAAACTGTTGCCGACGTATTTGGCACTTCCGCCAAATTGACCTCTCTTTCCTCTGACGGAAAGACTGTGGCAACCATAACCGAGGGTTCCCGTTCTGTGCTTACGGCAAACTCAAAGCTTGAGTTGACCTCCACAATATACGGCTGTTCGAGCGAGCTTGAAGGTTGGTTTAATCAGCCCTTAGATATGACTTCCTTTTCTGTGGGGGAAAATAATGGAATGTTGGTTTTAGACGCCGGAAATAAGCGTGTTGCCAAACTTTTTTGCGATAAAGAAGGGGACGTAATTCAATCGCAATATATAAAATATCCTTACGACAACATCTCCGCAATAGCTTACGGCAACTATACAACATATATTTCCAACAACAATACAGTTTACTACCGCCAAAATTCTTCGGATAAGTGGGAAACTATAACCACCGATTATAGCATCAAAAGCATTTCGGCAAACAACCAAGGTTTGTTTGTTTTAGACGGGAAAACCAATACGGTATATCAACTCCCCTACAATTCATCTACCTTTGAAATGATTGCCAGAATCTCTGCTGAAACCACAAAAATCAAGGTTGCAGACGGCAACTATTCACCTATTTACACTTTTGAGCCTAAAGGCATCTTCGTATATACCTCTGTAGGCAAGCAGTCGGCGGAAATTTTATTTTCAGATAATCAGCTTACAAACGTCGGTGATTTTGGCATTGACGCAGTTGGAAACATTATTGTGGCGTCCAAGACAAATGATTGCGCTGTTTTAACTAAATTTAACAGAAGTCTGAAAGCTTTTTCAAAACAAGACAGTTTTATATATACAAACTCATCATATACAGTATCTGACTTTTCCGCCCTTTCTTTAAACCTAAACAGCGTCAACGGCAACGTCTTTGCGCTTAACACACAAAAAAATATGTTGCTCAAAATTGACAACTTTTTAGATATTTCGCCGATACCGTTTGGCAAAGTCCCAACCTCCGACGCGCTTAGTGAAACACAGCTTAAGGAAATCACCAATAGCTCGGTGGGCTTTTCCACCGCGATGAATTGCCCTGTATATCAATCTACAAACAACTTTAACAGCGTCGTTTCCAACCTTGTCAGCGGCACAAAAATTTTGACGTTTGCCCAATATTCCACAACGGATTTAATATATGTCCTGACAGAAGACGGTAGGCAAGGCTATGTTGAAAACTCAAAAATTTCCTCTGCGTCTGTTCCCTCTATCGCCCCTATTACAATTAGGGCGTTACACGACGACGTTAAGGTGTATGCCTATCCGTCTCCAATAGCCTCGTCTGTAACGTTGCCAAAAAGTTCAATGATGACAGTAATAAACAACTCTTTCGATTTTAACAACGGCTATAACTGGTATGGCGTCCAATATATCGACGGTGGCGTTGTTAAAAGCGGATACGTTATGCGTACTCGAGTGGTGCAATACTTGCCTGAAAACGAAATTGTTGACCCCGTATATAAAAAGGTGAAGGCGTCGCGAATAGGCGCAAAAGTCACCATATATTCACTCGCCGACGAAAAATCCGCTGTTGTAACAACACTTACAGATGGCACAAAAGTTCAACTTTTGCAAGACTATGACGCATCAAAAACATTTACGCTTGTTAAAATTGACGACGAAACTTTTGGTTATATTTTGACGCAAGATATTCAAACTCAAAGCGGGCTGACAAACGGACAACTTATTGCAATAATCCTCACTTCGTCAATGGTTGTGATAACAACAATCTATTTTATTTTAAGCAAGCGGACAAAAAAGTAATTAATCCTTAAAAACCCCCGCTAAATACTTGCATTTATTTTTGGTTTTTATTATAATAGTGAGGCTGATAACTGGGTGTGGCGCAGCTTGGTAGCGCGCTTGAATGGGGTTCAAGAGGCCGGAAGTTCAAATCTTCTCACCCAGACCACAAAATGTCCGATAACACTGGTTTTTTATGTTTATCGGACTTTTATTTTTTAAATAAAAAAAGGTGTTGACGACAATTTGACGACAATTTTTTTGAAATTTATTATTTTTTTGATAACGCCTTAGTTGAATCCCTAAATTTAACTTTTGCAAATCTACCTTTAAATAACAAAAAACCCTCGGAGTTTATCCGAGGGTTTTCTAAAATCAATTATATACCGCGTTTGACGTATTTTGTGTGAAGAATTTCGTGCGCCTTGTGGCTATTAGGTTCTCCAAAATAGGTGTCATACAATTCCTTCACATAAATGTTTTCGTGTGATTTTCTGAGCTTCATTGAAACATCTGTGTCGTATATTGCTTTTGCGCGTAATTCACGAATGTTGACATTATTGCGGGTAAATGCGTCATGGATAGGTTGACCGCCTCCGTTTACGCAACCGCCCGGACAAGACATAATCTCAATAAAGTGATAGTCAGCTTTGCCAGCCGCAACTAAGTCCATCAGCTTTCTGGCATTTGCCAAGCCTGACGCAACGGCAACCTTTACTTCAACGTCTTTGCCGTTTATAGGCAAGGTATATTTGGCTTCTTTAATGCCTTCAATACCACGCACGTCAACAAAGTCTAAGGCTTTGCCCGTAAGCTCCTTGCCTGTCAAAAGCTCAGCCAAAGTTCTCAAAGCGGCTTCCATAACACCGCCCGTTGCGCCGAAAAGTAAGCCTGCGCCCGAACCGATGCCCAACGGAGCGTCATATTGCTCATCTGGTAATTGTGTAAACATAAGCCCTTTGCGTTTGAATAAACGAGCCATTTCTCTTGTTGTCAAAACGTGGTCAATATCGGGGTAGCCCGACGCATTTTGGAAGGGACGACCTTTTTCAAATTTCTTTGCGGTACAAGGCATAATGGATACTACGCTGATTTTTTCTGCGGGAACGCCGATTTTTTCAGCATAATAGGTTTTGCAAACTGCGCCGAACATTTGTTGAGGCGATTTGCAAGAGGATAGATTGGGGATAAGCTCGGGATAATAGTGCTCGATAAACTTTATCCAAGCGGGAGAACAGCTTGTCATCATAGGAAGCACACCGCCGTTTTTAACACGGTTTAAGAACTCGTATCCCTCTTCCATAATTGTTAAGTCGGCTGTAAAATCAACGTCAAACACATTGTTAAAACCGCAACGGCGTAAAGCCGCAACCATTTTACCCTCGCAATTTGTGCCGATAGGATAACCAAACTCCTCCCCGATACCAACACGGGTTGCGGGAGCTGTTCCAACGATAACATATTTATCGGGGTTGTTTAAATCTGCTAAAACTGCGTCTATTTCGTCTTTCTCACGCAACGCTCCGGTCGGGCAGACTTCAATACATTGTCCGCAACCTACGCAGGGGCTGTCCATAAGAGGAGCTTCAAACGCGCAAGCGATATGCGTATCGAAACCACGCGCGTTCGCGCCGATTACGCTGACCGATTGATAAGCTGAGCACGCCGCCACGCAACGACGACAAAGAATACATTTATTGTTGTCTCTGACGAGATATGGTGTTGAGGTATCAACCTTATAATCGCTTTTAACGCCTGAATATTTATGTCCGTCGCAACCTAAATCATACGAAAGCTTTTGAAGCTCGCAGTTTTGATTTCTAACGCAACTCGGGCAGTTTTGGTCGTGGTCGGAAAGCATAAGCTCAACGCTTGTTTTTCTGCTTTCCAATATTTTGGGAGAGTTAGTTATAACCTCGCTGCCTTCTCTATCCAAAGGATATACGCACGCGGCAACCAAAGACCTTGCGCCCTTAACTTCGCATACGCAAACACGGCAAGCGCCTATAGCGTTGATGCCTTTCAAATAGCAAAGGGTAGGTATTTTTACGCCGGCGATTTTAGCGGCTTCCAAAATAGTAGTGCCCTTCTCTACGCTAACGGGAATATTATCTATTTTTACATTAATCATATCACTCATATATACACCGCCTTATTTTTTGATGATTGCTTTAAATTTGCAATTTTCTGCACATACACCGCATTTGATACACTTAGCAGTATCAATGGTGAATTTGTGTTTGATTTCGCCGCTGATTGCGCCAACGGGACACTTCTTAGAGCAAAGCGAACAACCCACGCATTTATCGGTGATTTCGTATTTTAATAAATCCTTACAAACGCCTGCGGGGCAAGTCTTGTCGACAACGTGGGCGACATACTCGTCACGGAAGAAGCGTAACGTGGATAATACGGGATTAGGGGCAGTTTGTCCCAAACCGCAAAGGCTGTTTTCTTTGATATAGTAACAAAGCTTTTCCATATCGTCCAAATCTTGCAAGGTGCCTTTGCCTGATGTAATTTTTTCCAAATATTCCAATAATCTTCTGTTACCGATACGGCAAGGGGTGCATTTCCCGCAACTCTCGTCAACCGTAAACTTTAGGAAGAATTTTGCAATATCAACCATACAGTTGTCTTCGTCCATAACAATCATTCCGCCCGAGCCCATCATTGAGCCGATGGAGATAAGGTTGTCATAGTCAATCGGGATATCGAAATGTTCAGCAGGAATACATCCGCCTGAAGGGCCGCCCGTTTGAGCCGCTTTAAATTTCTTGCCCTTAGGAATACCTCCGCCGATATCCTCAATAACCGTTCTAAGCGTTGTTCCCATAGGGATTTCGACAAGCCCTGTATTGGTGATTTTGCCACCAAGCGCAAACACTTTTGTGCCCTTAGATTTTTCGGTGCCCATCGAGGCGAACCAATCTGCGCCCTTTAATATAATTTGAGCAATATTTGCATAAGTTTCCACATTATTTAAAATTGTGGGTTTTCCAAACAAGCCTTTCACTGCCGGGAACGGAGGACGGGGGCGAGGCTCGCCACGGTTGCCTTCGATGGAAGTCATCAAAGCCGTTTCCTCTCCACACACGAACGCGCCTGAGCCTAAACGAATATCAATATCAAAATCAAAGCCGGAATTTAAAATGTTTTTGCCAAGCAAGCCGTATCCTTTTGCTTGAGCAAGCGCAATTTTGCAACGCTCAACAGCGATAGGATACTCCGCGCGGATATAGATATAGCCTTGCTTACTGCCGATTGCGTATCCCGCTATCGCCATTGCTTCCAAAACAGCGTGAGGGTCGCCTTCCAAAACCGACCTGTCCATAAACGCGCCGGGGTCGCCCTCGTCAGCGTTACAGCAAACATATTTAATGTCGTTTTCTTGGTCTTTAGCAAATTGCCATTTCATCCCTGTGGGGAAACCGCCGCCGCCACGGCCACGTAAACCCGACTTTTTGATAATATCAATAACGTCTTGCGGTTTTAATTCAGTAATACATTTTATCAATGCTTGATAACCGTCGAAAGCAATGTATTCATCAATCTCTTCGGGGTTGATAACGCCACAGTTACGCAACGCCACACGAGTTTGCTTTTTATAGAAATTGGAATCGGACAACGCCTTGACCGTCTCCAAGGTTTTATGGTCTTTATAAAGCTTGCGTTGAACCAAACGCCCTTTAATTAGGTGCTCGGCAACAATTTCCGGGACGTCTTCGGGCGTCATCTCGCTATAAAACGCGCCTTCGGGATATACTATCACAACAGGGCCTACCGCGCAAAGACCGAAACAGCCCGTCATAACAACTTGAACTTCGTTTTCAAGACCGTTAGCCTTAAGTTCTGCGTCGAACGCAGCCTTAATTCTATCGCTGTGACTGCTATGGCATCCGGTTCCTCCGCAAATTAAAACGTGACTTCTGAACATATATTCCTCCTATTCGTTTGTAACAAGATATTCTTCACAAATCTTGCCGCCAATTATGTGTTTTTCAATGATTTCTTTAGCTTTTTTTGCATCAACCTTAATATAGGTGACCTTATCTTGTCCGGGAATAAAAACTTCAACGATAGGCTCTAATTTGCACATTCCCAAACAACCGGCTCTGCTTATTTTAACATTTGACAAATTTCTTGTCGCGACCTCGTCTACCAACGTGTTAAAAACGGGACGCGCGCCTGCTGCTATACCGCAAGTTGCCATTCCGACAACCACACGGATATCACCACCGCTGGCATTTTCACGGTTCACTATCTCCGCTTGCATTTTATCTCTTATTGCCTTAATTTCGGCTAGGGTTTTCATAAAATTAATCCTCCATTTACGATTTCTAAATTTTCTGTGACTAAATCCTTAATAAAAACTATAATTTCAGGGCTGTCTATCGGCACGCCGTCCAATTCCCTTTTAACCTCTCTGGTATCAAAAACAAACTCTCTATCATCAATTCTATACTTCCAAACATAATCTACCGTATTTGAAAGTTGCGTTGTGATTGTGGATACCAAATCTCCCAAAGGCGCGCGGTCGATATTGTCTATTTCAAAGCTGACTTTAACCGTCGTCCCGACGCCTACCATAGAAGAAATATTAAAACTGCCGTTGGCTGTCTCCGCCGCCATTTTTAAAAGCGGAATTCCCAGTCCGACTTTGCGGGTTGTCCTCGTGGTGGTGAACGGGTCGCATACTCTTTTCAAAAATTCTGCGTCCATTCCGCGTCCGTTGTCGATGATTTCGATGTTGATAAAGCCCTTTTCTGCCGTGAAATTCACCTCAATCAACGTGGCGCCGGCTTTCACCGAGTTTTCCACAATATCAAGAATGTGCAACGACAGCTCTCTCATAGCTTATTTATATTTGGCAAGAATACCGTCGACGTCGGCGGGAAGAAGCTTGCCGTATACGTCGTCGTTGACCGTCATAACAGGCGCCAAACCGCAACAGCCTACGCATCTTGTTTCCAACAGCGAAAAAGCGCCGTCGGAGGTGCATTCGTCGTGCTTGATGCCAAGATTTTTTTCAATCGCTTCCAAAACGTCTCCGCTTCCTTTAACATAGCAAGCCGTGCCTAAGCAAACGGATACTTGATATTTTCCGCGGGGGTTTAAGGTGAATTGTGAATAGAAGGTTGCAACGCCAAAAACTTTTTCTAAAGATACCCCTAAGGTTTCGGCAATTTTCTTCTGTACTTCGATAGGCAAATAACCGTAAATATCCTGCGCAGTTTGCATTGCAGGCATAAGGGCGCCGGGCAAATTCTTGATTTCTTCAAGTTTGTTGATAAGTAAAGCGTCTTGCTCGGGGGTGCCTTTAAACGGAACTTTTGTCAACTTTATTTGTGCCATATATCTCCTCCAAAAATTATTACATTTTATGATTGTCAAAAAATTAACACATCTAGGATTATATCATATTAAATTTTTTTTGCAACTAAAGTTGATACAAATATGCCTAGATATTAAAAATATTTTAAAAAACAATTTCCAACATAAACAAAAAACAAAAAAGCCTCCTAAAATTGAAGGCATTTTCAAAAATGGAAGCTTTTTTTTGAAATTAACGCTTATAATTTTTTGCGACGTTTCTTTTGTGAGCGGTGCGTGAAATTGTTTTTTCAATTTTTTCCACAGCGCTAGGCGAGCCCTTTTTGTAAAGCAAATAGTCGTCGATTTCAGCGTAAGAAATGCCCATCTCCTGTTCGTCCGTCTGCCCTTCATATAGCCCTGCCGACGGAGCTTTGTCAATTATCTCGGACGGAGCTTTTAAATAACGCAACAATTCGTATACCTCTGTAACCGTCAAATCGGAAATTGGATTAAAATCATACGCCCCGTCGCCCCACTTTGTAAAATAGCCCATCATAGCCTCGCTGCGGTTGCCCGTGCCTGCAACAAGATAGCCGTGTTTGTATGCGTAAGCGTAAAGCGTTGTCATTCTGAGGCGGGGATTGATGTTTGCGTACGCCATATTACAATCTCCAATTTCCGCGCCGATTGCGTTTCTAAACGCTTGCTTGGTCGCCGTCAAATCAATAACGATAGTATCTATGTTCTGAAGCTTTGCAACCATCAAGGCGTGTTCCTTATCAATGCCGAAATTCCGATTGCTTTCGCACGGCATAATAATGCCCGTGACATTATCGCACGCCAGCTTTGCAAGGTAAGCAACAAGCGTACAATCCTTGCCTCCGCTGTTGCCGTATACGATACCTTTGGCGCCGCTTTCAGCCAAAATATCTTTTATCCATTGTACTCTTTTTTCAATTTCTAATGCGCAATTCATAAGTTAATCGTTCCTTTTAAATATTTTAACAACGCTTTCGGCGTGTTTTCTTCTAGTTCTATCAAGTTTTTAGTTTGCCCGACAGAGGCTAATGTATGGCTGTCGCTTCCAATAATTACCTTGTGAGTTTCTTCAAACGTCCGTCTATCTTTTGTTCCGCTTTTTTCAGATAACTCCACCACGGGATAGCCCTTTGGCAATACGCCTAATATTGCGATTATGCCGTTTGAATCCCTGTCGATGTGCGCGGGTATCGCTATGCCGTTATAAGCGCGAACCAACTCAAAAATATCACTCTCCGACAAGTGGCACGAGGTTATAAGCAATCTCTCAACAGTGCCTACTATTTCATCGTCCTCGTTTATAATAAGCTGTTCCCCGAATATTTCGGGACGGTTTTTTATCACAACAAAGCTGAGCTGACTATAAAAATCTCTTAGGTCATTCAAGGTTTCAAAATAGCACACAAAATGGATTTCCTCAGATGTTTGCACCTCAATCCCCGGTACAACCGTCACGCCCAAAGCCTCGCCTATAAGCATTGCCGCCGCTACATTTTCAATGGCGTTGTGGTCGGTTATTGAAAGCATCTCAAGCCCGACCGCGCTTGCTGCGGCGACGATATTGATTGGTGTCATATCGTTGTCCGCGCACGGCGAAAGCGCGCTATGAATATGTAGGTCGTAACAAATTTTCATTGTTTGATTATATAAAGTTTTACCGCTTCAAAAATGTCAAAGTCGGTTTCTATAATGCAAATATTTTGCGCTACCGCCTTATTTATCAAGGCAGAATCACATTTAGAGCCTTCACACACAACTACGCAACCGACGTCTGTTAAGGCGGCAACGGCGGCGACGTTTAAGTTTGTCATAACCGTAAACCAAGCCGAATTTTCGGGCGCGCGATTCATAACAAAGCTTAAAAAATCTCCACAATAACCACCATCTATTTCCCTAACATAGCCTTCGGGTATATTAATCGGTCGGGCGTTTAAAATATCAATAAGTTTTTCTATTTTCATCTTTATTCCTCAATCGGCAAATCCTTCCTCAAGCATTCCTCTATTGTCGCCTCGCCCATAGCTATATCCTCTGCAAAGGCCCTACAGCTCGGCGCGCCACAAATTCCGCAGTCCAAATGAGGCAGTTTTTTAAAGATTTCCTCAATGTAACCCAGTTTTTCCATAGCAACTTTTCTGTCTTCGTCAAGGCGATAAACCTCTTTGATTCCGGGTACGCTTTCCCACCTGAAAAAGTCGTCGTCCTTGCGCTCCTCTGCTATAGTATTGCAATTAAGTTGCAAATTCTTGCGCAGGGAACGAATTCTCGCTTTTGCCACAAACGGATTTTCTATGTTCAACACTCCGCCAACGCAACCGCCGTTACAGGCGTTAAGCTCAATAAAGTCCAAATAATTTAGTTTGCCGTCCTCAACCTCTTTTAAAACCGTGATTACGTTTTCAATGCCGTCGGCGGCTAAATATTTATCCATAAACAGCCCCGCGGCCTCTCCGCCGCTGGACGCCCACTGTATTCCCAAAATGCCCGTCTTTGCCAATGGCTTTATGTCCTTTATTTTTGGCATTGCGGATATAAGCTTCATATATACCTCGCTGATTGATAGAACTCCGTCAACGTTGGGAGCGTTCAACCCCAGCCCTGTTTTGAGCGCAAAAACCTTGGCAGGACACGGCGAAATGAAGAAAACGCCTATATCCTCTTTGGGGATTCCTTTTGCTATCGCTTCCTCTCTGGCAAGCTTTATTGCAATATCGACGGGGGCTTGCAAGTCTAAAAGCCTGTCTGCAAGCGAGTGGAATCTGACAAGAATAAGCTCGACCACCGCAGGACACGCCGTACTGATAATCGGGCGTGGCATCGACGTATCTTTTGCCAAAAATCTTCGTGTTTCCTCGCTGATAAGCTCCGCTCCGCGGGTAACTTCAAATACGTCGTCAAAGCCGATTTCCAACAGTCCGTTCAAAACCAAATTAATGTCATTCATATTGTTAAACTGCCCGTATAAGGAAGGCGCGGGAATGGCAATTTTGTATTTAAAATTATGTATAGTATCAAAAGCGTCATAGCTTGCAAGTTTCGCCTGATGCGGACATAGCCTCACGCATTCGCCACAAGCTACGCAACGGTCGTATAAAACCTTTGCCTTTCCGTTTCTAACGCGTATCGCCTCTGTCGGACAGCGCTTCATACAGGTAATACAACCTTTACATTTATCTCTATCCAACATAACTGTATTTAAACTTTTATCTATATTAAACATATTTCACCCTTATAACATTATCCTATTGTTCAAAATTTATGGACATTCGTAATTGCGTCCCTTTTCCTACCTGAGATTTTATATCAAAGGTATCCGTATATTTACGCATATTCGGCAAACCCATTCCTGCGCCAAAGCCCATAGCGCGGATATCGTCGGGAGCGGTGGAAAAGCCCTCTTGCATAGCAAGCTCAATGTTTGCTATTCCCGGACCCTCGTCATTTAGGCATATTTCAATATGGTCGTCAAAAATGTCCACTAACGCTTTGCCTCCGCCTGCGTGAATAACCATATTGATTTCACCCTCGTACATTGAAATTGCCACCCGACGTATTGTTGCGGGGGAAATGCCTAGTTTTTTTAAGGTGTTTTTCACCTCGTCGCTTGCGCTTCCGGCGGAAATAAAGTTGTTGCCTTCCACCGAAAATTCCAAATGAAGCGCGCTCATACCGAACGCTCTCCCCGCAGTCCCGCCTCAAAAAGCAATCCGCAAGCAATATACATTCTCAACCCGCACGATAAAATTGTTATTCCGCTTTGCTTGGCAAGCGCAATCATATCGTCGGTGGGGAGCTTGTTTCTCACAAGCACCAAGCACGACATATCCATCATCGCCGCCGTACGCACCGCCTGAGGATTACATAGCCCGGAAATCAAAACGGATTGGTCCTTAACAAAAGCCAAAACGTCGCTCATCATATCAGACGCGCAGGCAGAATATACTTCACAATCAAGCTTCTCCTCGCAACATAATACTTTGGCGTCCAAGATTTCTACAATATCACGAATTTTCATATTTTACTCCTTTAGTAATATAATAGGAGTATAGCATATGGTAAATCTATTTTCAAGAAATTACGGCTTTTATATTGTAAAAAAGATTGTTTTACCTTATAATGGATTTAATCAATCAATAGCTTATAAAGAGGCAAATATGTATAAACCGAAAGAAAATTTTGAAATCCGTTCAGATGCTAGGTATCTTATGAGGGGCAACCTTTGGGAGTTTTGGCGCGTATTCGGCGTGTATCTTTTAATTGTTATCGCCCTAAACTGGCTGTTATCGCTTCCGTTTTCCAACGCAATAGACCAATATACCGCCTACTATGAGGCGCTTACAAACAACGCGCCCGTCCCAAAAGAAGTGGATTTTTCTATGTATTATTTATATCGGGCGATAGCTTTTTTGGCGAGCATAGCGATAGTGCCGATTATTTATGGTGTTTTGAGGTTTACCAGCCTTCAAGTCAGAAGCGTACAAGTTGATAATCCTTATTCTTTGCTATTTGAAAAATACAAGGACGGCAAAAAGTTTGGAAAAACCGTCGGCGCATACGCCCTATCAACATTATTAGTCGCGTTGTGGTCGCTTCTATTGTTTATCCCCGGGATAATCAAAGGGCTATCTTACAGCCTAGTACCCTATATTTTGTATGACGAGCCCGAGCTTTCTATTAAGGATACCCTCAAAAAGAGCGAGGCTATGATGAAAGGCTTTAAGGGCAAGCTGTTCCTTTTATACCTAAGCTTTTTCGGCTGGATAATTTTGATACCCTTCACTTTTGGTATTTTGTCCGCTTGGGTTATTCCATACCTTCTCTATTCTCAAGCAAAATTCTATGAAGAAATGAGAAGATGCTTCTATAACGACGACCCTGCTATGAATCCTGAAGAAAACGTTTTTGTCCAACATACAGAAACCGAACAACCCTTCCAAGACTAACGAAAATGCAAAATAGCTATACAATTTTAAACCTCAACGAATACTACCGCAAAGGGGTGTATCGCCACTTTACCAAGGACTGCAAATGCTCGGTATCTATTACGCATAAAATTGACGTAACCTCTTTAATAGAAAAATCTAAGCTTTCCCAAACAAAGTTTTATATCAATTTTTTGTATTGTTTGGCAAAAGCCCTCAACTCACGCGATGACTATAAAATGGTTTACCGTTGGCAAACTGACGAGGTTTTGGTATACGATAAAATAAATGTCACGCACTACGTATTTAACCCCGAAACCGAAACGTGCTCACCCGTGTATACCGAGTATACCCCCGACTATAACGCGTTTTATAAAACCTGCGCAATCGACATTGAAACCGCCAAGGGAAAAGGCGGATATAATCTTGACAGCGAAAACCATATAAATTATTTTGACGCGTCGTATATTTCTTGGATAAGCTATGATTCCCTTAATATCGAGTTGCCCGACGGATATCTTTATTATCAACCGATTATCAACTGGGGACGCTATAGGATTGAAAACAACCGCTATATAATGCCCTTGACGGTTAGGCTTAACCACGCGGTTGCAGACGGATATCTTGTTTCTAAAATTTTTCTTACACTAGAGGAAATAATGGAAAAGTTCTAGTTTTCACCAATCTAATAATCAGCCAATATTTTTTAGTTTGCTTTTTTGGTTTAAAAAAACTTATCGAAAAATTTTGTCATTTTTTTGCCTTTTGGGCTTGCGCTTAGCTTTTTTGTGTGATATAATCCTATTTGAGGTGGTTTTATGAGCGAATCTGTTATAGGGCTGGAAAGCCTAATCGAATCGTGTGATTTTCAAAAACTGCAAGATGAAGTTGCGTCTGCGTCAAAGCTTGCGTGCATTACGGTAGACTATACCGGACGCCCCGTGACACAGCACAGTCGGTTTTCTGAATTTTGCCAACGCGTTAGAAACAATCCCGAACTTAAATATTTATGTGAAAAGTGCGATTCCCGCGGCGGTTTAGAAGCGGCGCGTCTTAGACAACCCTATTTATACGTCTGCCATATGGGCATTATTGACTTTGCCATTCCGATAATTTATCAAAACCTATACATAGGCGCAATTATGGGCGGACAGGTGCTGTTTGCGCCTGAAGAAAAAATCAATATTGAAAGGATTGTCGCCGACCAAAGCAACATTTTCTTTTCGCACGACTCCGCATCGTTTTATAAGGATTTGCCGATTATGAAAAAATCGGACGTCGAGGCGCACATTCAGATGATAAGCTATATTTGCAACTATCGCCTTTCCTCTGTCTTATCCTCGCTTAACACTACCTGCGATATTCCCAGTACACCCCCCTTT
>CAZSAC010000009.1:0-42724 GCA_964604875.1 uncultured Bacteroidaceae bacterium | reverse complement strand
ACGTCGTGAGACAGTTCGGTCCCTATCCATCGTGGGCGTAGGATATTTGAGAGGAGCTGCTCCTAGTACGAGAGGACCGGAGTGGACGCACCTACTGTGCACCAGTTGTCACGCCAGTGGCACAGCTGGGTAGCGGAGTGCGGATGAGATAAACGCTGAAAGCATATAAGCGTGAAACTCGCCTCAAGATAAGATATCCCATATCAAAAGATAGTAAGACTCCTTGTAGACCACAAGGTAGATAGGTCGGAGGTGTAAGTACAGCAATGTATTGAGCTGACCGATACTAATAAGTCGAGGGCTTAATCAAGAAATTGATGAAGTCTAAATATAAGATTTAACGCAAATTAAGGTATAAACCACAGACAATCTTTTAGAATTTATGCAGTTGTGAATGTGCAGAAGGACATTCAACCATTTCGGTGACGATGGAGAAAGGGGTCCACCTGTTCTCATACCGAACACAGAAGTTAAGCCTTTCATCGCAGATGGTACTTGGCTGGACACGGCCCGGGAGAGTATGAAGTCGCCGAATTCCACAAAAGACGCTAACTAAAGCAGTTAGCGTCTTTTACTATGCCAAAGGACGGTCGCTTTGCCATATGCGCCGTTGGCGCAGTGGAAAGGCGGGGCTAGCTCGCCCATATAAAAATGCCCAAAGAACGGGCGCTTTTCTCTGCTGCTCGCACGCCATCTGCCGAAAGCAAGAAAGCTTAGGGACAAAGCAAGGCGCTCAGTTGCCTGTTTCCACCAAGAGGCTAACTAAAGCAGTTAGCGTCTTTTACTATGTCAAAGGACAAACGCTTTGCCATATGCGCCGTTGGCGCAGTGGAAAGGCGGGGCTAGCTCGCCCATATAAAAATGCCCAAAGAACGGGCGCTTTTCTCTGCTGCTCGCACGCCATCTGCCGAAAGCAAGAAAGCTTAGGGACAAAGCAAGGCGCTCAGTTGCCTGTTTCCACCAAGAGGCTAACTAAAGCAGTTAGCGTCTTTTACTATGTCAAAGGACAAACGCTTTGCCATATGCGCCGTTGGCGCAGTGGAAAGGCGGGGCTAGCTCGCATATTTGCCTGTTAAAATGAGAGTTTTTGAACTAGCAAGAAAGGGAAAACGCTTTGTCATATGCCTAGGCATAGGGGCGACAAAGCGTTTTATAAAAAGTGGTATATTTAAAATGGAGACTTTTTATAAGAAGATAAGCAGATAATAATATTATAGAACACAAATCGTGTTTTATCAACGCACTAATCGTGTTTTATAATAGTATTAATGTATGAAGTCAAAGTTTGAAATAAGATTAAAAGAGCTTAGAGAGGAAAAGGGGCTGTTACAAGCCGACCTCGCAAAAATATTAAATGTTAGTAAGTCGGCGGTTTCAGGGTGGGAAGTAGGACGTAATCAGCCCAATTACGATATGCTTATTACTATAGCGCAGTTTTTTGAAGTGTCTACCGATTATATTATCGGAAAAGAGAATTTCTAGTTATGCGTTGTAATAGGTAGAAGCCGCTTAAAGGTAAAAGTGGGCTTTAACCCAACGGTTAGTTAAATAATATAAACGGCGCAAAATGCGCCGTTTATATTCAAACATAGGAATGATTTGCCTAATTTGCTTTAAAACAAAAACTATTCGTTTTGGCTAGAAGTACTCTTGCTTTTATTGTTACTGTTAGTTTTTTGCTTAGAGCTGTTTGATTTCTTTTGTTTGTTGTTAGCCATAATTTTTCCTCCAAGTTTGGTATTACATAGCATTGACATTTTACGAAAAATTATAACACTTTTTGTTTTACAACTTTTTACAAATTAAAAATCAATTCCATAATTTTTTGTGTAATATTATTTATATCATTAAAATCCATCGCAGGAATATAATAACTTTCGGTTTCCAAATGCGCTTTTCGAGCAAGAGATAATTCCATAATTGCGGAGTCAAAATAGTTGTTTAGTTGTGAGTGAGAGCACTCATCGGGATTAGATGGAAGAATATCAATATCGAAAGTTTTGTAAATTGGCACATTATCTATATTGACCAAAACCGTCAACCCTCCAAATTGTAGAGCCTCTGTCTCTTTTGGGTTAAATGGATTAAGGTATTTTATATATTGCTGATTACGCGCTGCTAGTTTGGTTTCCAGCAGTTTTATGAGAGGAGTAGAGTCGTGCTTATCATCACAGCGTAATACAATGTTTTTTGTTGCAATAAAGGCGGATTTATAAAAATCCAATAAACCTTCGGGGGTTATCGCCGAGACAAAAAGTGTTCGCATAGGGACGGCTTGAGTGATGTCAGTCAATGCGAAAATGTCATCGCTGATTGCGTTATAGATTTGTGTTTTATTGGAATAATTGTTTTCGATATATCTTGCGCTATCTATGCAATACATAGCTTTTAAGTATAAATATGCGCTGGTAAAGTGCTGTTTTTTGTTTTTTAACAGTGTTATTATTTCATTCCGATTTTTTTCGATTATTGCAGTATTTGCATTTTGTAATAAGTTAAAAACGAAGTGATCCAATTGCGCAAAGTTGGGTTCAAGCGCGTGTGGGCTCGTGCCGTCTAATACACACCATTTTAACTTTGGAATATATACTCCGTCCAGGCTTTGGGCGTCGCCTGAACAATGATAATATTCTACATCAAAATTTTCCGCCAACGCTCTTGCGCCAACTTTTTTTATAAGCGTACTTTTCCCGCTTCCTGCGCCTCCTTTCAGTATTACTGTTTTTGACAGAGAAAGCATATCGTTAAAACGGCCATAGAATCCCTCGGGAGTGTTGCTTCCCAGAAACAAATGTTTTTCCATAATTTATAACCTCACAAATATAAAATTTTTGGTGACACTCAATATCTCACATTTACATAGTATGCAAATATAGGGGTGATGGTATGAGCGAATTTTATGTTCTAGCAAAAGGCGACGCAAGACTTAATATTCTATCAGAGCTTCTCCATGAGAGGGGGAGCGTGCTTTTGGAGAATGCAGAACTCATAAGCGAGGAATACAAAATAATTTATGTATTTGCGCCGAATTATGTTCTAAAGACGGACGCCTTGGAAAAAATTAGAAGTGGGTCAACGGTATATTGCGGAAAGGCGGATAAGGGTATCTGCGAGGTTGCGCAAAAAAACGCAATTAATGTTTTTGAGTTTTTAAAAGATGATAAGTTTGCGCTTTCCAATTCCGACTTTACCGCAGAAGCGACGTTGCAAATATTGTTAGGTATCATCGATAGGCAACTGAGAGAGTATAAGATAGCTGTTGTCGGGTATGGAAAATGCGGAAAGGCTATATCAAAGTATTTATATGATTTAAGGGCAAAGTTTGAAATTGTGACGTCTAGTCCAACAGATGCTTCAATTTTGGCAAATGCCGTCACATATAAGGAATGCGACTACAGAAAATACGATATTATATTAAATACGGCGCCTGCCAAAATTTTGACTGACGAACAACTGTCGAAGCTGAAAAAAAAGACCATAATTATGGATATTTCGTCAAGTCCGTACGGGCTAAATCACGAGAGGGCAAGAGAATTGGGATTAAACAGTTTCGTTTATCCTGCGTTGCCCTCAAAACTTAGGGCAAGGGCATGCGCCGAGCTTATGTTGGAAAACATTTTAAAATCACAGGGGGAGAGTTATGAATAAAAAACTCGGGTTTGCCGTAACGGGCTCGTTTTGCACATTAGAAAAGGCGTTAAATGCGATGAAAAAACTAATAGAATTAGGTTATGACCTGTATCCGATTTTTTCTTATGTTGTATCTGACTATGACACCCGCTTTTATAAGGCGGAGGATTTTAGGCGTCAAGTGGTGGAAATAACGGGAAAAGAGCCTATAACTTCAATTGTAGACGCAGAACCCTTGGGCACCAAGAGCAAGCTAGACCTAATGATAGTCGCGCCTTGTACGGGCAATACGATGTCTAAGATTGCGCATGGAATAACGGATACTCCCGTGACAATGGCTGTGAAAGCGCACTTAAGGAACTGTCATCCGGTGCTATTGGCGCTGTCTTCAAACGATGCGTTGGGAGCAAACGCTAAAAACTTAGGGATATTGCTTAATACGAAAAATGTATATTTTGTGCCTTTCGGGCAAGACAGCCCCGAGGTTAAAACAAAGTCACTTATCGCGAATATGGAGCTAATGCCCGACGCGGTGGAGGCAGCCTTGAATGAAAAACAGCTTCAGCCATTATTCTGTAAAATAGACTAAACTGTCATAAACATTGTCATTTTGGCGTAATTTGTGCGCACATACGTATATGTATGTGCGCATACGCATATAAAAATATAATTAAACATTGACATAGTAGCCTAATTTATGCTATAGTAAAATAGAATTAGGCTCAAAAATTATCTATAAAAACAAAAAGACCCTTAATTGAATTTTCATGAGCCTCGGAGGGAAAAATGACTAAAAAACTAAGCAGAATTTTAATCGTATTGGCCATTATGGTTGCCATATCAATGGTTTTTGTCGCGTGTAATAAGCCTGACGAAACTGTTACGGTTAAGAGTTTCACTCTAGACGGAGTGCCAACAACGGATATTGAGGTTGAAGATTTTTCAATTTCGGGCATATCTTTGGCGGTTACCCTAAGCGACGGCAAAACATCTACCGTTCAGCTTTCGTGGGATATGATATCCGAGGCGGACAAGGCGTTGCTTAGAACGGCCGGTACGCATACTGTTACGGTTACATATCAGGGTGTCACTGCGTCGATGACGGTTAACATCATCGATAAAGATGACGGTGGCGGTGAAGAACCTCCTGTTGTTGACCCAGCCAAAGGCGTTGTTAATTTCAATACGAACGGCGGAAACGTTATTTCACCCGTAACGGTTGAAATCGGCTCCACGGTTAACGCGCCAACCGCTCCTACAAAAGATTATAAAAACTTTGACGGTTGGTATGAGGAAAAGACCTTTATTACAAAAGCGGTTTTCCCCTATACTGTTTCTAAAAACAGCACGACTTTCTACGCAAAGTGGAAAGATAATTATGTTACGATTGAATATAAGCTTAACGCTAATGACGTCTACACAACAAAAACTTGTGTGCAAGGCGAAAGCTTGCCTTCTGTGACGAATCCTCAAAGCACAGGATATAAGTTTGGCGGGTGGTGCATAGACGCGGCCGCAACAACCTTAGTCGGGACGAAAAACTTTACCCAAAACGCAACAGTATACGCTAAATGGACTCCGATTGAATACAATATGGTATTTAATCTTGGAAGCGGTTATATTCCCGATACGTTCATACTGTACGCTGACAACACCTCCGCACCTCAGCGTTATAGTTTTGAATTGGCAAAGGCGACAGGCGCTTATGTTTTCCTTAACGGGAAATACGTTTTATACAATAAAAACGACACAGAGCACAAAGATTTAGACCGCTATTCCCCGGAAAAATCCGAAAACGGCGAGTTTATTAAAAATCGTTTAGGCGCTTATGTTCCATATCGCTATGACGCTGACTTCGGTACGGCGGTAGCTGATGGTTATTACGCAAAAATCAACAACAAGTATGTTGTATTCGATATTACCAATCCTGCGCATCAATCGGCGGAAAGATTTAATATTACAGTAACCCCCAACGTGAACGGATTATACTGCTTAGTATCCGGTTCAAGCAAGGGCAGTTATGCTGTTTCGTATCCATTTAATTCAAATACTTCGCCGTGTACCACGCCAACTAAAGACGGCTTTACCTTTGAGGGTTGGTTCGATTCAGACGGAGTTGCGTATGTATTTGGCAAGAAGACGGCGGATTATGAATACGTCTACGCAAAGTGGTCAATATCTGATGATGAAGCGTTTTATAGTTATTCTACCGATATTGACGGTACTATCGTTATTACAGGCGCAAGCGACAAAATCGTCGGGGCGAGAACGGCTGAATCCTTGATTATTCCCGCAAGCATCGGCGGCAAAACCGTAAAAGGAATAGCTGACGGCGCATTTGCAAATTATAACGTCTTAAATTCGTTGACTATTGCCGAGGGCATAAAGTTTGTCGGCGCAGGCGCGTTTGCGGACAGTCCCTTAGGCGGTACGGTCATTATTCCCGATTCTCTAAAAGATATCGGATACCGCGCTTTCGGCGACGGCGTAATTTTTGAAACCGTAAGCGGCTTTAGACTTAAAGGTATTCGTGTGGGCGATTCCTATGAATATATCGTTATCAAATATGAAGGCGTTTCAACGGTTACTTTCCCTGCGGATAAGGTTATTATTGAAATCGGCGCAGGCGCTTTTGAAGGCGTGGAAATCAGCAGTATTACTATTCCTGCTTCCGTGAAAAAAATCGGCGCATACGCATTTAGAAACTCCAACATTATCAACAGAGCTACATTCACATTCGCTGTAGATAGTAAAATTCAAGACATTCATAAGACGGCTTTTGACAACACTGTGTTTGTTACCACACCCGCAAGCAAAAGCTTAATTTTCGGAAACCTATTTTATAAATATTTCGGGACAGCGGCTACAATTACGATTCCCGCAAACGTTGAATTTTTAGCCGACGACTTGTTTGCTCAAGCCGGCCCCAGCGCTTGGTTTGTTTTTGAAGATGAAGCAAACATCAAAAAAATCGGTAAAAACGTATTTTCCAACGCTCAAATTAAAAACAGATTAGGAAATCAAGAGTGGTTTGTCCTTAATGGAATTTTGGTTAAATATGTTGGAAACGGTGGATTTATTACCGTTCCCACAGATAAAGGCATCAAATCCATAAATATCAAAGCCTTTGAGGGCGCAGACTCTACATATCTTAAGAGTATTACCTTTACCTCAAACTTAGGCAGCGGAGGCGACGCTTTAATTATAGACGCCAATGCTTTTTCAGGTCTTAGAAACCTAAAACTCGTGTTTGCCGATACGGGCGCGGTTATTCCTGTTATTTCTGCGGAAACCTTCTGTTCCGTGGCTGATACCACCTACTCGGTATTGCCGGGATTAAAATTGTTATTTGTTGACCAAAGCCACTTCCTTGCGGACAATACTTGGAAGCTTTATTCGGATATTTTTGAAGAGTACGGCGTATTTAGCGTTCGTTTCGCTTCTAACGCAATCACCACCAGCTATTATAAGGGAGAAGCGTTGGATATTAACGCAAACAAGGTTTCAATTATCACCAACGACGGCAACACTCATGCTTTTGACTACGCTATTATGACCTCCGATTTCGACAGCGCGAGAGCTTTGCCGGATTATACAAAAATCGAAATGCAGCTTTATGTGAACGTTGCCGACACGTGGGAAAAATATAGTGCGGCAACTCACGGCGCTATAGCCGATATTGAACCTGCCAAATTGAAACGGGAAGCAGTGCTTTACGTGTATATTAACACGGCAGGGGAAGGCGAAGCGGACAATTATCAGTACGTTAAATATGACAAAGCAAACGAAGCTCATAAGGATTTGCCGACTTATTATAAAGCCACGGCATTTGACGGAGAAGGATTCCCTCCGAATTCGTTGAAAAACTTCTATTATTTATCTGAAGACGAGCAGTTATTTGTTATCGTCAATACCGCAAATCAAGGCGAGGTTGCAAATTATGAATGGATAGCTTATGACGCTACCAAGCATTTTTCCGAAGATGTTTGTATGGTTCCGTACAAGACAGCTACTTTAACCTTCAAGCTTTATGCGGATTCAAAAGTTACTTATAAATCAGCGCTTAAATATTATGTTAAGCCGATAGGCGTTGTTGCAGAAAAACCCGCTGAAACCGCAAAGAAGGAATATACATATCTAGAAAATTACAGCGATGCGGGCACGTTATTGGTTACCTACAACTTTGGCAATTATTTTGGCGAGGATATTACTTCAGTTTTCGAAATTCCGATAAATAAGTGCGGTTATGAAGGCTTTGATACTTCTGTAATCGATATCGGAGTCAATGGTTTGCCTGTTGCAAAAACCGTTAAATTGACGGGCTCGGGATATACGTACTCCTTTGACTATACGGTGTCTCCTGTTAAACTTGCCGATACCGACCCGATTACCGTTGATGACCGCATTGAAGGATTGGGAAATGCCTTGAAGGATTATTATGTAGAAGGCGAAAGCTTGAAGCTTGCAAGTAGCTTTATTACCCGTAATTTTGCAAACGGCGCAAAAGATTATGTTAAATTGTCCGATTGTAAGTCGGTTACGGGCTTTGATACCTCGGCAGTTGGCGACCAAAAGGATTTGGTAATTACATACTCTTATTATGAATATGAAACCAATAAGTGGGTGAAAAAAGACGGCGCTTATACTTGGAAATATGACGTGGACTATGACGTTTCTTCCACCACATTTGAATTCCAAGTAAAAGAAGGCGAGACGTTTGCTACGTTAATCAACTGTCGCTATTTCGACCTTAACACACCCGAGCAAATTGCCAAAGGCTTACAGATTCCAAGAAAATATGAAATAAACGGCAAACGCTATGTTGTAGAGGCGATAGCAAAAGGCGCCTTCAACACAAGAGGGGCAAACAAAATTACAATTCCTTCAACAATTCGCATCATTGAAGACGGCGCATTTGAAGGCTCTACATTTGTTAACGTTGTGATTGACCCTAACAGCGCTTTGACCGAGATACCTGCCGGCGCGTTTAAAAATGCCAAAGAATTAAAGAGTGTTACATATGGTTCTTCAATCACAAAAATCGGCTCATACGCATTTGAAAACACAGCGATTACATCTTATGCGCCTGCCAATTTCGGCGGTATTACCGAAATAGGGACGTACGCATTTAAGGATTGTTCAAAGCTTGTTTCGGTTGATTTTACTGACGTTACGTCTATTAGAAGCTACGCTTTCTATAACTGCGCCGCGTTAACCACAATCAACTTTGACGACGTATCCGAAATTGGTTCTTACGCATTTACCAAGACGGGGGTTACTTCATTGGTATTGCCGAACACAATAACAAAGATTTCCAGCGCAATGTTTAAAGAATCCGCCCTTACGGATATAACAATCTCCGGCGCGATAACGTCAATCGGAGACCGTGCTTTTGAAAGCTGCGCTAATTTGGAAACCGTCACGGTATCCAACGAAAGCGTGTTGACGTATCTTGGAGATAACGCATTTGCAAATTGTGTCAAATTGGCAACAGTTACGGAGTTTACTCAATTAAATACCATAGGCGCAGAGGCTTATAAAAATACGCTTATTCCCAAAATCTATATTGGCTCAAAGGTTGCATCTATTGGCGCAAATCCGTTCTCAGGGTGCTATTCTGCAACGCAAATTGAGGTTGTATCCACCTTTAACGATACCTTTACCTTGCCGGATAACTTGTTTGCGTATTGTTCAGGCGTTACTTCTGCCGACATCACGTCCATTACTCAAGTTGGCGTAAGCACATTTGAAGGTTGCTCAAGCTTGCAAACTATAACCAACAGCACAACCTTTAGCAAAATTGGCGCAAACGCTTTCAAAAATTGCTCCGCGCTTACCAATATCGGCGCATTAAGTAGTGTTACCAATATCGGCGCAAACGCTTTTGAAAACGCAGGACAATTAGGCAGTATCGACTTAAGCGCGTTGACTTCCTTAGGTAAAGAAGCGTTTAAGAATTGTAAGCTTACGGGAATTACGTTGGGAGAAAGCTTGACGATTATATCCGAAAGCGCGTTCGAAGGGTCAGCTCTTGCGACGGTATCGATTCCCAAAACCGTTAAAGAGATTTCTACCGCGGCATTTAGGTATTGTAAAGACCTTGCAAGCGTTTCAATTGCGGGCGATAACGCGCTCACCGTCATAGGCGCGCAAGCGTTTAAGGGCGATATCAAGCTTGCGACGTTGACAATCGGCGTAGGACAAAAGGCAAATAAAAATTATAAGATTTTATTGACAATCGGCGAAAGCGCTTTTGAAGATTGCTCACAGCTGGAAAATTTGTATTTCCCCGGCTCTGTAAGCGAAATCGGCAATAACGCATTTAGAAATTGCTCAATAAAGAAAATCAGCTTTGGCGTTGTTACGGACACGGTTTATGTGCATAATGCAGACAAATCCGCTTATATTCAAAAAACAACCTATGTTTTGGAGGATAGGGATATGACCGCGCCTGCGTTGACAAAAATCGGAGAAGGCGCATTTGGCGATTCTACTTACTTATCACAAATTTTATTGGGCTGCAAGACAATGCCGACACTTGGAACTAACGCATTTGCGGCGGTAGCAGATATCAACTTAGTGATTGTAGACAGCGACGCAGTTTATGATTTGGCGTTTAAGTGGCTGAGTACAGGCAGCGAAAGCAGAGTTACCCGAGGGATACTGGATTACACTGCAACAACGCCAGTATACTGGTGGACTGAGCCGACAACCTAATAAAGTATTATTATCGGCCTCGGCAAAAGCCGAGGTCGTTTTTTTAACGTAATAAAAAATTTTTTTCAGGAAATAATTTGGAGGTGAGACTTCTGGAAAAAAACGATAACACTGTTGAAAAATCAAACTTGAATGAAAGCCCTATAAAGCTTAAATCTTGGTATTATAAGATTATTGTCAGGGTTTTGGTTTGGCTTGCAAAGATACGCTTTAATTTAAAAGTTGACAAAAGCGAAATTAAGGATATGGACGAGCCTTGTATTTATATTTGCAATCACTCGTCGATTTATGATCCCGCCTTCTTTTGCGGGGGGATTTTGCCAAAGCCTTTAAATTGCGTCGTGGCGTACAATATGTTCTATTATAGATACGTGGGTAAACTTTTTAAAAACTATCCCGTAATTTCCAAGCACCAATTTAATATAGATTTAAATTGCATTAGGGAAATTAAACGTCATTTAAACAGCGGAATAAGCGTGCTTTTGTTCCCCGAGGGTAGGGTTACTGCGGACGGCACAACAGGCTATATTTCGCCTGCGATAGGCAAGCTAATCAAGCTTCTGGGCTTTCCAGTAGTTGTTGGAAAATCAAAAGGCGCATACGTCGCAAGCCCTAAGTGGGGCGGGCACAGACATTCCCCCGTTAGCGTGAGATTTGAAAAATTATTTAATAAGGAAGAAGTTAAAACAATTTCCGCCCAAGATATTACCGATAAAATTGTTTCGACGTTGGAACATAATGACAATCAATACGCAATCGACAACGGTATAAAAATCAAGGGGAAGGAGCTGGCAAAAGGGCTTCATAAGCTGCTTTATAAATGCCCCAACTGCAAAGAGGAGTTTGCCAACATATCACAAGGCAATAAGCTTATTTGCACAAAGTGCGGAAACGTTGCCATTTACAATAAAAATGCGTTAATCACGCCTGAAAATAATTCTAAAGTGTTTAATCGGGTGGATTTATGGTTTGATTACCAAGAGGAAAGCGTAAAAAAAGAGGTAAATGAAAGCTTTGAAATGACGGATAAGGTTTTAGTTTTGATGCCAAATGATGAAACGAGCTTGTTTGAATATGTAGGTGAAGGACAGCTAAAACTGACTTATGAGGGGCTATTCTTTGACGGTGAGATAAACAAAAAACCCGTTAATATATTTTTTGATTCCAAATCTATGCCAACGTTGGCGTACGTTATAGGCAGATGTATCGATACGTTTGACGGGCAATTCTCTTATCGGTTTGAATTTGTTGACAGATTGCCAAGCGTCAAGTATATATTGGCGATAGAAGAAATTTATAGGCAGAAACATTTATAGGCAATGTAAAAGAACGGCTATGTAGCCGTTCTTTTTATGCAAATTTGAAAGTTTTAAATATATCCGATAGACGCGCCGATAATAATTAAAATTAAGTCTACGCCGAATATGCACCCTAACGTTAAAAACTGTTTTTTCCGTGTGTTTAAATCGTGTACGATAAACGCCATAGTGAAGAAGGGTAGATATCCAATAAGCCAAATTAACCACGGACACTTTATGGACCACCAGCTATATTCCCAAGTCAATATCCCCGCATAGTTTAAGAAGCATTCAATACATACCGCAGCAGTGGTCATAACAACAGCAAAAAACACTCGGTTATTTATGCCCAAAATTTTCTTATGCTTGTCTTTAGGAAGAAGCATACACGCAGAAATGCCCAAAAGGAAAAACATAAAAGAAATTTCGACGTTATAACCAATTAAAATTAAATACGCTGTGTTTCCAACGCCCATAGGAGTGCCCCAAACGGGCGCAAAGTTTGAGCCGAAACAGACGTAAGAGTTCCATAATTCGTTAAACAAGTCCATTCCCCAAAGGGCGCAAGCACCAAGTAAAATGTTCCAATTTTTTTGTCGTACTTCATTTGATACGACATAAATAAAAAGCAACAAAATCGGAATGATGTACCATTGAAGCGTTTGCTGCGGTTGACGCAATATGCGCAAAGCGCTTTCTGTAAATTCGGAAAAGGATAAAATATTAATCATAAATTCCTCCCTTAAATATTGAATTTATTATAGCACGGTGTTTTCGGAAAATACAACGCTTTTAGTATAAGATTTTGTCACTTGCAAATAAAGACGCGCAATGATATAATTGTGCTTAGAACAATATCGTAAAAAATCAACACAATCGCACATACTCAATGTTATAATATCATAAAAGGAGAGTACATATGATTGAACTAAAAAATATTTCTAAAACATATACCACCAAAAAAGGGCTTAACGTAAAAGCGCTGGACGACGTTTCCATTAAGTTTGAAGAAACGGGAATGGTGTTTATATTGGGCAAATCCGGTAGCGGAAAATCAACAATGCTAAACCTATTGGGTGGGCTTGACAAATACGACAGCGGAGAAATAATAGTAAAAGGGAAGTCCAGCAAGGATTTTTCTCAGTCGGAATTTGATAGCTACAGAAACACTTACCTAGGGTTTATATTTCAAGAATACAACATTCTTCCCGAGTTTACCGTCGGGGCAAATATCGCTCTTGCAATGGAATTGCAAGGCAAGAAAGCAACCGACGAGGAGCTTAATAAACTGCTTGAAGAAGTGGACTTGGGTGGGTATGCCGGGCGAAAACCTAACGAGCTTTCCGGTGGACAAAAGCAAAGGGTTGCAATCGCAAGGGCATTAATAAAAAATCCAGACATCATCTTGGCGGACGAGCCTACAGGCGCGTTGGACAGCAAAACGGGTAAACAGGTTTTTGAAACACTGCAAAAGCTTTCCAAAACAAAACTTGTCATAATTGTATCTCACGACCGCGAGTTTGCAGAGTATTACGGCGACAGGGTTATTGAACTTTCAGACGGAAAGGTAATAAGCGATATTAAAAAATTCGACAGTCAAGGCAAAAGCATCAGCGAGGGGCTAAACGTTATTGATGACAAAATTATTCATATCAAAAAAGGTTATCATTTAACTGCTGAAGATTTAAAGCTAATTAATGACTATGTGTCAAAAAACGATGATGATACAATCATTTCTTGTGATAAAGCCACAAATACTGACTTAAAGAAGTTTGCGAGGTTAGACGACAGTGGCAACCGTATAGCATTTAAAGATACAAACTCAACGGAACTTACCTTTGCCGAATATACTCCCTCGGACTTTAAGCTTATCAAAAGTAAACTGCCGATTAAAAATATGTTTAAAATCGGTGCAAGCAGTTTACGTGTAAAACCTTTTAGGCTTTTTGTTACTATATTATTGTCGGCTATTGCGTTGACGTTTTTTGGAGTAGCGGATACTTTGGCGGCATACGATAAAACCACAACGATTGTTAGCTCTATTATAGACAATAAGCTTAACTATGTTTCCTTAAGCAAAAGTGAAGTTAAAAAAATCCAAGATTGGGAAATTATTCGAAACGAGAATATGAACGACGAGGACATAGAATATTTAGAAAAGCAAACTAACTTAAACTATATTCCTATTAAATCTATTAGCTCAAACTACGAGAAGCTATCTCCAAACGGTTTTGTCAATAATGATAAGCTGCTTGATGCCAATAGATATTTTAAACAACTTGTGGGCGGAGTTGCAGAAGTGCAGCTTTCTAATCTTGGGGAACTTGGCTTTAAGCTTGTAGGCAATAGCGCGTTTCCTTCTACTACAAATGAAGTTTTGATAACAAAATATATTTATCAGCACTTTGAACTTGCGGGTTGGAAAAATCCTTTGGACGAGACCGACGTGGCGGAAATTAAAACCGAAAACGATATTATCGGAAAAACAATCGAAATCAACAAACAAATCTTTACTGTGTCTGGCGTTGTGGAAACCAATATGGATTACGAGCATTTTAAAAGCCTTAAGGCAAAGGAAGAAAACAATGTCGGCGGCTTAAATTTGGGAGAATATTTGCTTTCTTCCGAGCTGACAGCCAGCGTGACTACCGGCCCTCATGCGCTCATATTTGTTAAATCGGGTTTTGAAGCGGATAATCCGCAATTCTTTTTAACTGCAGATTATTCTGCCACGCAAGATTTACAATGTTCGTATGAAAGCAACAATGAAGATGATTTTGATAACTATATATATTATACTCAGCTTAGAAAAGCAGAAAAACTGACTTCTGTCAATTATTGTGACGGATACTCAGCCGATAGCTTGGGTAACGATGATATTATCATTGAAACAATCACTGCTGTTAGCATATACAACAGAATTCCCGGTGTTACGCCAATTGATAGATATACTCCGCAAGGCGAAATTGAAAGTATACTTAAAGCGATATCGCTTCCTCAACTGATAATGGCTAGTCGTGATTGGAGCGAGCCGGCCCCAAAATACTATAGGTTTAACATCGCCGGCTTTACGGGGAATTTTTTAGACCAGCTAAGCAGTGAATCATCTAATATAATTTATTTAAGCAAAGCAAATGTAGCTTATTTAGAAGGGGCTGTGGCTGAAGTAAAGCCTTATAAAACTGCCTTGGCAAGTATGCCCGAACGCAGAAGTGAAATTACGGACTTAGTGAAGTTTTCTTATACCACAACCAACGGAGTGACATACAAGATAAACGATAGCACGGTGTTGCTTTTAGATAATACCAGCAACCTAATAGAGATGTTATCGAAAGTATTTATGTATATTGGGTTAGGCTTTGCGGTATTTGCGTCGTTTTTGATGATGAACTTTATCGCAACGAGTATTTCTTACAAAAAGCACGAAATAGGTATTCTGCGCGCGGTTGGGGCAAGAAGCAGAGACGTATTTGGTATTTTCTTTGCGGAAAGCTTGATAATAGCGGGTATTGAGTGGATTGTTGCGATAATACTCACAATATGCGGTACGGCGGCGGGTAATTACGCTATAAGAACAAATACCGGCTTTGGGCTGACGTTGCTTACGGTTGGAATTAGGCAGGTTGGGTTAGTGCTGGCGATAAGCGTATTTGTTGCGTTCATAGCAAGCTTAATCCCAATTTGGAGAATAGCCAGAAAGAAACCTATAGACAGCATCAACAACAGATAATAAAAAACGCTTCCTTTTTGGAAGCGTTTTTATTTGGTATCGTGTTTTATTTCCGATTCAGTTTAATTGGTTTTTTTGACTGGTCTTTTTTAGGCTCGGCTTGTGGAAGCTTTTGAACAGAGGGTTTTTGTTGGACAGCCTTTTGCTCCGCGGCGGCGCTTTTTTGCGCTTTGGCATCTCTTTTTGCCGCGCCTTTTTTCATCTTTTTAATTTTCTTTACAATGCTGAATACTACGTTAAAAAGGGAGAAAACTGCAACTATTACGGCAAGTGTGGTTTTTAAACCGCCTGTTTGATTTTGATATGCGTCCAATGCGATAAGCAACGCAACGGCAACCGTGATAAGGTTCATTCCAAGTTCGATAAGCGACATTACGTTTTTGGTTGTTTTGACGGCATATTTTGTATCGCTTACGCTCTTTTTGGCTTCTTTGTTATTGCGTATGTTGACAAATATACTTGCAACAAACCCAATTGCAAAAACGATGGTCAAGCCGAGGGCGATGTAGGCTAACGGGCTGGGATTTTCCGAAAGCGCAGTAATCGTGGATGAAAGAAATAATAACAGTTGAATTATGCTGAAAACAGTAGAAAGTTTTAATCTTTGTTTTTTCTCTTTGCTCATAACATTACCTCAAAATATATTTTCCTAGATTTTAGCATATTTTTTCCTCCTTGAAAAGCGTTATTTAAAACGCTGAATAAAAATCTTGGATATACGGCGTGGAATATGACGAAAACTTTCATTTAAATGATTATGTCTATACTATTTATATTAATTGTTTAGTATATTTAAAGTTTTGCGCATCGGGTTTGACACCTAAAAAAGCAGGGAGTATAATTTAGATATGAATTTAAAAGGAGTGGAGAGTGTTATGGATTTAAAGCAAAAATGCACCGATATACGCGCGGACATAGTTCGTTGTATTGGCTCTATTGGTGTCGGGCATATCGGCGGTTGTTTGTCGATTGTTGAAATTTTGGTTTCGTTGTATTATAAAAATATGAACATCGACCCGAAAAACCCAAAAAAAGAAGGCAGAGACAGATTAATTTGCAGTAAAGGGCACGCAGGTCCTGCGGTCTATTCGGTTTTGGCAGACAAAGGATATTTTGAAAAGGAAGAACTTTTAACTTTAAATAAATCAAAAACCAATCTTCCTAGCCATTGCGATATGAACAAGACAATCGGCATCGATATGACAACGGGCTCGCTAGGTCAGGGATTTTCCTGCGCAGTGGGCGTGGCTTTAGGAAGTAAAATCAAGGCTGACGGCGCAACGATATATGCAATTATCGGCGACGGAGAAAGTCAAGAAGGACAAATTTGGGAGGCGGCTATGTTCGCCGCTCAGAAAAAGCTTAGCAATTTGATTGCCTTCACCGACTACAATAAAATGCAAATAGACGGTTTGGTATCAGACGTAAACAATATTGCTCCGCTGGATAAAAAGTGGGCAAGTTTCGGTTGGAATACAATCGTTATCGACGGTCACGATTTAGACGCAATCGACGCTGCAATCGCCTCGGCTAAAGCTCAAAATAAGCCGACAATGATTATCGCAAATACAATCAAGGGCAAAGGAATATCCTTTATTGAAGCAAAGGGCTATGGCAATCACAGTATGCCTATGACGCAAGACGACGTAAGCGCCGCTTTGGCGGAATTGGGGAGGTAAACTATGGCAGAATTAAGAGTAATTTTAAAAGAATGGCTTGCCGATACTATGGCAAAAGACGAAAGAGTTATGGTTATCGACGCCGACCTTGCCAAGGCAAGCGGTACCTTTGCGCTGAGAGAACAGTTCCCCGACAGAGCCGTTGACGTTGGTATTGCAGAGGCTAATATGGCAAGCGTAGCGGCAGGTTTGTCCAGTTACGGCTTTATACCGTTTATCACAACGTTTGCGCCGTTTGCGACAAGGCGTATATGCGACCAGCTGATGTTATCGGTTGCCTATGCGAAACAAAATGTTAAAATTGTCGGCACCGACCCCGGTATTTCGGCGGAGCTTAACGGCGGTACTCATATGGGAAACGAGGATATATCGACTATAAGGGCAATACCCGATATGGTTATTGTCGAGCCTGTTGACGAAAACCAACTTAAACAAGCCTTGCCTCAAATATTAAAGCATTACGGACCCGTTTATTTGAGACTTTTCAGAAAGGCAATTTTGCCCGTATTTACGGCAGAGGATTATAAGTTTGAACTTTTCAAAGCAGACGTTTATAAAAAAGGTAAAGACGTTTCTATCTTTGCCTCAGGCATTATGATGCAAGAGAGTCTAGACGCTCTTAAAATTTTAGAGGCAGACGGCATAGACGCCGAATTGGTTAACATACACACCATTAAGCCGATTGACGCCGATACCATAATAAAATCTGTGAAAAAGACAGGCTGCGCCGTAACTGCTGAAAACCACAGTATAATCGGAGGACTAAGAAGCGCGGTATGCGAGGTCTTAAGTGAAAACTATCCCGTTCCTGTCCGCTCGGTTGGCGTGCTGGATAGGTTTGGCGAGGTAGGCAAACTGAATTATCTTAAGCCGGAGTTCAAAATGACGGCAGAGGATATAGCCAAAAAAGCAAAAGAAGCAATCGCCGCAAAAAGATAATATACTGTTTATAACGCTAAATCGTACCCAATAGGGTGCGATTTTTTGCATTATTGCATAAAAACTTTGCAAATCTTGCATAAAATGCATAAAATATTGAAAATAAACATAATTATCGAAATAAAATGAAAATTATTCAAAATTTTTAGAATAATTATGCAAAAATGCTTGCCAAAAAAAATATACTATGCTAAGATGTGTTCATAACAAAAACAAAAATTTTAGAGGTATTGATATGAAAAAGTTTTTCTCACTTATTTTGGTCTTAACAATGGCGGTTGCTTGCGCATTTTCCTTTACGGCTTGCGCAAAAGATAAAAGCACTATTTCTATAGGCGTTCAAAAGGGCACAACAGGCGAAAGCTATGTAAAGGGCGACGCGGACTGGGGCTTTGCAGGTATTGCTAATTCCACTGTTTCTTCTTATGACACAATTGTTGGCGCCGTAACCGATATGAAAAACGGCAATTTGGATTATATTATTGTTGACAAGGCTGTTGCCGATTCGTTGGCGGCGCAATATAGCAACGATGTTAAGGTTATTAACGTGAACTTAACCGTTGAAGAATACGCTATCGGCGTAAATAAAAACAAAAGCTCGCTATTGACTTCTGTCAATCAAATCATTGCCGATATGAAAACAGACGGCACTTTAGACGCAATATATGCCGCTTACGCAAACGTTGGCGAAGAAGGCAATGAGCCTACAGGTTCTGTTTACACAGGCGTAACTAGCGGTAATAGCTCTGCCGCCAACAAACTTATCGTTGCAACAAATGCGGCATTTGCGCCTTATGAATACAAAATAGGTTCAAAATTCTATGGCATCGATATGGAAATCGCAAAAATAATCGCAACCAAGCTAAATATGGAACTTATTATTTCGGATATGAAATTTGACGCTGTAGTGACTTCTGTAAATAACGGCGACTCCGACTTAGCGCTCGCTTGCCTTACCGTAAACGCTGTTCGTTCAAAATCGGTAAACTTCAGCGCGGCATATGAAACAGGCGCGGCTCAAGTGTTGGTTGTTAAGAAAGGCGATACCAATTTCGATAACTGCAAGACTGTAGACGAAATACTAAACGTATTCGCAAGCAAGAAATAATGAAAACTAGCTGGGAAATATTTTATCGCTCCTTTATTGAAAAAGGCGGCTATATAGAAGTTTTGAAAGGCTTAAGGACAACGGTGTTAATCGCCGTTGTCGGCCTTATTATAGGAATTGTGATCGGGACAATAATCGCAATGGTTAAGGTTCTGCCACAGTACAAATTGGGCGCAAAAATCCTATCGAAAATCGGCGACGTATATGTTGCGCTTTTTAGAGGAACACCTATCGTAGTTCAATTACTGTTGATATATTTTGTAATATGTCCGGCAATAAAATTTACCGCTCCAAAGCTTGGAATGGACATAGAAAATTATCGTATAATGGTTTCCATTTTGGTTTATGGAATGAACAGCGGCGCCTATGTATCCGAAATAATGCGCGGAGGCATTCAATCTGTCGATATCGGACAGATGGAGGCAGGAAGGTCTTTGGGAATGTCGTATTGGGCAAGTATGAAAAGGATTGTGATTCCGCAGGCAGTAAAAAATATAACGCCGACGCTTGGAAACGAGTTTATTACTTTGATAAAAGAAACGTCGGTTGTAAGTTTTATTGCGGTTGTGGATTTAACAAAAGCGTTCAGCTCCATCGCGGACAGCAACTATGAATATATAGTTCCGTACTTAATGTTGGCGGCTATATATTTGGTGATGGTTTTAATTATAACTTTTTTAGTTAAGCTTTTAGAGAGGAGGTTTGCGAAAAGTGATAGACGTAGTTAATTTGACAAAAAAATTCGGCGACCTTCTGGTTTTAGACGATATTTCCGAAACAATTTCCGAGGGCGAAAAGGTGGTTATCATTGGACCTTCGGGCGGTGGGAAATCAACCTTTTTGAGGTGTTTGAATTGTTTGGAAGACCCGACAGCAGGCAAAATTTTGTTTGAAGGCGTGGATATTGCGGACTTCAAGGTAAACATCAATATCCATCGTCAAAAGATGGGAATGGTATTTCAACAGTTCAATTTGTTTAATAATCTGACGATTCAGCAAAATATAACCTTAGCGCCGATTAAAATAGGAATAAAAAATTTATACAAATGCAAGCGTCAAAAATTAATTATTCCGCTATACAACAAGTTTTTGTATAACTTTGGAGATAAGCTAAACAAGCTTATTTTGGTAAAGCAAGAGAAACTAAAAGCGTTGATTGAACAGCTTAAATCCGAACTTCTTCCCCTGGAAGAAAAATGGGAAAAAACAAAGGTTATAAAAGAAATTGCCGGCAAAGCTGCTGTATCTTATGATGCCGAGCTCACCAAACAAAAGCTGGAACTTACAAATAGAATCGAAAAAAAAGAAAGAAAACTTTCCCGTAAAGTTGAACTAAAACCCAAAGAATATATCCCGTGTGAGTTTTCGTCAAAAAAGGAAATTAAGGACTCTGCAAACGAGAACGCAATTAAACTTTTGAAACGCATCGGCTTAGAGGAAAAAGCGAACGCATATCCAAGCACATTGTCCGGCGGACAAAAACAACGTATTGCTATTATCCGCTCTTTGGCAATGAATCCTAAGGTTATGCTTTTCGACGAGCCAACGTCCGCGCTTGACCCCGAAATGGTTGGGGAGGTGCTTTCCTTGATTAAAGAGCTTGCCGACGAGGGAATGACAATGGTTATTGTGACTCACGAAATGGGCTTTGCAAAAGAAGTCGGGACAAGAATATTGTTTATGGCGGAAGGAAAGATTCTTGAGCAGAACACACCGATTGAGTTTTTCAACAATCCACAACATTCCCGCGCAAAAGATTTCTTAAAAAAAGTTTTATAGTCTATCTCAGGCCCGACAATCCTTTTGTCGGGCTTGTTTTATGTTCGATTATTGACTATATATTATTTGTGTGGTAAAATTATCGTTATGACAACTCCAAAAAACAAAAAAATACTTACGATATTTATTGTGGTAATTTCGGCAATTGTTTTAAGCATTGCTCAGGCTCCTTCTTCGTTGGCGCAGGCGCAAGAAATCTCTGAGGATTTTTTGCTTGAAAATCAATGGTACGCCGCCGAAAGCTATTTGGATTATTCCGCAACCAAAAAAATTATTCAAACTGAGGGGTTTATTAAAAACGCAACTCAGTATGAAAACGACCCTATTGTTATAGCGGTAATAGATACCGGTATTGAGAGCGCGCACCCTGCGTTCGAGGGGTTGCTATATCAAAACAAGGCAGAATTAAATGGAACGACAGGCGTTGACGACGATGCCAACGGATACACAGATGATATCAGCGGGTGGGATTTTGTCGCATACGGTAAAGGCGATAACACCCCTCAAGACGATTGTAATGCGGGCTCCCTTACAAGGCACGGTACGCACGTGGCTGGCACAATCGCACAATTAATTCGTGGGTACGGATTAGAAAACTATATCAAAATTCTTCCGATAAAAGCGGGCAACAGTAAAGGTGAGTTTCCTGCCACCGCAACGGCAAATTCCATACTTTACGCAAAGAAAATGGGCGCTGATGTTATTAATATGTCATTTGGCAGTATAAGTATGTCTCAGTGGAACGAAGATTGTCAGGTACACGACGCCGTTAAATCGGCATACGCTTCAAACATATTGCTGTTTGGCGCGGCAGGCAATAAAGGACTTCATTGCAACGACTATACCTGGAATGCGGAGTTATCGCCTAAATACGTTCAGGCGATGTTTTATCCCGCGGCATACGACGAGGTTTTTGGCGTTATGGCTTATAAAAAAGTCGGGACGAACGCCTTTGATTTGAGGGAAAACTCCAACTATGGTATGGCGTATAGCTTTGTGGCTCCCGGCGAGGATATTTTTAGCGCGATGTATGAAAACGATTACGGCTTAAAAAGCGGAACTAGTATGGCAACTCCTTTCGCCTCTTTTATGTCGGCGGTTTTACTTTTGCAACGAGATAGAAATGTTACCGATGTTAAAAATGTGTTAAATTCTTATGAATCCGATACAATTACGCGGACAAGAACGGTATTGACCGAAACAGTCAATGAGCAATATAGGCTTGCATCGCTCAAGGATATGCTGATGTATCAAAGCGATATCTTCCGCGCCGAGGCGGAAATGCTAACCGATAACTCGGCTCAAGTTATAAGCGCGCTATCTGAAGTAAAACTCAGGGCAAACATATTTGATTGGAAAGACGAAATTACGCCAACAACGCATATAGCGTACCAAAATGTGGAGTGGAGCGTTGTGCGTACGGATTCTAACGGCAATCACCATTTGGTGACGACAGCTAAAGGCGTTGAACTTGCATTCACGCCAACGGAGGTTGGAAGCTATAGTATCTTTTTTGAACTAAGCAACTATACGCTGGAAAGCGAGCCTCATATCCTCACGGTGGAATACGCCAAAAGAGAAGAAGTTCAATTAACAGCAAAACTAGAGAATGATAGGTTTGTATCAGGTGAAAAAATTGAGATAAAGCTAGACGGTTACGGCTATCTTAATCCGTCGACCGCGCCTTATTTAATATGGACTGTAAACGGTGAATTTGCGCCTCCGTCTGCCGAAATAGGTTCGCTTTCCTATGTACCGAATAAATATGGCGATTATCAAATTATCTGCAAAGACGAGCAAGGAACAGAGTTTATCAATATGACAATTCGTGTAGAAAGAAGCGCCGCCGAAAAAGGAGAACTAATCGGCTATATAGGCGTTGCTTCATTAAGCGTTGTTGTAGCGGTGATTTTGGCGTCTCTGCTAATAAAAAGGAAGGCTAGAAAGAGCTAGTTTTCAGAAAACTCTTTTTCAAGATTGTTTGCGTATATTTCTAAAAACATTTTAATTACTTCCATAACCCGATTATAATTGTTTTGGTTCATCATAAACGGGTCGGGTATTTTTATTGCTTTGCCAACGGCAACTTCCGAAAGGGTTTTAAACTTTTTGCGATATTTAAACGGCGTAAAATATTTATGCATATTGCTCATTCCGATTATAACGTCCGCTTCTTCAAATCTTTTTTTGTCCATAAGAAAATGAGTAGGCACGTGAGCGTTATAGACATCACTTGGGATTTTTTCCGCTTCTAACGCCAAGGCAGTTTTTGGAAAAATGCCTTTATGGAAGGTAACCAGACCTGCGGATTTAATGACCGTGACGTTTTTTTTCAATATTTCGTTTTCTTCAACAATTTTTTTAAACAATATTTCTGCATAGGGACTGCGACAAATATTGGACGAACAAACAAATAATATATTCATAATACCTCAGTATAATTATCAAAGCAATTATATGGAATTTTACATTAAATTTAAAATTATGTAAAGTCTTTTATGTTTTAATTGATAAAAAAAGGCGTATAAGGTATAATTTAATTATAAATGACAAAAAAGAGATAATATGAAAACAGTTTTAATTACAGGCGCAGCTCGGGGAATAGGTCGGGCAATCGCGCAGGAGCTTGCCGCTCAAAGATATAATATTATAATAAACTATAACTCAAGTCAAGATGAAGCCAAGGCGCTTGAACAAGAATTGAGCTTGGTTACCGGCGTATTGGCGGTACAGGCAGACGTATCAAAACCCGAAGAAATTGAGCATATGATTGTCGCTTCGACACAACGCTTCGGTAGCATTGATTATTTAGTAAACAACGCAGGTATTGCGTGGACAGGGCTGTTTACGGAAATGAAAAACTGTCAATGTGACGCGCTTGTTGACATCAATTTGATGGGTACGATTTATACCACGAAAGCAGTATTGCCGGATATGATTTCCCGCAAACGTGGAAAGATTGTAAATATCTCGTCCATTTGGGGAAAGAAAGGGGCGTCTTGCGAGGTGGTGTATTCTGCAACCAAATCGGCAATTATCGGGTTTACAGAGGCGCTTGCGCAAGAGGTAGCTTTATCGGGTATATGTGTAAACTGTATTTGCCCCGGCGTTATAGATACGGATATGTTAAGCAATTTATCCCAAACGGAAAAGGAACAGTTGGCGGCAGATACTCCGCTTCATAGGCTTGGCTCGCCAAGCGACGTTGCAAAGGCGGTGGCTTTTTTGTTGTCGGACGACGCAGCTTTTATTACCGGTCAAACTTTGACGGTGGACGGCGGTTTTCTATAAACCACCTCTACATATTTTATAACTATGAACTCTAATATTAGAGAAAAACTTAAAGAACTTCCGACCTCCAGCGGCGTATATTTGATGTATAACGCCAATAACGAAATTATTTACGTTGGGAAGGCCGTAAATTTAAAAAATCGCGTTCATCAATATTTTCAATCTTCAGGAAACAAATCGGAAAAAACAATTCAGCTGGTAAAAAATATTGTAGATTTTCGTTATATTATAACCGCAAACGAAATCGACGCCTTGGTTTTGGAGAATAATTTAATCAAAAAATATACTCCAAAATACAATATTTTGTTGAAAGATGACAAAAGCTATCCTTTTATTAAAATCAATTTAAAAACTAAATATCCGACCGTAGAGGTAGTCAGAAAACTGGTTAACGACGGCTCTAAATATTTTGGGCCTTATATGCAGGGCATAAATACAAAGGATATTTTTGAGTTGATATTCAGCGCATTTTCTCTTAGAGCTTGCAAAAAAGACTTGTCGAAACTGCCGTCTTCTCACAGACCTTGTTTAAACGCACACATCGGACGGTGTAAGGCTCCGTGCGTCGGCGCAATTTCCGAGGAAGAATATTTGGTAATCGTTAAGCAGACAATGGATTTTTTAAAGGGTAATGATGATACAATTCATAAGCTGCTTGAAGAAAAAATGCTTGAGGCATCTAAAAAAGAAGACTTTGAATCGGCAATGTACTATCGAGATAAGCTAAAGGTTTTAGAAAAGCTGATTCGACAACAAATTTCAGCTTTGCCAAAAGATTATAACATTGATATTTTTGCCGTTGCCGACAACGGCGTGTATTCTGCCGTATCGGTGTTGATTGTGCGAGGCGGAAAGCTTTTAGGCGGAGATAATTATCCGTTGACCAATTTGGTCAACGATTCAAATTCCCCGATAAATACTGAGAAAAACGCAAATAGTATTGAAAAATCCGACCTTGTTTTTAATAATCTTATGGATAATATGCTGTCACAATTTATTATGCAATATTATCAGCAAAATCCTTCTCTCCCCGATGAGATAGCGGTTGGTATAACACTAGAATCGACAAAATCCTTAGAGTCTGTATTACAATCGGAATACGGGAAAAAAGTCAATATAATATGTCCGATGCAAGGCGTTAGAAAACAGCTTGTTCAAATGGCGGAAAACAACGCGATGGATTATTTAAACAATTTCGTTGTAAAAAAACTTAAACGTTATTCTATGACAGAGGGAGCGGTTGAAAGCTTAAAAGAAAAGCTATCGTTGGAGAAGCTTCCGTCTAGGATAGAGTGTTACGACATATCTCATATCAGCGGAACGGATAAGGTTGCAAGTATGACGGTGTTCATCAATGGCGAAGCGGCAAAAAAAATGTATAGAAGGTTTAAGATTAAGACGGTTGAGGGCAATAACGATTTTGCGTGCATGAAGGAAGTTTTGCTGCGTCGTTTTCTAAGGTTGTCTTCTTCAGACGAAAGCTTTGGAGCATTGCCGGATTTAATTGTTATAGACGGCGGAAAGGGGCAATTAAAATATGCCTTAGAGGCAATGAAGGAAAGCGGAGTGAGTACGCAGATGATTTCGCTTGCCAAAAGGGAAGAGGAAATTATTATGCCGAATGTTGCAGATTCCGTCATTTTGCCGAGACGCAGTATGGCGCTGGCGTTGGTTTGCCGTATCCGTGACGAGGCGCACAGATTTGCCATAGAATATCACAGAAAGCTTAGGTCAAAGCATATGGCGGTGAGCGAGCTAAAGTCGATAAAGGGGATTGGAGATAAAAAAATCCGCGCGTTGTATGAACACTTTTTGTCGACAAACAAAATAGCTTCTGCGGAAAAATCCGAGTTATTGGAGGTCAGGGGCATTACGTCGCCTGATGCCGACAGACTTATAGAATACTTTAATCAAACCAAAAAATAACGGTTATATTATCGGGAAAACGTTTGTATTTGAGGGAAATTTAATATATAATAGCTATACCATATAGTTTAGTATACAGCAAAGAAGGTTTTATGAAATACAAGTTGGTAGCGTCCGATTTTGATGAAACATTGTTTAAAAAGTCTATGGAAATCAGCCGATATTCCATTGATACTATAAACGAGTATGTGAAAGCGGGCGGGCGTTTTGTTATTTGCACGGGTCGAATGCACGCCTCTATAATACAACAGGCAAGAGCGTTGGGCTTGATTGGTGATTTAATCTGCTTTCAAGGGGCGCTGACGGCAAATATACAAACGGGCGAGTGCTTGGATAGGGTTACGTTGGACGCTGAAACGGCGATAGAATATTGCCGTTTTATGAGAGATAAGGCTTTAAATATGCAAGTCTATATCGGCAACGACGTTTATGTCGATAGAGACAACGAATATGCAAGAAACTATGTAAAATATTGCAATGTTCCCTTGAGGGTTGTAGATAGCCTTGAAACCTTGGTAAAAGAAACTTCAGAGCCGATATATAAGGTTTTTTGCAATGTAATTACGGAACAAAATTTTGCAATCAGACAAGCCGCCATAAAATATTTTGGTTCGCGTCTGTTGATAAATTCCAGCAAATTTGATAACGTTGAAGCCGTCAATATATCCACGTCAAAAGGTTACGCCTTAGAAAAACTGTGTCAAAAATATGGTTTATCTGCGTCTGAAGTGATGTCGTTTGGCGATAATCTGAACGATATGGATTTAATCAAGTTTGCGGGGTTTGGCGTCGCTGTCGGAAACGCCGTTGCCGAATTAAAGGAACAAGCTGATTATATCGCAGAGTCTTGCGATGACGACGGTGTGGCAAAAACCATACATAAATTTTGCTTAGAGGTATAGGATGAATTCATTTATTAACGTTGGCATAGAAGAAACAGCCGGACAAGTTGTATCCGTAAAGGATTTTGCCGAAAAATTTGATTTAAAAATTTTATACGCCGAACCCGACGCAATGATGAAGCTATCGACGGTAAGTGTAAACAGACCGGGCTTAATTTTGAGCGGTTTTAACGACTATTTTGCAGAAAGCAGAGTGCAGGTTGTCGGCAACGCGGAAATGTTTTTCTTAAATAAACTTTCCGATTCTGCCAGAAAAGCGTCGCTTAAAAAATTGTTTTCTCACGAGATACCTTGTTTGGTCATCAGCAGAGGCTTTGAGCCTTGCAAAAATATGATAGAAATTGCCCAAGAGTATAAATGTCCGATTTTAAGCTCTCAGGATATCACCACAGAAATTGTCAATGACATTATCAATTATTTAAACGATTTATTGGCGCCGAAAACTCAAATACACGGCGTATTGCTGGATATAGACGGCGTCGGGGTTTTGTTGACGGGCAGAAGCGGAATCGGTAAAAGCGAAACGGCTTTGGAGCTTGTGCATAGAGGACATATGCTGGTGTCCGATGACGCGGTGGAACTGAAATGCGTTAAGAACACCATAATAGGAAGCGCGCCCGACAGAATTAGGGAGTTTATGGAACTGAGGGGCGTCGGTATAATCAACGTTAAAAATATGTACGGCGTGGCGGGCGTATTAAAATCCACCGAGGTGGATTTGGTCATCGAGCTTGTGGAATACGATAAAAGTAAGCCCTACGGAAGAAGCGATGAGCTTCATTATTTCTTCGACGTATTAGGCGTTCAAATTCCCAAATTGGTTATTCCCGTTATGATGGGTAGGAACCTTGCGATTATTGTTGAAGTAGCGGCAAAAAATTTCCAGCTTCAACGTGGCGGATACGACGCAAATATTGAATTGGCAAACAGGATTAATAAGTCACTAAAATAAGGCAAGACGAATATAATGTCACAAAAAAGGGGCGTTATATTCAATGGTTTTTTTTATAAAGCGACTTAAGGGTTATGCTGTAAATATTTTAGAAGACATGGACGGGGCAACTTTTTCGAGTTTCAAAAGCGGAGGAAAGGTCAGCAGAGTTTTATACCCGACAGACGTTGAAGGCTTGATTGAAACCATATATACCCTAGTCACCTCGGGAGAACCATATTTGATTATCGGAAACGGCACCAACGTGCTTATATCCGATAAGGGCTATAAGGGTACGTTTGTATCGCTTAAAAGAATGAGAGCCCTATCTGTACGGGGAAACAATCTATACGCAACGGGCGGAGTAAATTTGGCGGCGGCAGTACAGCTTGCGTGTGAAAACGGATTGGCAGGGTTGGAGTTTTGCACTGGGATACCTGCCTCAGTCGGCGGAGCGACAGCTATGAATGCGGGCGCGTTTGGTGTCGAAATGGCAGATAAGCTTATTAAAGTTGAGATATTAAACGGCACTTCGGTTGAAATGCACAAAAGAGACGACTTATATTTCGGGTACCGTACGAGCGAAATTAAGTCAAATCAGCAGCTTGTACTGAGCGCGGAATTTGCCCTAGCGCCAGATGATGTAGGTATGATAAAACGGCGTATAGAAGGCTATGTCGAAAAAAGAAACAGGCTTCAACCAACCGAGCCAAGCGTGGGAAGCGTGTTTAAAAAAGCGGACGGAAAAAGCGCAGGGTGGTATATCGACAGGGCGGGGCTTAAGGGCTATATGGTCGGAGGCGCGGCAATATCAATGAAACACGCCAACTTTATTGTCAATAAGGGCGGAGCTTCTACGGCAGATTATCTTCGGTTAGCGGATTACGCGGCGGAAGTGGTAAATAATAAATACGGTATTTCACTTGAACGTGAGGTGGAACTGATAGGAGATTAGATGGATTTTTACGGAGATTACCATATCCATACGACTTACAGCGACGGCGTAAACTCGATAGAAGGGATTGCGCAGACGGCTATTGCGTTGGGCTTGAAACAAATTGCAATAACCGACCACGGATTTTCCAATAAATATATGTCGCTTACTCCGAGGAAATTTTCCAAAGAGGTAAAAGAACTTCAAAAGGTTCGGACAAGCTATCCGCAAATTGATATTTTGCAAGGGATAGAGGCAAATATTATTGACACCAACGGCACCGTTGACTTAAATTATGAGCAGATGGACAAGCTGGATATTTTGGTTGCGGGCTTTCATCGTTTCGCCGATAGCACGGGGTATCGCCAGTATGTAAAATACATAATGTACAACGGCTTTATAAGCAAAGTTTTTAAGCCGTCGGATAATATTATAAACCGCAATACAGAGGCTTATATCCGCGCAATCGCGCATTATCCGATTGATGTTCTCGCGCACATTAACGAACACGCTAAGGTTGACGCTCACGCAGTTTGCGAGGTGGCGGCAGAATATGGAACAATAATCGAGCTTAACGTACGTCATATGGATTTAATTGAAGAAAGCATTGAAGAAATGCTTAAAACTCAATGCAAGTTTATTGTCAATTCCGACGCGCACAAACCCGAAAAAATAGGCAAATTAGAGGCGATTTTGCCGTTGATTGAAAAATATCAAATCCCCAAAGACAGAATTGTGAACCTAGGAAAGAAGCCGGAGTTTACAAGGCTTAACGCATATAAGGCAACCAGACGCAATGGATAAGAAACTTAATTTTAACCAATACGCAAAAACCGAGATTCTTGCAAAAACACCCGAGGATAAATGTTGTAAGCTAGGGTGGCTTTGCGCCGCTGTGAAGGCGTGCGGAAGCTTGACGTTGTCAAAAAAAGGCGCGTCGGTAGTTTTTGAAAGCTCAAACTATGATTATGTTAAAAGCATAATCCACATCATAAAATCCATTTATTTTGCCACGCTTGACGCCGAAATGAAAAACGTTAACAGCGGATTAGTTAAGGGCAGGATTTTTACGGTTAAGGTCCCCGTTGGACACACTAGGACAATATTGACGGATTTAGGCATTTTTGTGGACGAGCCCGACGGTACGTTTTCAATTTCCGGCGATATAAGTGAAAATGTAGTTCAAAAAACCTGTTGCGCAAAGTTTTTTTTGGCTTCGCTTTTTGTGGCGACGGGTTCAGCGAACGTTCCAAGTAAAATCATCGGCGAAACCGAGGAAATTGAAAGCAACGGAAACGGCTATTATTTAGAGTATTTGTTGACCGATGAAAATTTTTCCGAGCAGGTTATTCGTCTGTTGAAGCACTTTGGGATTTTGGCGAAGATGACTGAAAGAAACGGAAAAAGCGTCGTATATGTAAAAGACAGCGAAGCGATAAGCAACTTCTTTGCATTGCTTGGCGCAAGCGATACGGTTTTATATATGCAGGACATAATAGTAGAACGGCTGCTTAGCAATAACTTAAACCGAAAGAGCAACTGCGAGGTGGGAAATTATGATAAAATTGCCATCGCCTCAGCCAAACAAATTATTGCCATAAATAACATTGAAAAAAAACTGGGTTTGGAAAAATTGCCCGAGAAATTGCGGGAGCTTGCGGAACTCAGACTTAATAATCCGACAGCATCGTTAGACTTTTTCGTCGAGGCTTTCGGGGACGTTTCCAAAAGCGGTATAAACCATCGTTTTAGGAAGCTTCTAAGCATAAGTGAAACTTTGGATACGGAAGAATAGGAAAAACTATGGAAGATTTTGTTCATTTACATTTACATACAGAGTACAGCCTACTCGACGGAGCCGCGCGTATTAACGGAAGCGGAGGTTCGCCGCTTATTAAGGCGGTAAAGGAAAAGGGAATGAAAGCCGTTGCAATCACCGACCACGGGAATATGTACGGCGTATACGCTTTTGCTCACGCTTTGGAAAAAAGCGGAATAAAGGGTATAATCGGAAGCGAATTTTATTTTGTCAAAGATAGATTTTTTAACGACCCTTTGGAAAAGGCTGGCAATCACCTTATCCTTTTGGCAAAAAATGAAGAAGGCTATAAAAACCTGATGAAGCTTTCGTCCTTGTCGTTTTTAGAGGGCTTTTATTATCGCCCGAGAATTGATATGGATATTTTAAAGAAATATTCAAAGGGGCTTATTTGCTTGACGGCGTGTATTCAAGGGCTTGTGCCCGAGCTTTTGATTCAAGACAATTACGAGGGCGCAAAAAGGCACGCTTTGGAGCTGAAAGCCTTGTTTGACGAGGGCGATTTTTATATTGAGCTTCAAAACCACGGCATAGATAAGGAGCTTTATGTATTGCCGAAATTGTACGAGTTGGCAAAGGATATAGGTGTTAAAGTTGTTGCGACAAACGACGTGCACTACATAGAAAAACAAGACGCCGATATGCAGGACGTTTTGATGTGCATAAGCACAAAGCGTCAGCTTAATGAAACCAACAGAATGAAGCTGGAGCCACAGGAGTTTTATCTCAAAAGCTATGATGAAATGCACGACAAATTCAGCTGGTGCGAGGAGGCTTTAGAGAGCACGGTTGAAATTGCAAACAAATGCAACGTTATCGTAAAAACCAAGGCAGACGCGGGCTGTTATGAAATTCCCGAATATCAGATACCGTATGAAAAATATCAAAAATTACCTGAGCATACGGGTGAGCGAGAGGCCGCTTATCTGCGTGATTTAGCATTTGAAGGATTAAATAAACGATACAAGGTAATAACGCAAGAGATACTTGACCGTGTTGAAATGGAACTTAAAGTTATTATTTCAATGGGTTTTGCAGGATATTATCTTATAGTTTGGGACTTCATAAACTATTCAAAAACGCACGGTATTCCCGTTGGGCCGGGGCGTGGTAGCGGGGTTGGAAGTATTGTTGCCTACGCCATAGGGATAACCAATGTCGACCCCTTAAAGTACGACTTGTTTTTTGAAAGATTTCTAAACCCCGAGCGTGTCAGTATGCCTGACTTTGATATTGACTTTTGCACTCAAAAAAGAGGCAACGTTATAGAATACGTCGCAGAAAAATACGGTCACGACCACGTGGCTCAAATTATAACCTACGGTACGCTTTCTGCCCGAGCGGTGGTAAAGGATATCGCAAGGGTTTACAGTATACCCTACGCTGACGCCGATAAGTGGGCAAAGGCAATTCCCGCAGTCCCCAAAATTACAATCAGCGAGGCGCTGGGTAACGCAACTTTTAAAACAGAAGAAGACCGCGCTAAGAAATTTTCGCCCGATTTGAAAAAGTATTACGAGGAGGACGAGGTTGCAAAAAGCATTATCGATATGGCTTTACGAGTGGAAAATATGCCTCGCCAAACAGGTATGCACGCGGCGGGCGTTTTGATTTGTCCCAAGCCCGTTGACTGCTATGTTCCTCTGCAACGGAGCGGTGAGTTTGTCACAACTCAGTTCGACAAAAAACAGGTTGAGGAATTAGGCTTGCTTAAAATGGACTTTTTGGGGCTTAATACCTTGACGGATATTGAACTGGCGCTGGACTATATTCAACAAACTGAGGGAAAACGTCCCGATTTAGACGCGTTGGATTTTGACGACCCAGAGGTGTATAAGCTTATTTCAAGCGGTGATACAAAAGCAATTTTCCAAATTGAAAACGAGGGTATGAAAAAGTTTATGATGCAAATGCAACCCACCAATTTGGAGGAAATTATCGCAGGAGTGGCGTTATATCGTCCGGGACCGATGCAGTTTATCCCCGATTATATTAAGGGTAAAAACAATCCGGATAAAATTTCTTATTTGCACCCGATGCTGAAAAACTCGTTGGAAGTTACATACGGGTGTATCGTATATCAAGAGCAGGTTATGCAGATAGCCCGTGAGGTTGCGGGTTATTCGTTTGGCGGAGCTGACGAACTTAGACGCGCTATGGGTAAAAAAGACGCCGCAAAGATGGCGGCGAACAAAAAATATTTTATCGACGGTAAAACCAACGACGAAGGCAAGCTGATTATTGAAGGCGCAGTCAGACGTGGTATGCCTAAAGAAATTGCCGATAAGCTGTTTGAGCAGATTTATAAATTTGCCGAATACGCTTTCAATAAGTCCCACGCAACTGCGTATAGCGTCATAACCTATCAAACTGCTTGGTTGAAACGATATTATCCCTTGCACTTTATGGCGGCGGTTTTAAACAACCGTATAACCAACGCCGATGAAGTTTCAAACTATATAAATTATCTTGATTCCATAAACGTTAAGGTGTTGCCACCCGACATAAACAAAAGTCAGGTGAGGTTTTCTATTGAAGGGCAGAACCTTAGATTTGGGCTTATGGCAATCAAAAATGTGGGAGAAATTGCCGTGGAAGGCGTCATTGCCGAGCGTAATGCAAAGGGCGATTTTTCCGACCTGGAAGACTTTATAAACCGCACCAGCGGAAACAACCTAAACAAGCGTATGGTTGAAAGTATGATAAAGGGCGGCGTATTCGATTCGTTCGGGCGAACCCGGGCAACGCTTATGGCAAGCTATGAGCAAATTATGGATTCGGTTATGAAGGACAAAAAAAATTGCAGCAACGGGCAAATATCCTTGTTTGATGAACTGATTGCCGCAGACTTTATTAAATTTCAATATGCCGATATTGCAGAATATGCCGATATAACAAAACTGACATATGAGAAAGAAGTTTTGGGTATGTATGTCACGGGGCATCCGCTGAATACGTTTAGAGAACAGCTTAAGGCTTTAAATTTCAATTCGGGAATGCTTAGGGTTGCCGAAAGCGAGGACGAGGCTGAATTGACGGGCGAAGAGGAAATTGGCTTCAAATCCGTCAACTATGACAAAAGTTTTAACGATAAATATGTTAAAATCGGCGGTGTAATTAATCAATTTGAAAAACGGTTTACCAAAAAAGGCGACACTATGGGCGTGGGCGTCATTGAAGATTTATACGGTCAAATGGATTTTGTGTTATATTCTCGCTCGTTTGAAAATTATCGTGATTTATTGAAGGATAACGCCTTTGTTATATTTGAAGGAAAGGTATCTATAAGAGAGGACGAATCGCCCAAAATTATGGTATCCAAAGTCTTCCCGCTGGAGGAACAAGAAACCACAACAGAAATTATTCCCGCACAAAAAAGGCATCTTTTGCTTACGCTATCGGGGGATAAAGAGGCGATAGCCCCGCTACTTATTGAGACAAGAAAACTTTTGGCGGCGCACAAGGGTGACAGCGAGGTGCAAATTCGCTTGGATTGGGGGCTGAAATGCGCGCCCGAAAAAGTTAAAATATCGCCCGAATTAGAGTATGACCTCTCCGTTATCATCGGAAGAGATAACGTCAAGATTGTATCTGAATAACTTAGGCAATTTTGCGCCATAAAACTTGACTTTTGTTTAGTTTATAGCTATTATAATTAAAACTGGAGGCTTATTATGGAAAACCTTGAAAATATCGATAAAGCAGTCGGAGAAGAATACGTTGTTATCCGCGCTAAAAACAGCGGCGTGCAGGTTATCGGCTTGACTCGAGGTGGAGAAACTCGGTCGCACCATACGGAAATGCTCGACAAGGGCGAGGTATTGATTGCGCAGTTTACACAAAAGACTTCGGCAATAAAAATTAAAGGCGACGCAGAGGTTTATACCAAACACGGTATGATTGAAAGTATCAAAAATGAAAAATAGTATAAAAAAAATTGCAATATTAACCAGCGGTGGCGACGCGCCGGGTATGAATGCGTGCGTTAGGGCTTGCACGAGATACGCGCTCAATCAAGGCTTGGAAGTTTTCGGTGTGGAAAGGGGCTATAAAGGGCTGATAGACAACACGATTATTCCAATGAATTCTCGCTCGGTTTCGGATATAATTCAACGGGGAGGCACTGTTTTAAAGACGGCAAGGTGTCCTGAATTTTTAACCGAAGAGGGCATAAAGTTGGCTGCTAAAAACCTGTCAAATTTAGGTATTGATTGTGTTATTACAATCGGTGGCGACGGTTCTTTCAGAGGCGCAAAAGATTTATGCACGTTAACGGATATTAAGGTTATCGGCATTCCCGGTACGATTGACAACGATTTGGCTTATACCGATTATACCTTAGGTTTCGATACTGCGGTAAATACGGTTATTTGGGCGATAAACAGCTTGCGTGATACGATGACCTCGCACGACAGAGTCAGCCTTTTAGAGGTTATGGGCAGACGTTGCGGAGACATTGCTTTATACGCAGGGGTGTCGGGCGGAGCAGAATACGTTTTAGTGCCCGAGATGCCCTATGATTTAGACGCAATCGCAAATGAAATCGCGCTGAGCTATCAGCGTGGCAAAACCTCAAATATGATTATTTTGGCAGAGGGCGCGGGTGACGCCGACGAAATCTGCGACAAAATAAAAGAAAAATCAGGCATATCTATCCGTGTTACTCGTCTAGGACATATTCAGCGAGGCGGAGCGCCTACTGTGGCTGACCGTGTTTTGGCGGCTAAGCTGGCTGTCAGGGCGGTAGATTTGATTGTAAAAGGGCAATCAAACAGGGTTGTCGGTATAAAAAATAATATAATAAACGATATGGATATTGACGAGGCGCTTTCGATGAAACGCATATTTGATACTCGGCTTTACGATATCGCTCATATTTTAAGTTTATAAGGAGATTATCTATGAAAAATTTGGTTGGAGCGTGTATGTTTGCTCAATCGGGCGGACCTACATCAGTTATTAACGCAAGCGCGGCGGGCGTATTTATCGAAGCCTTAAAACAAAAAAATATTACCGCAGTTTACGGCGCAGAACACGGAATCAAGGGTGTTTTAGATGAAAGATTTTTCGATATCGGACAAGAAGAAGCGTCTGAACTTGAGCTTTTAAAATATACTCCTTCTTCAGCGCTCGGGTCTGTGCGTTATAAGCTCAAACCTGTTGAAGTTGACGATAAGGATTATAAGCGCTTATTGGAAGTCTTCAAAAAATATAATATCCGTTATTTCTTCTATAACGGCGGAAACGACAGTATGGATACTTGCAACAAGATAAGCAAGTTTATGAAAAACAGCGGTTGGGATTGCAACGTAATCGGCGTGCCAAAGACTATTGACAATGACCTTTTCGGCACCGACCATTGTCCCGGCTATGCCAGCGCTGCCAAGTATATCGCCACCACAGTGATGGAGATTAATCTTGACGCTAAGGTATATAATACAGGGCTTGTTTGCGTCATCGAGGTTATGGGACGTAACGCCGGTTGGCTTACCGCAGCGGCGTCGCTTGCCAATCTCAAGGGCTTAGGCGCAGATTTAATTTATTTGCCGGAAGTGCCCTTTGATGTGGATAAATTTGTTGACAATGTTAAAGAAGTATGCAATAATAATTTGAACAAGTGCATTGCAGTTGTGTCTGAAGGCATTAAAACGGCGGAAGGCAAATATGTTGGTGAATTTACCGCATCTGCCACCGACCTTTTTGGACACGCGCAGCTCGGCGGTGTCGGCGCAGTTCTTGCCAACATTGTGAAAGAGCGCTTGGGTGTCAAAACACGCGCTATAGAGTTTAGCTTAATGCAACGTTGCGGCGCTCATATCGCATCTAAGACAGACGTTGAAGAAGCGTTTAACGCAGGTAAGAAAGCGGTTATAGCGGCGGTTGAGGGCGAAAGCGACAAAATGGTTGTGTTTGAACGCGAAAAAGGCGATAAATACGTTTGTGACTATAAGTTGTTACCGTTGGAGCTTGCCGCAAACACAGAAAAAACTGTCCCGATGGAATGGATTATCAACAACGGCACAGGTATTTCTAAAGAATTTGCCGAATATGCGTTGCCGTTAATTCAAGGTGACTGTAAGGCGCCTTTAGAGGATGGACTACCTCGCTTTGCGAAGCTAAAAAAAGTCCTTGTAAAATAGTACAAAAAAAGCCGTCCGTTATGGATGTGCTATCATTTTATTATCCCCCCAAGATGGCTAGGTGTTTTGCACCTAGCCATCCCCCTTTTATTGGCAAAAAAAACGATTGTAAAATTATTTTTTATATGATATTATAATATATAGGCTGTTGGTGGAGGTTGATATGAAGTTGGCTTCTCAAATAATGGGCGGAATTGTTATTGCAATGTTCATTGTAATAATTTGTTTTACGTTTGTCGGCTCGAAATCGGTTTTTAATTCAGGAGAGGAAATTTTACAGGAAAATGCAGGAGGCTCCATCGGCGAAGCGTTGACGGGAGGCTTGGCGTTGCTGTTGGTTTTTTTCGGAGCGTTCGCTTTCTTCTTTATGATTTTTTTGGGCGTTATACTGTGTTTGTTTTTGTTGAGTTTCATTTTGCATTACATAAAACGCTTAAAAGCTTTTGACCCTCCCAAATATACGATAAGCTATAACACAAGGCTTGTGATTATTTCGGTTATTTTATCCATTTTTGCTGTTGCGATGTTTGCTATGCGTCCCTCGGAAATGTGGAAGGCGTTTACGCTGATTATTTGTCTGACGGTGTCTTGTATCACGTATGCTTTTTTGTCCAACGCAGAGCAGAAGCGGGAGCTTTATGATACGCCTGCGGTGGAAAACGAGGATGACTTTGGCGGTGAATATCCCAAATTGGATTATATAAATAATTCATACTCAAACGGATATGACAGCGAGGAGGACGACCGTGATGAGTAAATCAACAAGAGGCCTAGGGATTTTTTTTATTGTAATTCTAACTTTGGCAATATCGGTTGCCTCGGTAGTCCTCATATCGGGGTTGGCGTCCTATTTTGATGCGGAAAAGGCGATAAATGAAGCCGAAACAAATCCGCCCGCCGACGGAGAGAACAATAGCTTAGGAAACGCCATAGGGCAAGCCATAACGATAGCAATTATGACGTTTTCGGGAATTTGTGACTTATTGTTAATTATTACTTTTGCTTTCTTAGTGTTCAATTTCCAAAAACTCCGAAACGGAGCGGCAAAAAAATGGCAAATTGTTACAATGTTGTGCGCCTATATCGGCATAATAATCGCGATACTTTTCGTTTGGATTTTCACAGACTTTCCGCTAGGCTTAACTATAGCGATGTGCTCAATATACCTTTTATTGGTGTTGTATTCGGCTTTATCGCTTAGAGACTTTAAAAGAACGTCTGAAAAACTATTGGAGCAATAATGGAAATATTGAAATATATTTTAATGGCTGTTTTTGCCGTGATGACAGTCGTCGGGTTTGTCGTTATGGCGGTAGACAAGGTAAATTCTAAAAAAGGGAAAACTCGAATAAAGGAATTTACGTTGTTTAAAATTGCGCTTTTTATGGGCGGGGTCGGCACAACCTTAGGTATGTATTTATGCCACCATAAAACAAAACATTGGTATTTTATGGTGTTTATGCCACTATTGGCGTTGCTGAATGTTGCAATCGTTGTGGTGGGCTGGATTTATTTGGTATGAGGTGAATATGACAAGAAAACATCGAATTGACGGAAAAGGAAAAATTAATTTTTTAAAAACTATTGTGGCGATAGTCTTAATTATCGGACTGATTGCCACCGCAGTTGCTGTCACAAATACGGTTGGCAATAACAACAGAGACGCATTTGCCAAAACGTTTGATAAAGTAGACTATAACGGACAACAATTGGTTCCTACACTAGGCGCTGACGGCTGTTATACGTTTGTAACTGACGGTGAATTTAAAATTATGCAGCTTACCGACGTCCATATCGGCGGCGGATTTATGTCCAAGGAAAAGGACGAAATGGCGTTGAACGCTGTCGCGGCGATGATAACGGCGGAAAAGCCCGATTTAGTTATTGTAACGGGAGATTTAGCCTATCCGGTTCCGTTTCAAGCTGGGACTTTCAATAATTTGTCGTCATCAAAATCTTTCGCGCTTTTAATGGAAACGCTTGGCGTCTATTGGACGATAGGCTTTGGCAATCACGATACCGAGGCATACAGCTATTATTCACGTGAAAAGCTGGCGAAATTCTATGGCGATAAAACCAATTATCCGCATTGTATATTTTTGGATAACCCCAAAAATACGGAAATTGACGGCTACGGCAATCAGCTTATAAAAGTGAAAAATTCAAGCGGTGTTATTACGCAAGCCTTGTTTGTTTTCGACAGCCATAGCTATACGGACGGAGATTATTTTGGCATATTTTGGAAATATGATTACATTAAGCAATCACAAATCGACTGGTATGCCAACGCAATCGCTCAAATGAACACTGATAACGCAACTGCCTCTGCTACCGATTCACCTGTGAAATCATTGGCATTTTTCCATATTCCGCTGACGCAATACCAAACTGCGTGGAACGAGTTCAAAAACAACGGATACAAGGATACTGCCGATACAAAGCTTATTTACGGCACGGCAGGGGAAGACCCTGAAGGTAAGGTAGTATATTCTACAATTAAGCCCGAAAATGACAAGCTGTTTGATAAGATGTATGAATTGGACAGTACCAAAGCAATCTTCTGCGGGCACGACCACCTTAACAACTTTAATTTTGAATATAAAGGTATTCAACTGACGTACGGTTACAGCGTGGATTATCTTGCCTATTCAAAAATCAGCGAATACGGCAATCAGCGCGGTTGCACGATAATTCGTTGCGCAACAGACGGAAGCTTTACCATTACGCCCGAAAACTATTATCAAGACAAATACGTCCCTAAATATGAAAAAGAAAGCGTAACCGGCGACGATTATTATGACGGTATCTATACCAAATCCTAGTCGGTAAAAGTTATAATCGGCATAGCTTTAAAAATTTATATCTATTTTTCGCCACGTTTCATGCGTGGCGTTTTTATTCAATCAATGCAGTATAATATGCAATATATGTATAAAATAAGAAAAATTATAAATAATATGCAAATATTTGTGCATAAAGAATTGACTTAATTATTTAATATGATATAATTTTATATATCACTTTTGGAGATTAGATAAATGAAAAAAGAAATAAAAAAAGTTGTGCTTGCATATTCGGGTGGATTAGATACTTCTATAATAATCCCCTGGCTCAAAGAAAACTATAATAATCCTGAAATTATAGCCGTGTCTGGCGACGTCGGACAAGGTACCGAGCTTGACGGTTTGGAAGAAAAAGCCTTAAAAACAGGTGCGTCCAAGCTTTACATCGAGGATTTAAAACAGGAGTTTGTCAAAGACTATATTTTCCCCACGATAAAGGCAGGCGCAACCTATGAAGGCTACCTTTTGGGTACGTCGTTTGCCCGTCCGATTATTGCAAAAAGAATCTGTGAAATAGCCAAGGCCGAGGGCGCGGACGCAATTTGCCACGGTTGTACGGGAAAAGGAAACGACCAAGTCCGTTTTGAATTGACAATCAAAGCGTTTGCCCCAGAAATGGCGATTATCGCGCCTTGGAGAGAGTGGGACATAAAATCACGCGAGGAAGAAATAGAATATGCCGAAGCGCACAATATTCCGCTTAAAATAAACCGTGAAACAAATTACAGCAAGGATAAAAATCTTTGGCATTTATCGCACGAGGGTATGGATTTGGAGAGACCCGCAAACGAGCCGAAATACGATAAAGAAGGCTTTTTGGAGATGTCCGTCAGCCCCGAAAAAGCGCCTGACGTTCCCACTTATTTATCTGTTTGTTTTGAACAAGGTATTCCCGTGGCAATCAATGGCGAAAAATTGGACGGTGTTTCGATGATTGAAAAACTCAATGAAATCGGCGGAGAAAACGGCATAGGCTTATTGGACGTTGTGGAAAACCGTTTGGTCGGAATGAAATCCCGAGGGGTTTATGAAACGCCGGCAGGGACAATTTTGTATAAAGCTCACGAGCTTTTAGAAACACTCTGTTTAGACAGAGATACTCAGCACTATAAAAAACTAGTGGCAGAAAAATACGGCGAGTTGGTGTATTTCGGGCAATGGTTTTCACCCTTGAAAAACGCCTTAGACGCCTTTGTTGACGAAACTCAAAAAACCGTGACGGGCGAGGTAAAGCTTAAGCTTTATAAGGGAAATATAATTCCCGCAGGGATTACGTCATTATACAGCTTGTATGACGAGGCTTTATCGACCTTTGACGAGGATAATGTTTACAACCAAGCCGACAGCGCAGGATTTATAAATTTATTTGGACTACCGCTTAAGGTCGTAGCCAATATGAAAAAACAAAATAATATAAAACTATAATGGAAAAAATTTGGAAAGGAAGAATAAATTGCGCGTTAGACGAAACGGCAGAAATGCTGAATTCGTCCATCGCCGTTGATAGCCGTATGTATGAGTGGGATATAAAGGGCTCTATCGCCCACGCAACGATGCTTGGGGCAACGGGGATAATTTCAAACGAAGAAAGCCAAGCGTTGATTCAAGAGCTGACAAAAATGCTTTCCGAAATAAACGAGGGCAGTTTAGTCATTGACTATTCGGCGGAGGATATCCACTCATTTATCGAGGCGGAGCTCACAAAGCGTCTGGGAAACACGGGCAAAAAACTTCATACCGCGCGCAGCAGAAACGACCAAGTGGCTTTAGATATCCGCCTTACCTTGCTTGACGAAATCAAAAAAATTAAATCGGAAACGGTTTCGCTTTTAAGCATTTTGATTGCAAGGGCAGAAGAAAACACAACAACGGTTATGGCGGGCTATACGCATATGCAGCAGGCTCAGCCGGTTACGTTTGCTCATCACCTTTTGGCGTACGCAAGTATGTTTTTAAGGGACCTAGAAAGGCTTGACGACTGCGCCAAACGCACGGCGGTAAATCCATTGGGAAGTTGCGCCTTGGCGGGCACGACAATGCCAATCGACAGGCAACTGACAGCAAAACTATTAAACCTAAATGGCATAACGATAAACTCTATGGACGGCGTATCCGATAGGGATTTTGTCATTGAGCTGGCAAGCGTTTTATCAACGCTTATGATGCATCTGTCGCGCTTTAGTGAGGAAATAATTTTGTGGTCGAGCTTCGAGTTTAAATATATCGAATTATCGGACGATTATTCCACGGGGAGCAGTATTATGCCACAAAAGAAAAACCCCGATATTGCAGAATTAGTGCGTGGAAAAACGGGCAGGGTTTATGGAAATCTTATTGCGCTGTTGACGGTGATGAAGGCTTTGCCTTTGGCGTACAACAAGGATATGCAAGAGGATAAGGAAGCAATTTTCGATAGTATAGACACAGCAAAGCTTTGCTTAAAAGCTTTTGCAAAAATGCTGTCAAAGCTGACCGTAAACAAGGATAATATGCTAAAAAGCGCCGCTAAAGGCTTTATAAATGCAACAGACGTTGCGGACTATCTTGTCAAAAAAGGTATGCCGTTTCGTGATGCTTATAAGCTCACTGGGGAAATCGTTGCCGAGTGCGTTGCGGAAAAGGTGTCTTTAGAGGAGCTTGCTTTTTCAAAATATCAAAGTAAATCAGCTTTATTTGATATGGATATTTTTGAGGCAATCAATCTAAAAAACTGCGTGGAAAAACGCATCTCTTCAGGGGCTCCGTCTTCGGTTGCGGTTAAACAAAGTATATCGCAAATAAAAGACTATGTTAAAGCTTTATAAAAAACTGTTGAAACCGGCAACCGAAATAACAGAGATTTTGGCGCAAGAGTTGCCGTATAATAAGCAATAAGAAACCTCTAAAAACACGCAGAAGTAACTCTTCCTCGGGTAAGTTTGCACGCATAAAAACACCGCCTCTAAACTTAAGTTTTGATGCCTATACCAAATAACGCTAGACAAATTCTATCAGGGCTATTACAATGGTAATAGCTCTTTTTATAAGGAAAAATTATGGATAATTCAAACTCCCAAAA
>CAZSAC010000008.1:0-44047 GCA_964604875.1 uncultured Bacteroidaceae bacterium | reverse complement strand
GTATATATCTCATAATATAACGCATTTTACAAGGATACTTGTTTTTTTTCAATATGTCAAGCATTTTAAATAAATATTTTATTATATTATAAAGGGCGCTATGCGAATAGATAAATTTTTAAAAGTTTCCAGAATAATCAAACGACGTACCGTTGCGCAAGAGGCTTGTGACGCAAGCCGTATACTTGTCAACGGAAACGTGGCTAAACCCTCAAAAGACCTCAAAATCGGCGACGTAGTTTCTGTACGTTTCGGCGATAAGTCTGTTGTTTTTCGGGTTTTGAATCTGTGCGAAAACAGCACGAAAGCGTCAGCCTCGGAAATGTTCGAGCTTATTGAAGATGAAAATGTTTGATTTAATTATCGCCGCAGGCGGCGCAAGCACTCGGACGCAAACCATTAAAAACAAGCTTCTTATGCCCCTAAACGGTAGAACGGTGATAGAAAATTCTATCCTTCCCTTTTTGGCGTTTTCCAACCTTAACCGCATTATTGTTTCAGCAGGAGAGGAAACTCTTGAAGAAATTCAAAAAATAGTTTCTCCCCTTTATAGAAATATCAGTTTTGTCGTCGGTGGCGCGACCCGCACTCAATCCGTCAGCAAGGCTTTGTCTTTGGTGGAGTCGGAATATGTTTTGATTCACGATGGCGCCCGTCCTTTTGTAACGCAGGAAATTATTGCAAACGTACTTGACGGGCTATCCTCACACGAGGCGGCTATTCCCGCAACGTCCCTCACCGATTCAATAATTTACATTGGAAACGGCTATAAGCCCTGTTCCAGAAGCTTATATAAGGCAGTTCAAACTCCGCAAGGCTTTTTAAGCGAAAAAATCATTGAGGCGTATAAGCTGGCGGAATCGACAGAGTTTACCGACGATGCCTCTGTTTATTGTCAAAATTTCTATGACATTGTTGCCGTAGACGGGGCAATATACAACAAAAAAATTACAACTTCACTAGACCTACAAATTCCCCTCGCAACGGTTGGGGTTGGTTTTGACACTCACCGTTTAGTTGAAGGCAGAAAACTAATTTTAGGCGGTATTGATATTCCTCATACAAAAGGGCTTTTAGGACATAGTGACGCAGACGTATTGATTCACTCTATTATGGACGCAATTTTGTCCGCTCTCGGGGAGCGGGATATAGGTTTCTTTTTTCCCGATACCGCAGAGGAATTTAAAGACATCAGCAGCGTAATTTTGTTAAGCAAGGTTATGGAGATTTTAAGAAAGCACAACAAAAAAATTTGGAACTTAAGCGCGACGATTCTTGCCCAAAAACCAAAACTTTCCCCGTATATTTCTAAAATCCGCGAGAGTCTTTCAACCTATCTTGACACACCATTGGACAAAATCGGGATAGCTGCCACAACCACAGAGGGCGTGGGAAGCGTCGGACACGAAGAAAGCATATCGTGTATAGCAAATGTTTCTCTAATAGATGCCTGAATTGGACGTTAATGTTTAGGTTTTGAAAGATAAACCATCATTTTTTATAAAAAACAAAATTCTCCGCGCATAATGCTTACGGAGAATTTTTATTTAAGATTTTGTTCTATTATGTTGTAATTTGCCAAATAGGTTTGCCCTAATTTGTTAGGTTTTGTCAAGTTATTAGTGATACTATACTTAATAAAATAATATTGACCGATTTAGTCAGTTGCTAATTTTTGTCGGTTTTATCTGAAAATTTTTCCGCCAATCCCGTCTTGGCATCTTGGAAAATCACCCAATAACCCTCGCCTTTTTCATCTTCTCTGCTAAGTGGTAACCATTGACAAATATCTGCGATTTCAGACGGCGGTTTTTGATAAAAATTTCCATGCAGTCCATAGCAAATATAGTGTGGCTCATCAATGTTAAAAACTATTCCCACCACATAATAATCGTCAGGTAAAGCAACCCTAATCCACTTACTGTTTGGCACTATATTCTGAAGCTCAATATCCGGCGGATAGCAAATGAACATCTCGTCAAGCTGAGGCTTTACCGCAAGATAAAAGTTGTTTCCCTCATATGGCACACTTTCGGATAAAATTGAACTTACCACGTTTTCATCTGATTTTGAGACGCTTTCAACCGAGCATTTTTTCGCCCTTGTCGATTCAACTTTCGGCTTTTCTTTTTCCTTCTTTATTGTGTCTTTCTGCTCAACCTCAAAAAAAGCTGTTTGTTGATTGTTTTCTTGTGAAATAACATCTTCCCGAATTTCTTTATCAATTATTTTCGGGCTTTTTTCGGTATCTTTTTTTATAAAATTTCCTTGGGTTACTTGTGGTTCCCGTAACGCTTCCTCGGCGGTAACCTCACTTTCAGCCGTTTTATCAGGCGGTTCTTGACTTTTTTCGTTCTTGCTAGACTCTTTTTTTGTATGATAAACTGCAGAATTTTGCCGTATGTATTCTTCTTTTAGGTTCAAACACTTTAGCTTATCCCTAACTGTTGAGCCAAACATTATCGGTTTCATATTATCTAAAACCAAGCATTCGATATCATCTTTTATTTGTATTGAAGAAAGGTTTAAGGTACATTCTCCCTCGACTTCAAATGCAGCCACCCCGTCCGCCGTAGATAACAATAAAAGCAGTTCCTTAGAATTGTTAAGCTGAACCTCAGCCGAGGCATAACCGCTTTTGGTATTGATTTTGATAATCCCCGCGCACGCTTTATTATCTAACCCGTTTAGTATAATTATTTTTTTAAATAACGCCATAGACACCTCCGACTATATTTATATGCGCCATATATAGCTCGTTTGCCTTTTTTTTGAAAACGGCTGTATTGACAACAATAGTCGTGGCAAGGTGACACATATATACAGTCAATATATACGTCATTATGACATTATTTATTTATATTGTAAAATTTAAGGATTTATAGCTTAATTGCTTCCAAAAAAGTTTTGGATTTTGAAATCAAAATTATATCCTCTAAGCTTAAGGCTTCCCCTCGAATCCTTGTATCAAAGTTAAGCTCGGACAAAACCTTTTGCGCGGCGTCTTTTGAAATTGAAAAGACCGAAGATAGATTGTTTACCAACGTTTTGCGGCGCATCAAAAACGCCGATTTTATCAGTCGTTGTATCAAGGTTATATTTTCATTTTTATATTTATCGTGTAAATCAATTCTAACAAGCGCGCTGTCTACATTTGGCACGGGGTAAAATATGTTTCGGCTGACTCGGTCGACAATTTTTGCGTCGCCATACAGCGCAAGCGATATCGTTATTGCGCCATACTCAGCCGTATCGTTTTTCGCCACCAAACGCTCAGCCACTTCTTGCTGAACCATAATTGTGATGCTTTTGGGCTTAACTGTTCCTTCCAAAAAGCGCATAATAAGCGCCGTTGTCACATAATAGGGCAAGTTTGCAACCAGCTTAAAGTCACCACCGATTATTGACAATAGAGCCTCGTCGGATAGTTTTAAAACGTCTTTAAAGTTTAGCTCGATATTTGAATAACCGCTTAAGGTTTCTTCCAAAATCGGCGCAAGCGCCGTGTCAACCTCAAAGCTATAAACCTTCTTCGCGACTTCCGCCAAAGCCCTTGTTAGCGTTCCTGCGCCGGTGCCTATTTCCACAACGGTATCGTCGCGTCCAACGCCTGCCAGCTCAACAATTTTATTTAAGAAATTAATGTCTGTGATAAAGTTTTGTCCCAGATTGTGGTTAAAATGAAAATTATTAGAGATTAATATATCCTTGATTTTGCGCATTTATTTTTCGTAGTGTTCGATGTAGTGACGCACACGATATTCTGCGCCGATATCTTTTGCAATTTTTTCACAAGCAGCGACGTCCTCGGCGCCGATTGTATCAACTACCGTCATAACCGTACGGATTTTTAAATCCACACACTCTTTTGCAAACCTCAACATCGCATTATAGCCGTCTTCGTCAAAAATACAATGGCAAAGCTCGTTATATTTTTTTGCGTTGCACGAATTCAGACTTATGCTGATGGTGTCAATTAAGCCTTTAAGCTTTTCAGCCGTGCCGGCGCCACAAATTAAGTCCGCCTGTCCATTTGTATTAAGACGCGTTTTAATGCCTTCCGACTTTAAATAAGCGGCTACCTTAACAAGTGTATCCAAAGCGTACAAAGGCTCTCCAAACCCACAAAAAACATATTCTCGGTAAGCTGCTTTGTTATACTGTTTCAAGTCGGCGATGACCTCCTCGGCGGTTGGGTTTCTTTCCAGCCAAAGATAATAATCGCATACGCCGTCGTTGTTATTGCGGATACAAAAATTGCAGTTATTGCTGCATTGGTTTGTTAAGTTTATATAAATTTTATTGTCGTAAATATAAGTTAAAGTATTCATTTTATCCTGTTAAACAAAGTTTTTGCATTTTGTGTAGAAATATCGACAAGATTCTCTTTCGGTAAATTCAACACTAAGGACGCTTTTTCGACAATGTAGCTTAGGTTGTTTGGCATATTTATCGAGCCTCTAAGCGGCACTGGAGACAAATAAGGCGAATCCGTCTCAAACAGAACACGTCTTATATCGGTAGCCAACAGAGCCTCTATGGAATGTCTTGCGTTTTTATAGGTTATCGGACCGTCAAAGCCATAATAAAAATCAAAGTCCCTAAGCTCGGTCATATATTCGCTGCTTCCCGAATAGCAATGCAAAACTCCGCCGTATTCTAAATAATTTTTTTCGTCCTTTACTATTTTTAAAAAGTCCAAATAGGCGTCTCTAAGATGAAAAATAATCGGCAATTTTAGCGCGTGCGCCAACTCAATTTGTTCACGAAATACTTGGATTTGCACATCTCTTGGCGATAAGTCATAGAAATAATCCAACCCAATTTCGCCTATTGCGACAACCTTTTTGTTTTTTGTCTGCTTTTCAAAATCCGCGTAATCTGAGTTTTTACGGTTTTTTGCATCGTGAGGATGAATCCCCACTGCGGAATAAACATTGTCGTATTCTATCGAGTTTTGAACCGCCGCCATACTAGACGCATAATCGCAACCTACGTCAACGACCGCCTCAATTTGATTTTCTAGCAAATTTTTTACAATCTCGGCTTTTTTCGGTTCAAGTTTTTCATCTGTCAAGTGACAATGCGTGTCAATAAGCATTATCTAACCTCGCTGCCGCTGTCAAGCTCCTTATCGGGAGATACCAATGCAAGCTTTCCGTTTTCGTCGGATGCGCATAAAATCATACCCTCACTTAATATCCCTCTAAGTTTAACAGGCGCCAAATTTGCAATAATTACCACGGTCTTCCCGACCATTTCTTCAGGAGAATAATATTTGGCTATACCCGAAACAATACTCCTTTTTTTGCCGCCGCAATCAACTGTTAAATGCAATAGTTTATCAGCTTTTTCAACCTTTTCGCAAGCTAAAACTTTGCCTGTTCTTAAATCAAGTTTTTCAAAATCTGACAAACCTATTTCAGGCTTTTTTTCTTCCTCGGAAGCTACGGCGTTATCTTCTATATCATCAGACAATTTTGCAAGCTCATCATTTTCTTTTGCGATATCATACCTAGGGAATATCGGCGCAATTTTATTTACGGGTGTACCGACTTTAGTATAGCCAAACTTTTTGATGCTATCAAAGGTACGCCCTTCTTTTCCAACTCCAAAGGCGTCTAAAACTGTTACGGTTGCCCTTGTCATAAACGGAAGCAACGCTACGGTTGCAATACGAATGGTTTCCGCCAAATTATACATCACCGCAGATAGCCTCGCCATATCCTTTTCTTTAAACAAAACCCAAGGGGTAGTTTCGTCAATATATTTGTTTGCCCTTTGCAATAGTTTAAATATTTCACCTATTGCGTCCGGGATTTCCAAATTATCCATACGCTGAGTAACATTCTTCAAAAGGCTTTGGGCAATGTTAATCAACTCCTCGTCTTGAGGTAAAACGTCGCCCTTGTCAGGGATTTTACCGTCGCAATACTGATACAACATCGCAATAGTACGGCTTATTAAATTTCCGTATGTGTTTGCCAAATCCGTGTTTATGCGGTTAAGCAAAAGGGTGTTTGTATAATTTCCGTCAACGCCGAAAGGAATATCACGCAATAGATAAAACCGTATTGCGTCTATACCATAGCGGTCAGCCAAAATCAACGGGTCAATAACGTTTCCCGTACTCTTGCTCATTTTATCGCCACCGAATAAAATCCAGCCGTGTCCAAAAATCTTTTTCGGCAACGGGATATCCAACGCCATCAAAATTGCCGGCCAAATTATGCTGTGAAAACGGATTATTTCTTTTGCCATCATATGAATATCCGCCGGCCAATATTTTTTAAACAAGCTATTGTCGTCGCTCTCATAGCCGAGGGCGGTTATATAGTTGGTCAAGGCGTCAATCCAAACGTAAATAATATGGTCGGGGTCAAACGGAACCTCAATGCCCCACTTAAACGATGTTCTCGTAACACACAAATCCAGTAGGCCCGGCTTTAAGAAATTGTTTACCATCTCGTTCATTCTGCTTTTGGGCTCCAAAAATTCGGGGTGTTCCTCATATAGCTTTAAAATACGGTCTTGGTATTTGGAAAGACGGAAGAAATAACTGCTTTCACGTGTTTTTTCCACGGGGCGACCGCAGTCGGGGCATTTGCCGTCTACTAATTGGGATTTTGTCCAGAAAGACTCACAAGGGACGCAATACCAACCCTCATATTCGCTTTTATAAATATCGCCTTTGTCATAAAGCTTTTGGAAAATACGTTTTACCGCCGCCTCGTGCTCAGCGTCGGTTGTACGGATAAACTTGTTGTAAGAAATATCATAAACATCCCAAACTTTTTTAAGGCTTTCAATTTGAATATCCAAATATTTTTTGGTGTCAAGTCCGCTTTCGGCAGCCTTTTTTTCAATCTTCTGCCCGTGCTCATCCGTACCCGTAAGATAAAACACATCAAACCCCGACATTCGCTTAAACCGCGCGATTGCATCGCAAACCACAGTTGTATAGCAAGTGCCTAAATGCCACTTTCCTGATGGATAATAAATCGGTGTTGTAATGTAGTATGGTTTCTGGGACATATGAGCCTCCTAGTAATTAATCTTTTCGTATTATACTATTTGCGCGCAGAAATGTAAAGCGAAACATAGTTTTAGACCGAGTTTTAACCTAGCTTAGCATTTTAATAACTATATTATAATCATATTCCTACTTTAGCAGCGTATCCTTTATTGGTAACAATATAGCTATTGTTGCCGATTTTGAGGGATTTTATGAACGCTATATTTGTTGTACTCGTAGTTATATCGATTGTTTTGATATGTTTTATTTCGCCCGAAAGCGTCGTAACGGTGATGCTGGACGGAGGAATGAACGCAATTACCCTATCCTTTAAAATGCTTGCAATCTACGCGCTTTGGCTGTCGGTTTTAAAAATGATGGAAAAAACCTCTTTGGACAAAAAAATCGCCAACCTATTTACTCCTATTACGCAAAAGCTTTTTAAGGGCGAAAGCGATGCGGCTCATTCATATATCGCAGTAAACCTCGCCTCTAATATGCTTGGTATGGGCGGCGCGGCGACGCCGGCAGGCATAAAAGCCATTGCCGCCATGGACACGGGCTCGGAAAGCGCAAGTAAAAATATGATAATGTTTTTGGTTATAAACGCCACCTCAATTCAACTTCTTCCCGCAACGGTTATGGCGCTTATGGGAACTCACGGAAGCGCCTCTCCGTCATCAATAATTATACCCTCGCTAATAGCAACCGCCGTCTCCACCTTAACCGGAATTATCCTTGTAAAAATATTTACCAGATGACATCCTATATTATCCCTGCGTTAATCGTTATATTGATTATAATTGCGGTCGTAAAAAAACAAAATGTTTACGAATGTTTTGTCGACGGCGCGAAAGAAGCCTTAAAGTTAATTGGCACGGTATTTCCTTATATAGCCGCCATATTTATTTGTATCCAACTTTTCAGGGTAAGCGGTTTATCCGACAACTTAAGTCAAATTCTTGCCAAGCCTTTGGCGTTTTTCGGAATTCCTGCCGAGCTTGCCGAGTTGTTGCTTTTACGCCCTGTAAGCGGCAACGGGAGCCTCGCTTTATTAGAAACAATTTTTGAAGAGCACGGTGCGGACAGCTATATTGGAAAGTGCGCCGCCGTCATTATGGGAAGCACCGAAACCATATTTTATATTGCTGCGGTATATTTTTCTGCCAGTCGGGTTAAAAAACTTAGAAGCGCAATTCCTATTGCCTTAAGCGCATCGTTTATAGGCGCGATAGTCGCTTGCCTATTGTGTAGGTTTTTTTAAGGACGTTGGCAAAAGCATTCCCGCCTCGGGCATTTTTCCAATTCTTCTACCGAGAATCTTATAAATCACCGCAACCGCGGGTACGCCTAAAATTATCCCCCAAAAGCCGAATAGTCCGCCACATATTAAAACCGCCGAAAGCACCCAAAAACCTGATAATCCCAAGCTTCTGCCAACCACGCGCGGATATATGAAATTTCCCTCCGTCATTTGTAACAGAGAAACAAAAATCAAAAAAATGATTGCAGATTTTAATGAAATAAAGGATATAATTAAAAAGCCTAAAACTGCGCCGATGTACGCACCCACAAGTGGAATTACATTGACAAACGCCAAAATTGTGGCGATAAGCAACGCGTAAGGCAATCGTAAAATCAGCATTCCTATAAATGCCATAGTGCCCAAAAGTAAAGCCTCAATAAGCTGTCCGCCCAAAAAGCTTGAAAAAACTGTCGTCGTTATTTTTGTCCAGTTTCTTAACGTTGTTGACACTTTAACAGGCAAAACTGAATACATAAACCGCCATAGTTGACTGCAGAGCTTTTCTTTCCCCGATAACATAAACACAGATAGCACTAATGCAAATACAAGATTTGTTATTGCGCCTGCGCTAAGTTTTATAACTTCTATAGCCTGCGGTAAACCTCCTGCAATTCCCCCAACATATTCTGATACTGCAGTTTTTATACCCTCGATGATTTGCAAACGCTTTTCCTCGGATACGCTGAAATGCAACAACAACTTATCCAAATATTGATTTGCCGACGCCATATATTGAGGAAGCGATGCAAACAATGCTTTTAAGCTGGAATATAGCTGTGGAACCAAAATGTAAAATGCAAGCGCCATAATGCCCAAAAAGAAAGTATAGGCGCAAATCAAAGCCACTGGGCGTTTAAATTTTTCTTTCTTGAAGCGGAAAATTTTATTCTCCAGAAAGGTTGTTGGTATATTGAAAATCAATGCAAAAAACAACGCCATAAATACGGGTTTTAAGACCTTTAAAACCATATTAAATATTTGCGTCGTCCAAGTAAAATTTATTACAAGCAGGGCTACTACCGCAATAAATATAATCAGCTTACCATATTTTTTTACCACGATTTTATTTTGTGGTATATATTTAAATTTATCCAATATAGGATTTTGAGTTTATGACATAAAAAAACACCCCTATATTTTAGGGGTGCAAAAATGTTTGGCTTAGTCGTTTATTACGGTTATAAATTTTGCTGTTCCTTCACCCATTGCCAGTTGAGCGTGGGGCAAGCTGGGGTCAAAATAGATGCTATCGCCCTTCCTTAGGTAAAACTCCTCGTCGCCCACGATAACACGCAATAATCCTTCAATTACATAATTAAATTCCTGTCCGCCGTGACATACCAGTTCGGGCTTATCGGTAGGGGAAATTGTCACCAACATCGGTTTCATTTGTTTTTCCAAAAAATCTGGCGCCAAGGACATAAAGGAATATCCGGGGTATCTTTCCACGGTTTCGCCCTTGTTTTCATATACGACTGCCGCGTTCTTTTTTGTTGGCACCGTTCCATTAATTATGTAAGAAGGTTCCATATCGACAAGGCTGGCAAATTTATAAACCAGCCAAATAGGAACTTCTTCTTTTCCGCTTTCAAAATTGACGTATTCCTCTTCACATATGCCCAGTTTCTGCGCCATATCAGCGCAGGAAAAATCCGAAAAAGTACGCAACTCCGCCAAGCGTGTATTAATTGATTTTTTGACGTTTTCCATTAAGAATTCGCTGCCTCATTCAGCTTTGCGATAAGCTCGTTTACGTCAAGCCCGTGTACCTGAGCAGCCTCTCCAACTGTTTCTCCGTGAGCCACGGCGCATCCTAAACAATGCATACCAACGCTAAAAAGCACCTCTGCGATTGCATCAACCTTGCTATCATTTAATAAATCTCCGATAAGAGTATCGGCAGTAATTTTTGTCATATATAACCTCCAATAATTATATTATTTGCAATTTAAATTGTTTTATCACTTTGTCATCAACCAATACAACAACACAACTATCGCAACGCCCGCTAAAACGCATAGCCCAACTTTAAAGGGAGAAACAGGAGTTTTACCGCCAACCAGTCCCGAACGGCCGTTGACTAAATATTTATACAGTTTTTCTTTGAACTTAAAGCCTGCGCACCATAGCGGAACCAAAATATGCTTAAAGGTTTTTTTGCCGAAATTGGTGTTAACGTTTAAATAGTCCACTCTATCGTAGTCATATTTTGCCAAAATTTCGCTGCGGATAACCTTTTTCATCTTTTCTTGCGCCGTTACGAAAGCATCATTTACGCCAATATCGTGCCTTTCAGAGGCAAAACCTGCAATAAATTCTTTCTTATATTCCACGGCGTTTTTGGTATCGAACGCCCCCACTTTTTCAAACATACTTTGCTCTAGCGTTGGGCTTGCTTCTACCAAAACGTCATCAAAAAAACTGCTATGTGTGCCACTAACCTTAAACCATCTTACACGTGTTTCCGTGCGCCTATTCTTGCCCGACCCTGTTGTTACAGTGTATTCTTCACCAAGCTTTCCTTCATATGAGCTGAAGGTTTCAGCGTCAAAGGTATATGTAGGGGCATAAAGCGCGCTAAGATTTTTTGCTTGAAAGGATTTTTTCAATTTATTGGGAGCAAACCACTTCCTTTTTATCCATTTCAAGCTGTTATCCGACGCCTGCTCCTTTGTAATTTTAAAAGGCAGAATCGCATTGGGTGACATACCCGGAAGCTCGTCAACCGACAAAATGTTGGTCGCCCCGCAGAAAGGACATTTTGCAGACGCGCCAAACTGGTGCATCACTGTTTTTGCGTGGCAGTTTGGACAAAGATACGTAATGGCGCCCTCTTCGGGACGCAATAAAGTTTCATCAAAAGTTGACAAGTCCTGCTCAACGTCGAAAACATTTGCAGATATTCCCTCCGTATTATCGCAATAAGGACAAGCAAGCGCGCCTTTTTTGATGTCGAAAACCATATCCGCTCCACAAGTTTTACATTTGACTACGGATGAATTTTTCTGATTTAAGTTTTCTTCACCGGTTGAGGTATCAACCGATTGAGGATTAATAGCTGCCATATCTTATATTTTTTTGCCACATTCGGGGCAGAATTTTGCGCCCGCTGAAATTTGACTTCCACATTCTGGGCAAAACTTTGTTTTGGGTTTAGAAACATTTTCACCACACTCGGGACAGAATTTTGCAGTCGCCAAGCATTGATGTCCGCATTTAGCGCAAGTCACTGTATCTTGCTGGCTTTTAACTTCAGTCTGTCTGGGTTGGTCTTGTACGTTCTTGAATGCGTCGGCAAAAACCCCGCCGATACCCAAGCCTGCGCCTAAACCCACTCCTGCGCCGACAAGCCCGCCGCCTTCGTTTTTGGCTGCGTCACGCATCGCCTGAGCCGCTTGATATTGCGTATAAGTACCCATCTTATCACCCAACACGCCCATAGAGGTACGCGTGTCAAGCGTCTTTTCTACTTCTTCCGGCAAAGATAGGTTTTCAACATAGAAGTCGGAAATTTCAAAGCCGAATTGAGCAAATCTTTCCAAAAGTTTTTCCTTTGAGGCAATGCTGATTTCCTCATATTGCATCGCTAAATCCAAAGCAGGCACTTTCATTTCGGCAATTACGTCGGTAACTGTACTAAGCACCATTTTGCGCAGTTGATCGGCAATATTTTCAGTTTTAAACTGTTTATTTGAGCCGGCTAACTCACGTATAAGCTTTGCGGCGTCGTTAACTCGATAAGAATAAATGCCATAGCCTCTCAATCTTATCAAGCCGAAATCGGCGTCTCTCATCATAATCGGGTTGGACGTACCCCACTTTTGGTTTGTAAATTGCTTGGTGTTTATAAAATATACGTCGCCTTTATAGGGGTTTTCAAAGGCGTATTTCCAGTTCATAATCAACGTTAAAACGGGCAAGTTTTCACTGTCCAGTTTATATCTACCCGGCATAAATACGTCTGCAATTTTACCTTCAACCACAAAAATTGCCACCTGAGATTCCCTCACGATGAGTTGAGAACCGCGCATAATTTCGTATCTATCGGGAACGTCAAATCTGTATACTATGGTATCTTGACTTTCATCCTTCCAGTCAATGACTTTAAGCATTTGACTCTTAATAGCTTTAAAAAACATTGTATTTCTCCTAAAAAGTTTCTTTTAATATTATATCACACCTTTTTGACCTTTACAATATTTTTATCGGGATTATATTAATAAGATTAAAAGAGGTAAAGTGATTACGCATAAAATTGACCCTACCAGCACTATGCTAGACGCCGTCTCTGGGGCTACGCCCGCCAACTCGGCAAAATTCAAGTTTAGGGCGGCAGGAGGCATTGCCGAAAGAATAAATAAAGCAACCTTCAAAATTGGGTCTATATCAATCGGTTTCAAAATAAAAAATGTTAAAAGTGGGAAAACTGCCAGTTTCATTATTATGGCAACGTATTGTTTATATCCCGAAAACAACGTTTTCAAATCTGCCGAGCCAAAACGCATTCCCAAAATCAACATTGCCAGAACAGTTGCGGCTTTTGCAAAAAAGTTCACCCCGTCCATTAGTACATCAGGAAGTTTAGTCCCCGTCAAGAACAAGGGAATCGCAACTGCCATAATAATTATTATTGGGTTTAAAAAAATCTTTTTTGCTTTGATATAGCTTTTGTCTCCCGAGAGCACAAACATACCTACCGTCCAACCGACCAAGTTCATCGTCACGGCGAAAACAGCGCTATAAGCCAAAACTTCAGGATGCTCGGGCAAAAGCGCAGAAAGCACAGGAACCCCAAAAAAACCCACATTTCCGCAAGCGCCTGCTAAAATACAAATTCGACTTTTGGCTTCTTTATAATTTTTAAAAAATATCAAAAAACCAAGCAAAATCACCAACAACATCAAGCCGAGTGTCAAGCCAAACATTATTAGCATATTTACTAACATTTGACGGCTGTAAACCGCCTGCTGAATGGAATATAGCGACAGACAAGGTTGACAGACATAAAGCAATACCTTTGCAAAGCTAGGCAAAACCTCGGGCTTAATCGCCTTGGTTTTAACTAAAATAAATCCCGGAATTGACATTGCAACCAACATCAAAATGTTTATGCCCGCTACTTTAAAGTCCATATAATCCTCAAAAAAATTTTAGCATATTTACGTCGGTTTGTAAACCAATAGCTTTGCAAAAAGAAAGGGCGGCTTTTGCCGCCCTTAACCTCTTTGACTTTTACTTTCTTTGAAATACTGTTTCCGTTTCGCTTGCGGAAATATCTCCGTTTGCCGATATCGCCATTTTGACATATAGCTTGTTGTTTTCAAGCCTCATGGCATAGGTATTGCCTCCGATTACAACTCTATCCAATTCGAAGGTGCCCGTTGCGGTTTTGTTTGTCGTCGTTTCTGTGCCACCCTCGCTATAGCCTGTAACAATACGCATTGATTTTGAAACATCTTTATCAAAAGCAAGCATTGCGTACTGTCTAAACCCTGCTTCGTCGTCGGTTATCCAAACACCTGTGAACTGGCTGTCGAAAATGATATTTGAATAATTCCCTACATTTATCGTAGCCGAGAACTTGTTGTTGTATAGAGGACTCGTCGTATTGGAATTAAAGCTGTCAACCAAAACAGTATAGTTATCGGTATCCATTACGCGTCCCACGTAGCCGTTGATGGTATAATAACAAGGGTCAGCATTCCCGTTATTGATATTAATTGTGCCGCTTGCCTTATTATATTCCGTCTTCTTAACGGTTGATATGCTTTGCGTATTGTAGCTAATATTTCTGGTAACTGCGGTTTCGCCAACTCGGAGCTGGTTATATGTGCTGTCATAAACATACGTTTCTGCAGTGGTAGTACGTGTTACCAAATATTCTTTGACAATCTCCCAGTGCACCGGTAATGTCGTGGGATTAGTTACTCCATCATAGGTTTTATTAAAGGTTACGTTTATTGAATTTGGCAACTCAATAGCCGCGCCTGCTGTCGCGGTATTTGCAATTGTGGGCGCAGTATATGTAAAAGTACGATCTAAAACTTTTACGTTAAGTTTTATTCTGTCGCCTTTTCCAAGTTCTACAAGCGCTTCGTAATCACCGCCCAATAACGTAACTTTGTAACCTGCGGGCATATTTATGCCAACATAGCCAAAGTTCAACTCTGCGCTTTCACCTATATGAGTGTCGGCTGTCTTGCAGAAATTCTTTCCTTTACCGAGCCCCGTGATAACCATATTATTGTCAATAGTTTTAAATATTCTATAAACATTATTTGCGTCGGGAGCAATATCGGTTAAAGTGGACGTTACCGCGCCGGCGCCTTCGCCATAGGTTAAAGTGTAGGTATACTTGCCTTCGCTAGCGTCAACACGAGTATAGGTACCTTTGCTTTCCACGCCGTAAAGATTGCGGACAAAAGTACCATCGGCATTGAAGGTATACTGGTCGTAATTCTTTTTGAAATCAAATACGCCTTTAGAATTTTCAATCTCGTATGAATAAACGCCATTAGCATAATTCCAAGTACCCGTTTTAGGAGTAGCGGTTTCACTTGCCTTATAAACAACGGTTTTATTTCCTGCGCCGTCATCAGCGATGGTAAAGGATGTAACGCCCAAACTCCAAGTTCCAATAATTGAATCACCGAAGTTGTAAGTATCGAACACCACTTTCACATTCTTTGATGTGGGATAATGTTGCGTCCTTGTTGCCTCTAGCGGATTGATAACCCACGGAGTATCGATTACGCCGTTATTAATATTCCAATCCACAACGTTTCCGTTGCCCCATTGCGTAATTCTGTTAGCCGTAACGACGTAATTTTCATAAGTCATTGGGTGAACAATGGTAACACCGTTGTTTGTTAGACGACAGTCTATGCTGCACATCTCACCGCTTGCAGAGGGACGGAAATTAGCTTTACTCCAGTAAACTCCGTTATCGGATGTCGAATAAGAAACAGTCTCGTAGGTGACGTCGCTTCCTACCGTCTTTTTGAAATATGCGTTTACCGTATCCGGCAAAGAAACATTTTGGTCATAAACGTTTATAGTACGGACTAAATCAATCAGCAACTGATTATTATCGTCATATACCGCCAAAAGCTCTCTCTCGACAAAATTAACATTAATGTTGCGCGTTTGTGAACCGGCAAGCTCGTATTTGAAGAACATCGCAGGAGTCGCAAGAGTTCCACCCTTGTAAGTCGGTTTAATATTTTTAATGTTCCATTTAACGTCGGCTATAGACGAATTTACATTGCCGTTTGCCTTAACAGTGATATTCTTCAATGCCGAAACGTTTGCAAAAATAGCGTCGTTAAAGCTATACGTAAACGGGTCAATATCTGCCGCTTGCAACGCATTGATAACAGTTGCGTCGTTAACCCCGTCGTTTATCCAAGCAAAATCGCTGTCTAAAACAAATGGAGTAATCGGTAATGTGATATTAAGCTTTTGATAACCGCCCTTTTCATTGCCAATGCTAACTTCAACAGGCGTAGAAGTGCTGTTATATTTATACTTCAATGTTGACAAATTCCAAACAAGATTTAGCGTTAAAGCCTCTCCTTGATAATAGTTGTCAATAGTCACGCTTGTAGGATAGTTTTCCAAAAGCCTTGCGTCATAGTTTTTATTATACGTACCATCTTCGTTTAAGGGATAAACCTTAAATGTCTTATCAACTACGATATTTGGTTCAAACTTGTTTGCCAAAACCGCCGAAACTCTGCAGCCTACATTTTTGCTTACGCCCGCTGTTGCGCCATAATATGCAACTGCCGTAAAATCTTTATAAGCAGAGGAATTATACTCTACGTCGGTATTGTTCCAATTAACTGCAACAGTTTCCTTCGTTCCGTTCTTAAAGCTTACAACTGTAGTTGCATATTTTGCAAAGCTAAAGCTCTTTGAAGACGGATTCGGGTCATAGAAGTAAGGGTTAAATGTCGGGGTCGTTGAGAACTTCAAGGTATCGCCGCTAATTTGTCTATCGATAACAATAAGTTTCGAGTTGATGACTTTATAAACGGTGTTTGTAACCCCAGCTTCAACAAACCATAAGGTAGCATTGTCGTAAACGCCGCCCGCAACAGAACGTATAACGTTGTCTGCGGAAGAGTCTGCAACAACCACAATCTTATCGCTCTTCAAGAGAACAACCTCTTTTGTAGCGCCGCCGACGGTAATCGTATACTTTTCGCCCGCTCCCAAAGTATCATATAACGGGTCGAAAACAATTTCTTCGTCGAATGTTGCTTCAACTTCAGTAGGCTCGCTCTCTGCGGTGGCGACATTTTCCATCTCTGCAGAATAGGCCGTGATGTTAGAGTGTAAGGGATCCCTTAAAACTCTAACAACTGCCTTAACCGTTTGATTGAATGCTATCGGTCTTCCCGTCTTGCCGACGTTAAGTTCAATTTCAAAGATGCCGCCGTTTGTAAAGTCGAGGTTATCCAACGCCTTGCGATCACCTACGATATCAAGCGTTCCGACAGTGCCGTCTGCAAATCCTGCCGTTACTGTGGTAATGGAGGTAGGATCGGTATCTTTTTGCACTGCCAAGTAAACTGTCTCAACCTTTTTAGAAGTAATTTGTACCTTGAAATCGAATACCTGTTTTGTCAAGCCTTCTTTACCGTATTCGCCCTTGACGGTGACTGACATATTAGAGTCAACAGATACGTTCTTCGGCAAGGTTAAAGTATCGTAAATCGGATTGCCCGCCGCATCGTAAGAGTTATAAACCCTAATGTCGTCTCTGTTACAAATTGCTGTTTCAGTGCGTACCGCCGATAGTTTTAAGTCGATTGAGAATTCTGAAGGCAGAATATTTTCCTTCGTGAATTCGTCATATTGACTATAGGCTACCGTCTCGTTGGTTAAACCGACGACTTCATAAGAAGACACGTTAATCGGAATCTTAATTTGTTTTGTCGCTAAAGAACCATCAGCATTGTAATAGTTTACAGTAGCAATAGCGTTACCCTTAACGCCTTTATAGTATTTCTTTGCGTCGTATGTGAAATCAAATTGCCACTTGGATTTGTCCACAGAAAGCGTTCTGATTTCTCCACCCTTGAACTCAACGCGGATAGTATCAATTGCAGAAATATTTTCGACTATGTTTACAGATTTCGCCGTCATATCTGCTGCGGAACCATTGTTTAATACGCCGAATTTTTCTTCGTCATCGGGTAAATATCCTCTTACTACGTTATTGTTTACGTATTCCACTGTGGTGGAAACAGCAATCTTCGCAGTCTTGCCGGATTTATACCAGAATGATGTTTCAATATCGCCGCCCAAGCTGATTGCGTCCTTATCGCCGTCTATCCAACCGAATGAGCCGTTTGTTGCGTGTATTCTCTTTCCGTTGTATTCAACATAAGGAGTGGACGCCATAGCGTGAACTCTGTTTCCGTCAACGTCATAGACGTATGATGAGAAGCTGTATACTTCGGTTGAGTTCTCAACGAAAGAATATATGCCGTCAGCGGTCATAGCCTTAGTGGTGTCTGCCCAGTATTGATATTCGCCCGTGGAAGAATTCAGCACATATTTTTGTTCAACACCGTTTTCGGTCTTGACATAGGTACCGCCCGTCTTCGTGAAGGTGGATAAATCAACAGAGGTCGCTCCGTTTGTATAGAATTCCCAATAAGCGGGATTGTTGATATTTGCAACATCGTATGCGGCTGCAGGCACAATATTTCTATCTTTTGTTGCCCAAACACCCGCTTCCTTGCAATCGTTGCTTAAGAGCATATATTCGCCGTTATTCTGTTGAATTAGAATTACGGAAGGCAATGCAGTCAAGGATTTTTCAGATAAGCTGGTCTTTTCATTGTTGATGACAATTTTATCCGAAACCGTGAGTTGCATTCTGCCCGCTGTCGAACCTGTAGCATACCCTGCGACTTTCATATACCCGGTGGAAGTTCCAACTTTAACAGGAACTTTCGCAACAAGTTTGTTTAATGCATAACCATAGATATAGCTATCGGTTGAGCCGGGCACTAAGTTAACGTGACTTACGTCCCAAATAATCTTTGTACCGCCGAGTTCTGCCCAAGCCTTTTCATCGTTGTTGCTGCCAGCCATTGCGTCTTTGTCGCCTTTTGAGGTGTAGTTATAGACAAAGTCGTCATAGTTGGTGAAAGTAGCTTCTACACGTTGCGGCAATGCCGTGGGGCTATTTAACGCGCCGGAGGATAACTCAACAGGATTGAACGCATCGGCAACCAAATACGACTTTGTTCCAACCACGAAATCAGTAGAAGGAGTTGTGTTGCTTGACGATACACCCGTGATTCCAAGGCGTTCAGCTTGTTCCTTTTCAATGTTATTGTACCAGTTGACGCCGGAAACCGACCTCATAAAGATACCGTTAAGTTGAATCAGAACTTCTGCGTTTCCAATGTCTACGTTAGTATCGACATCTGCAACGCTTTGTTTTGTTATAATAGTCGAGCCCGCAACCGGTGTTGCAACGCTGTACTTGTAGTGTTCCGCATTGATATGAACGCCTACTTCTCTTAAAATACCCATCGGGCTGTTCTTATCCAAAACTATTTCAACATAGCTGGGTTTATTTTGGTCTAACAGCGGTATAGGTAATAAAGCCGTAATAATTTCGGTGATGATGTTACCTACTGCCAAGTTGTTGCCCAAAATGCCGTTCAACGCCGTAGTATTTAACAGAGAACCTACCAATACCGTTGCAAATTTTTGCAAATAATACGGGCAAGCCTTGTATGCGTCGGTACACTTAATCCCACGTTCTGCAACAGGGATATTTTCACCGCTGGTTACAGACCCGTCAGAGTTTTGAACAATTTGCATCTTTGTTGCATAGCTTAGCTTCTTAAATTCGGCAATTCCGATATAACCGTCATTCGTCAATGCAGGAATATTATTTAAATCTAAGTTTTCTATCGAGCCTGCCTTATAAAGTCCAAACAACAAATAGTAAACATAACATAGCAATTCGTTAATGCCTTGCGGAGCCAAGTCAACTCTTATGGTTGAAATAGCAGGATCGCCGTAGGTGCCTGTATTCGTGCCATATACTGCGACGGAAGTGTTATACCACCAGTTAATTTGAATACCCTTGATATAATTTTTGATGGTATCCAAAACAGATGCTTTTTCCTCCGCGGATGCAGTTGCGGTCGAAGGCAACTTAGCGTTCGGGTCGGCAACTTGACTATTAGTGTTTTTCGTACCGCTTCCTGCAACGAGTTCGGCAATATTAAGGTCTGTAAACTTCATCTTTCTTAAATCATAGAAAGCGCTTACTAAGCCTGTTAAGCCGCCCGCCAATTCACCCAAATCACCGTAAATCGCGTTATTGAACAGCCACACCGCCGCGTGTCTTTTCGACCCGTTATTATTAATGTCTACGTTTACGGCAAGTTTACCACCGTAAACCAAGTCACCATTCGAGTTTTTACCGTCGGCTCTAGTGCTGTCGCCGTTGGTACGCGTAATACGAATTGTAGTGTAACTTGGGGTATAAGAGCTGGTCGTGCCACTCATTCCTCCCGTACCATTGACAGTCTTACAACTTATCTTCTTATTTAGGCTGATGGATAAGTCCAAATCAAGCCCGTCTAACGCGCCGGTTACGATGTTTCCGATACTTACGCCATTGATATCCGACAATACGATTGCGCCCCAGTCATCTGCGTAATCGCCATTCAACTTATCAAACTCGGTCGTAAAGAAACCGTCTCCGAGCGACACATTGAAGTTGCCTATTTCAAGTTCGGCTACAGTACCGATACTATCTAAGCCGATTTCCAAAGAAATGCTGTTAATTTTGCCTGCAATATCTACAGCCAATCTGATTGTATCAAGATTGGGCAACGGAATTTGCATCTTAACTTTTTCATCTTCATCACGGATTACGATAGCCGTATATTTTTGTACAATGCTTCCCTGTTGGAAATACATATCTTTGGTTTCCAACCCGAGAGTCTTGAATAATTGACGCAAAACTTCCATTTCCAGCGCAACTTCGATTTTGCCGTTTTCAATTGCTATTTCGGCAAACGCAGGAGGCGCGGTTACGTCTTCAGTAGCCGTAGCGTAATTGAACAAGTCTGACGCCGCAGAGCCAATACCTGCCAACAATGCGCCTAATCCGAATAGTTTTATCTTAGGCAAACCTAGTTGTTTTAAGTCTAAATAGAATGCGTCGTCATTAGCTTGTTTGTAAACGCCTAAAACCAACGTGTTGGTAAAGTTTCCGTCAATGTGCAATTCCAACAAAATTTCAGATTCCAACAGTCCGGCAATATTAAAGCCTGTGGAAGTGATTAATTTGCTTAAATCTGCGCTAATTCTAACTTTTAGAATATAGCCGATGACATCGTCGGGAGTGTTCAAAACAAACGAGCCGTCGTTTAAATAAGGATTAGCAGAAGTTCCGTCCTCAGTTGCGGCGTGTCTTCCCAAGAGTGAGCTTAACAAGTTGCTTAGATAGAACTGGAAGCTGTCCGCATAGTCGGCGTCGCCGTATTTGGACTCTTGCGTATAGAAATGCAAGCCGATATCTAAACCTAAGTTTATTTTTTCAAGCCCTATTTGACCGGTCTTAATGTTATAAGCCTCAGCCCAATCAGCGCCGTATGCCGCGCCTGTTCCGATTCTGTCGTCAAACACTTCTTGAGCAGTTTCCCAATTTGCGTTCTCAAGGTAACCGTTGATATGAACGTCGTTCAACTTAATGGTACCATAGAAACCTTCGGAAACTCGTATAGCAAGTTCAGGAAGAAGTTTTCCGCCTATTTTGATATATTTTGTGCCTGCGCCTATATCATTGTATGGCACTAAGACATATTCCAACTTCTCGCCGCTGACATTGCTTTCCAAATCGGCATTAGGTTTTTCAGAACCCTTAATAATAAAGTTATATCCAGTGGGCAATTCCTCATCAAATACCTTATAGTAAACAGAGTTATTTGCGTATTGCGCTCTGTTTGCAGCAGTCAATAAGACTGCAGCGTAACGGTCTTTAATATTTGTTTTTTCTGCCTCGGACGCATCTTCCTCAGGTACGAAGAAGGTACGGCTGTCACCGATAATCGCTATATCGCCAAAGTCGGGCAAGTACGGCTCATCAGACTTAACACCTGTTGCAAGTTTTACGATTGCGTCAATCATTTTGGCATTAATGCCTATCGCAAATACTTCAGGACGGAATACCAACGCAATATAAGGCAACGGATAGCCTTGTAAAATCGCTCCGCCCAAACCGCCTTCGTCTGATGATGTGGACATTGCGTTATTTGCCGATGCGCTTGCGCTGCTACCGCCGAGCAATCCGCCGAGAGCGTTGCCTAAAAGATCGCCTAAGTTTACACCGCCAAGCTTAATCTTGGGGATACCCAAAGAGCTTAAATCAAGATATACGTCGTAACCGTCGATATATGCGCCAATCATCAAAGCATAGTTATCAGGGTCGGCTGTATCCCAAACCTCAAGCGAAATCTTAAGATTGTTGAAGTTTTCTAAATCCAAGTGAATGTGCGTATTGATAACATAGGTTGTACCCATATTATTTGCAACACGTAATTGGAACATCGGGTTTTCAAGCAACGGTTGCCCTTTTACTTGAATTAGTTTAAACAAAGGACTTAAATCGACAGGAGGTGTTGCCGCGCTTGAACGGATACCCGTATAAGTCAACTCACCCAATAAGTCGATATCAATCTTTAGTTTTGTCAAATCCTTATATTCTGCGCGCTCAATTGCAGGGATAAAGCTTCCACTAGCGTAACTGTCGGGTGTATTCAAGGAAATATATCCAACGCCAAGCGAGATACGCATCATTTCTTCACGAGGAGTAACGTTATCGTCCGCCAATTCGTGGAAATCCAAATTTACCCCTATATAAAGATTTCTAAAGTCGATAAATACGCCGCCGCCCATAGGAGGAGTAATGCCTAAATCTTGGTCGGGTAACAACAATTCAAATACTGCCGCCAACGCATTTTGAGCAAGATTAACCGAAAGTTTACCATCGGCCAGTTCTACAGAAGCGATTAAGCCGTTTAGTATATTGAATATTTGTTCACCCAAAATACCCGTGTCGGCTTCCGCGCTTCCGAGCCCGCCAATCAAACCCATAAGGTCAAGCGATAATTTATGTTTTCCTTTATTTCTATAGTTGCTAAAGTCAATATAGATACCACTCTTTCCATCGCCCTCGTCGCCGATTAAGGTGATAATCAGTTTGCCTGATTCTCCATTCGGGTGCAACGATGACGAGAAGATGTCGCTATAAGTTTCAATAGTAACTTGAATTTCTGTGCCGGCAAGTTTAAAGCCGTCGATAAGGTTTGCAAGATTAATGGCTGCGTCGATGGTGATTTTCACTTCAGAATTGCTTGCCATATCTTCAAAGCCGAGGATATCGATAAGAATATCAAATTCACTTGCGTCCATACCAAAGATACCTGCCAAATATTTTGACCAATCTCTGATTTCTCCTTCGCCAGCCATTTGTTGCGCGTCAAAGCCTAACTTAAGCGCCAAGGATACGTTTAGAACGTCATTCGGGAACTTAATACCGTTTGCGATATCTTTTTCTTTTAAGCTGTTGATATCTAAAGTTGCAATTTTTCTAAAGCCGCCTTCTCCAATCGTCAAGTCAACGCCGTTTAGCACGGATACATATTCGTTATGTACGCTTAAATCCGAGCGTTTTGCGCCGCCGTGTTCGTCGTGGTCAAAACCGTAAATTCCGATTTGAACGCCGATTACGTCGTTATACGCTTTATCCAAAATATCAACATTGATTAAAAGCTGTGTGGGATTTACCCTCGCGTCAACTCTCAACGCAGCATTGGGAAGCATACCGTCTAAATCGGTATCGGGCAACGCCAACGCCAGTATTTGTTGAATTAAGCCCATCGTAACCGTGACCAGCATTGTGTCGGGTCCAAATTCAATCCAAGCTGCCGCCGCAGAAATAAGTTTGTCAGCATTGGGGTCTGCCGCTGCCATAGCGCCGTTTCCTGCAACCATTGCGTTGCTTTCATCAGCTTTTGCAGAAGCGGTTGCCGATTTAATTAAATCGGTAATCTTAATCCCGTCTATTGCGATTTTCCCTGTCGCCGTGCTGTTAACAAACGGATTTTCCGAGCCGTTTACATACTTTTGGAAGAAGTGTGAAGCATCAATATACGCAGTTTCATTTACGTCGGAATAGTAGATACCCAGCAATAATTCATCAGTTTCGGAAGGCGTGTTGCTTGTCATCTTTGAAAGCAATACGGCTAAATCCAATTGGCTGATATTAAATGTTTTATTGACAAGGTCAAACTCCAACTCTAACGAAGCTTTTACGTCAATTCCGATAATGAAGTCGTGGTCGAGGATAAGTCTTGTATCCAAATCACCAACTACACCGCCCAAAATATCGCCTAAGCGCGTACCTGTAGCGGGGGTATTTCCTGTCAAGCCAAGGCTTAGGCAAAGCGCAAGCTCTGCGCTAAATTTATTAGTGCCTTCCCCAAAGGTTACCCACTCGTTTTTCGTTTCTATAGGATGCGATTTTACACCGCTTGTTGAATTAGCGTCGTGGAGCCCAACAGTAGGAGCCATAACGTCAACACCAACATTTAAGCCGTAGAATTGTAAATCAATCGCTACCAAGCCTTTAGTCCTATCCGTAAATGCGCCTAGGTCAAGCATAACTCTGTTGCCGTTTGCATATGCGCCAAAGTTGGGAATATCCAAACCTTGAACATATTCTGAATCGGGCAATAACGTCTTTAAAAGAGGTTCGATAAAGTCATCAACCAAAACAATGGTTAACGCCTTGTTTGCCAAGGTGATGCTCTTAATGATACCGCTTAACAATGCGCCGATATCAATATTGCTTGCTTTTTCTTCCGCGGTCACCATAGCGTTGTCATTCGATGCCGAACCACTGCTCAATGCGCTGATTAACTCAACAATAAAGCCGTGTTCGATATGAATGTTCGCCATTCCCAAGCCTTCAAGATATACATATACGTCACCGCTTTCGAGGTATATTCCAAGTAAAACGTCCTCGGGTTGAGAAACGGTTACGCCGCCGGATACAACGCTAACTTTCTTAACAAGCTCAATGCTAGCGTTAATGTTTTGTAAAAGTTCTCCGATATGTTTTGCAATATCGCCGGATTGGATAATTTCAATTAAGCCGGCAAGGTTAATTTCGGCATTGATTTGCAAAGCCAACTCTCTTGACATCTGTGTCGCGGGGTTGCCTTCCTCATCGTATAAGAACATACCGCCGTACAAATTTCCGATATCGCCAAAGAACGCCTTCAACAAAGCCGTAAATGCGATTTCGTTTTCAGCCACCGTGGAGCCGGCTAAAGTGCCATCAGAATACTCTGCGCCGGCTTGCATTAATGAATTCAACGAAATGTCAAGCCCTATAGATACGCTCTTTAGAGGTATAGAAACAATACCGAACTTTGTAACCTGTTTGCCATTTTCGATAATCGGTTCGCCTTCTGCGTTAACTTGCGGCACCATACCGAGTTCTATTACTACGGGATATGTCGTATGGTCTGCGGGTAAAGTTACCATATCGGTATCTTCTGCGCGGAAGTCAAAGTTAATATCATAGATGCTTAGGTCAACGCCTAAAAGTTTGGATATGGTTGCATTAAGGTTAATTTCAAGGTCAAGCTTACCTTCATCGTTGAGATATTGGATTTCCAAGAACGCCGACAAAGGAATGTTTGCCAAAGCCGAATCGGGAAGCAGTAAACCTAACAAAATCTTCACCATTTCTTCGGTTATGGTAATTGCAATCGAGGAGCCTGTAAAGCCAAGCTCTAGTCCGTGGTCCGCGCTTGCAGAAGCGCTTGCTCCTCCAATCAAATCGAAAATGGAGTTTGCGCCCAGTAAATCGGATAGTTTAAGCCCCGTGATTTTACCTTTTGCCTGAGGTCCAAGCAAGTTGGACAAATCCGCATAAACGTCTCCGCCCTTTAGGTAAACGGAAACAATATCCACAGGGGTTGCGCTCTTTCCGATTTTTGTTGTGATTTTAACAACCGCTTCAGACGCGTCTAGGTTGCCAAAATTCAAACTTGCGTCAACGCTGATAACTAGTCCGATAAATGCGCCCGAGCCCACGTCGACCGTCAAGTCGCCGAAATCCAAATCGCTGTTGAACATCTTCAAAACGTCGCTAATCTTGACGTTGTTAGGAATATTTACTCCCAAACCAACCTTCAAGCTGACGTCTAAAATCATCTCTTCAATCGGGATAGCGTCTTCACGAACATTTGTGGGAAGAATAGAATCGTTTTCGTTGAGAATGCCAACAACTAAGCCCTTCAGCCCAATAGCCAAACGCAAGGAAGCAAGATTGATGGAAACTTCTACGCCGACTTCGTTAAGGTCGATTGCTTTTTTACCTTCTTTAGCCCAGGTAATGGCAAGATTTGCGCTTAAATCGCCGACAGAGTTTGTCAAATCAACTTCAACGTCCAACAACGATGACAAAATTGCTTGAACAAGTTCGGTTGTAATTTCGATATACAAACCGTTTGTCTTTAAAATTAAGTTTAAATCGCCTTTTTTTGTTGCGTCTGCCGTAGCTTCGGATGCTCCTTCTGTTGGAACAAGCGCATTAACGTCAGATTCTGCCGAACCACTGCCAGTGGTATTCGGGTCTGCCAACAGGCTTGCCAAATCAATGCGGATAATCGGAGACGTATCGTGTCTTCTTTCCACATATAGGCATTGGTCAGCCAAATATAATCCGAGGATTGTATCTTTTAAGGTTCCGTCTTCGTTGTAGCTTTGAATTTGAATAGCAAATTCAGAACTCTTAATCTTATTTAAGAAACCTTTTCCATTTATTAATTCGTCAAGAACAAGGGCAGCTTTAACATTGATTGCGACCTTATTGTAGAATTGGCTTATAACAATTGCGGGAGCCGCGGCGGATAATGCGTCGCCAAGTTGTCTAAGGTCAATATCGCCGTCCTTGTAAGAGCCTTCTTTAACCTTCTTTTGGTGTAATTGCTCTAAAATGGATTCCAACAAATTGCCAAGCTCAACAACTTCTGATTGTTTGCCCTGGAACTCTATATAAATTGAGGTTTCAATGGTAAGCTTTCCTGTGGTTGCGCTGTCAACCGACACGAAATCTTCTTCGGGAGACGCAAGGACTGCCTTTCTGTCAGCGCCGATGCTATAGCCGTCTATCAAGATACCCAAGTCAAAGCCGTTTGCAAAAGCAAAACCAACATACAACGCCTTGCCTCCGGTTGGAGCGTGGTATTTTCTATAAGTAATACCGCTATGACGTACTTTCTTGAAGATTGCGGGGTTGCTTCCGTGGACGTCCGCGTCATATAACTCATACCTACAATCGGTTATTGCAGCGTGATCGGGATTGGTTGCGTCGAATAAAACATAGTCATCGGCAACTTTCACCAATTTGACATACTCACGGCTATCCTTAATATCCTTTTCTATGGCGTCGCCAATTTCAACATATGCGCTGGAGTCGGTCGTTTCGTCTACAAGATAGAAGTGCTTCAACGAGTCTGCCCCAAACATATTCGGCACTAACGAGCTCATCAATGCCGCGAGAATTTGATAATTAAGCGTGACGTCAAGCCCAAAGCCTTTTTGGATTGTAATATCGCTTATAGCGTTGTTTAGAATATCGCTTACGTTAACCGCAGCCGCTGCCGCTACCTCTTGCGCAGTCGAAACGGCAACGTTGCCTTGTGCAGACGCGCTTCCCGCGCCTTTAATAGAGGCGATAAGGTCAAGTAAATTGAGTTTAAAGTTTTGTCCGCCGATGTCTTCTATATCAACATAGAGCATTCCGCCTTTCAAGCTTAAAACAATCTGCTTGTTTCCATTATCAAAGCTAATAAACACGCCTACGTCTAAGCACCCTAAAATGTCAACGCTGCGTTTTGCTATGCCTGTATCAACACCGTCGATATACCAATTTCCGTTGCCCTCTGTGCCTTTTTGGTCTTTAACGTATGGCAAGCCCGTATCATACAAGGTCTCTTTCTTGGTTTCGGAATCAACCTTCTTGATAAACCAATTCCCGTTTGAACCTTGCTCTAAGGTGTCGTTCTTATTGTATGGAACAGTTGTAGGCTTCCCGCCTATCCACCAGAAGCCGTCGCCTATTGCAACTTTTGCGTCCGCATTGTACTTGACGCCTGTATCAACGCCGTATACCCACCAGTTGCCGTTTGCGCCTTCAGCGGGAACCTCTTGGCTAACCAAAATTTGGTTATAAAGCTCTTCCATCAAAATGTTGGCAACCAATTTAATGCGGATTTCGCCCTCTGTATCGGGAAGTTCAACATTAAGATTGATAGCGTTAAGCAATTTACGAACCATCGCTAAGCTATCGGAAATCTTCAAATAGTTTCCGTTAGGCGAATAGCTTACCGTCTTGGTATATTCGGTATCGCTTTTCTTGACGTAAGTATTGTAGCTAAAGCCTTCAGCCGCAAGCTTTTGTTCGTCAGAGGCTTGGCTTTCTAAGACATAGCTCCATGTTTGGTCAGAGCCTAAGGTTTTGATATATGGCGAGGCTGCGTTTGCGCTTAAAACATATTGATTCTCCGACGCTTTTGCATAACGGTTATAAGTTAAGCCTTCGGCGTTGAGTTTATCTTCTGTGGTCGCGCTCTTAATTTCGACGTATTTGGTGCCGTCTAAATTCATCGCCAAATCTTCCAGAATACTGGTTAAGTTCACCGGTCCTTTATCAACAAAGAACTTATATTGAATTGCAAGGTCAATGGTTACGCTCAAACATTTTTGGTCAAATGAAACATATTGGTCACGGTTTGCCAAAGCAATTTCAAAAATATTTTCAATCGGGTCGATACTGACTCTAGGTTCGGCAATGTGTACGCCTAACGCCAAATATTGAGTATCGATTCTCACTGCAAGTTTGAACGGAACGGTATTTATTTCTACTGAAGCTTGAGCGCGCAATTCCTCAATAACTTGCATAACGCCTTCGTTGCTTGCGATATCGGGAGCCAAAGCTTTCAATAAACCTACGATGATGCTTTCGGTTAAAATAATCTTTATATTATGCTCTGATAAGCTGAACAAAATATCAATTACTTCTTCTTGAGTCATCGGGTCGTCAGCGGCAGCGCTTGCGCCTCCCGCTAAAACTGTATTCAATTTGCCCAATAATCCGTCTAGCTCGCCTTGTAACAAAGCGCCTAAAAGGTCAAAGTTTTCAAGCTTAAATTTCGCAATGTTTAAAACATCGGAATCTATGTATAAAACCGGGGCTAAATATTTGCTTACATCCGAGCCTTCTGTCCAAGCGGGATTAATAATTAAACCGTCAAAGTATACGCCCAAAACCTTTCTCTTTGCTTCGCCAACGGGCTCGTTCATAATTTCCAACAAAACTTGTGAACGATTTACGTCTTGCAAATTGAAGTTTGTTTGCACATAAATGCGTAAATTATAGTTGATATCGTCTTTAACGTTTATATCCAATGCGCCTTCGTCTAAATCAAGCCCAAGTTTAAGCAATGGATCCAACGCAGATAGAATACCACCGACTGGGATAACGCTTTCTTTCAACTCAATGTCCAAACCGACTTCCACAGAAAGCGAAATGTTGGAAAGGTCTAGTAAAGAAGTGTAACGTTTTTCGGTGTTGTCGGGATTTGCGTCATAAGCGATGTCTTCAAGCAATTCATCGGGCAATACGTTGCCTTTTGTCATACCGAATTTAAATCCGCCCAAGGATATTCTTAAATATATCGGGTCGATTCCAAGGCTGATTTGCAAAGCCTTTACGCCTTCGCCGTAAATTTCAGGATTGCCGTAATCCCATTTGATATAGCTGTTTTCTTCGTTCAAAACAGGGATATTTACGTCCGAAATATTCATAGCCATTCCAATAACCGCGCCCAATAAATTTGCGCCTAGATTGATGGAAATGCTATGGTTGGTTATCGAAATATTTCTGATTGCGCCGTTAAGAAGCCCGCCTATGCTTCTGATGTCAACATCTGCGGCTGCAGACGCCCCTTGACTTTCATTCTTAGACGAACCGATAACCATTTTAATATAGCGAGGATAGGTTGCCGTGTCTGCATATTGAGTTGCATTTGCGGCTGTTAATAGTACATAACCTAAGTTGCTATCTTTAATATACTTATTATAAATAGGAGCGACATATCCTTCAGCCGCCTTCTTTTGTTCTGCCGTTGCATCTTTTTCAACGACATATTCTTCGCCTACCTTGATATACTTTTTAACATTGGCATACGCCTCTGCGTTTGTGGGAGTAACAAGGAAATAAGACTTATTCTTAGTCACATATCGATTATAGCTTCCAGCCACAAAGCCTTCGGAATAGGTCAAGTCGTTTTCAGTCGCCTTGCTTTCCAAAACGTAATCTAAGGTATTTAAAAGGTCAAGTCCGGCAACGTTAAGTTTTAACTTCGAGCTTGCCAAAATATTACCGTTCAGGTGGACATAAACATATCCGCCTGACAAATAGATACCGATAATCTTTTTACTCTTGCCAACGATACCGTTGTAAAGTTCAATCGCAAGTTCGCTTCCTTCGATTAAGTATGGAAGTTTCGGCATCATATTGTCGCCGTCCATCAGCAACGAATCTAACGCCAAATTGCCCGCAATACGGAACCCTATTACGTCGTACAAATCGCTTGCAACGTTAAACTTAATCATAATTGCGCAAAGCAAATTATACAAAGCCGTTTTGTCCTCAATTACAGGATTGCCGTCTGCGTCCAAAACAGGATTGCCGTTTTCGTCTTTCTTTTCATTAGGCCCCATCGACTCGGCAAAAGCTGCCATATAGTCTTTGAGGCTATAATTCATAATTTCAGGGTCGCTTGCGTATGCGCCAAGTTCAATTGCACCGATAACGTCAATATAAACGTTATCCAGCATTCCGCATTTCGGGAACTGGCTTCTTTCAATGCCCGATTCTGCAACAATATCTCTGAGTTTGGTATCAAGAACAATCCCGCCTAGATAAAGCCCTATGCTTAATGTAGGATCAGCGCCCAACTCTTTTGAAGCCGTAACGTCAATTTTAATGGAGATTGCATTCAATAACGGCTTGCCTGAATCCCTTCCTAAGTCTATGGATACGCTGGCGCCGATTTCGGGTAAATCAAATCCCGGCATTCCTTCGCTTTCCAAAATTGCCAACATCCAATCGTCAGCGGTATCTCCGCCTTCAATAGAATCGGCAATCAAGCTAACAATCAAGCCGGTCAAGCCAGTCACGACTTTGGCTTGCAATCCACTCTTGCTTAATAACAAGGCAATTTGTAAACCTTGTAAATTAACTTTTGATTTTTCGTCGGCAGTAACCAGCGCGTTGGGCTCCTCAAGTTCGCCCGTTCCGCCGATTGCGCCGCTCAAAAGTTCAATTAAGTCAATGTTCATACAGAACTTTTCAAAGCCTAAAGCCGAAAGGTCTGCGTATAAATTGGCGTTTTCATAATACGCGCCTAAAAGCAAATTGCCCGTACGTATACTGCGCGCTTCGATGACAATTTGCGTGTTGTTATAGTCAGGAGCGTTGAGTAAATCCAAGCTGGCTTGAACTTTTAAGTCAATACCCGCCAAAATATCCTCTTCTACATCGATATAAGGATTAAATTTGGCTCCGCTTGCCATATCGACAAGTAGCGCGCCTATCATATTATTTAGGTCGATTTCGCCTTCGGCAAGCTCAATTGTCAGCGAACCTTCTATACCCAAATAAACCTGCAATTCGGATAATACGTCGCTAAAACTGCTTGCGTTGGAAGGCAATAAATCGAGTTCGCCCATTCCAAGGAATATATGCCCGAGTCCAAGCCCCAAGTCAATGCTTTCCTCGTCTGTTTCAAGCCCTAATTGGACATTCAATTCCAATTCGCTTAAATTTAAGCCGTCCAAATATAATCTGATGCCCGAATCTTCAGTTACGCGAACTTGATCCAACGCCGCTATAGCGTCAGCGCCGATATCGGGAACCAAAGCGCCGATTAACGCGCTTAAAAGGTTTGTCGCAAGTTTAACTTCCAACTGAATTCCGTTAGAGCCGTCAAGTTCAACTCCGCCCAAAATACCTGCCAAAAGTCCGACAATATCTATATCGGAGGATTCAGCCGTTGCCAACGCTCCCGAGGGTATGTTTTTGAAAATATCTACGTTTTTGCTGATAATCTTCGATAAATCCAACATTATCTTAGGAATACCGATTTTTTCTGCGTCGACATATAGTTTTCCGTCTACCAAATATACGATTATCGCAGGCAATTGGTTAGGGCCGGGGTTTTTGGTGATTGCAATTTTTGCATCGATTGAGCCAAGCGTATCATTTTTGATGGTAGCAAGATTTAGGTTTGCGGAAATGTCAAAGCCATACCACATATCTATATCTTCTTCAACTTCCAACTGTAAAATCAAGCCTGCCAAAACCTGTTGCAAAGGCGACAAGTTCCAGTTTCCTTGAGAAAGTTGTAGCCTAAATTGACCGCTTAACGCTAGGTTTATTGTGGAAAGACCAGTCAAGTTTCCAAGCTCATCCTTTCCAACGTTTAAAAGCATATACGGGTGCAACGGGTCGTTTACGTTTGGCATTGTGTAATCGTCCATAGCCTCGCCGTACTCTGTCAAAATCTTAATTCCAAGTGATAGTTTTTCTCTGTCGGGAGAGCCTACGGCGGCAGTTCTATCGCCCAAAGCCGCGTCAATGTAAATGCCGTCCAAGCCTGGGCCGCTTGAGGAATCAATATCGATATCGAGTTTTGTTATAGGCAGTTTCAGCCCCGGTTTCAAAGCAGACAATAGCGTATCTATAACGTCTGTGCCCAAGGAGATGAATATCCTGTCAAAAGACATCTTATTTTCGCCGCGAGTGATTTCTGCGTCCAACAAAATCAATTTGATAATCGAAATTGCGTCAATCTTGTTTTCCGTTTCACCTGCGGTTGCGCCTGCGGTGTTATAGTGTTCAATCATAACCTTTCCGCTGTTAAGCAAGGACGCTATGTACGCAGCCTCATCGGCGTAAACCTCATCATATACTTTTTCTTCATCGTCGGCGGTTGCGCCTGCAACGATATCATACAATGAAGGAATCGTGGGGATTAATTCATCTAAACTGTCTTTTATGATGTTGGTAAGATTCAACGGAACTTGAGTTGTCGTTGAAGTATAGCGTTTCATACCCGCATCGGTAGCTTGATTATAGAAGTCGTAATAGAACTCTTGCGAATAAAGCGTCACTCCCGAAGGAATTTTCTTAGAGGTTACATATTCGCCGTTTTTGAGGTAATATTTACCCTTTTCATCTTCAACATATCTGACGCGTTGAACAACGTTTCCGTTTGCGTCTTCAGTAAATTTCTGTCTGGGATAACTGTCAATTTTATAGCGACCGCTGCCCATGCCCGATAAATCTATGTATGCGGCTTCTTCGCTACCTATGTAATAAACACCTGCTCGAACAGAGTTGTTTTGACCTCCAATAATTTCAAGTAGGATTTTTGTATTGTTATTGTCCTTTAAATCAATTTCCGCACGAAGTTTGACACGGAGCTTTATTATAACGTCGTTAATAACGTCAATTTTCTTTTCTCCAAGTCCAATTGGTTTACCGTTGCTGTCGACAAAGGAGAGGCTATTTCCATCGCCGGCAAGTAAGCCTGAAATCAAATTTCCAAAGGATTCATCAATGCCCGCAATAGTATACGGTTTTGCTGTTTCGGAAATTTTAACATTCAGCTCCACATCAAGGTTCAATGTGGTGAAACTATAACTCTTGGTTTCAACGTTGGTAAAGTCCGGCAAAGAGAACGTAGGCTTTTTGCCTAAAACAATATCCTTAACGCCAACGTCAATATCCAAAGGATTTTCATCGTTGACTGCGATGCCTATGGACATTTTCTTAAAGCTGTCGTCTTGAATTTGCGCGCGTAGGAACAAACCTACGCCTATTTCTCCGCCTTGAGCCGCGCTGAATATAGTAGCTGCGTCCCAACCGAAAATAAGCTCTATAACTTCAAAAATATCATCGCTTAAAACTCCGCCCAATACGCCGAATACCATGCCCATAAGTTTTGCGTCGTTCAAAATGGTAGGCATAACAACAGTTACAAGACCATTGCCGTTTTCAACATAGTATGAGCCGTTTTTCTGGACAAGGTTCGTAATAACCGTGGGCACGTTTCCGCCAATAATACCGCTTAGGATACTTGTGAATGCGCCGAGGTCTACGCCGCTCAATAAGCTGCTGATTTCAAAACGATTCATGAAGTCCGCCAAGGCAAGTTGGTCGAATGTTTTCTGCAAAGTGCCGGCGAGCCAAGCGATATCCAAGTTTTCAACCTTGAAAACGTGAATGCCTTGAGGTTTTGCCGAACCCCTTGTATCTATGTACATTACGCCGTCTTTAGCGTAGAACCCGCAAATGATTTTGTCATCGAGTCCCGTTCTTTGGCTTACGATTTCGATTTGCAACAAACTCTTTGAGTCGTCTTCTAAGTCAATTGAGCCTTTAACCTGTATCGCGTAATATTGCTCAACTAGTTTCTCGGAAAGATCCAAAAAGATTTCAAACTCGAAATCCAAGACGGACGCGTCCATCTTATTAAGTTCCTTCGAGCGGTTCATCGAATCGATAACCATGCCCATCGCTTGTTGGTTAGTCAACGAGTGTTTAACAAGCTCAGGTTCAGGATCCACTTCCAATCCGGGTTTATTAGGCTCCTCCGTTTGGGGCGGAACAAAAGTGCCACCACCCGACGTTGGATTACAAGCTGCAAATAGCGTGACGACAACCATCAAAAACAGCAATACCGCCAATGCCTTTCTTGTAAGAGAATTTTTTTTCATAATTTAGCCTCCTTGTGTGCGCAGGAGTTAGCGCACGCGTGCGTGAAACTGAGGACACAATTCCACATTAGTCAATACTATTCTACCTTAATTTTTTTCGGTAGTCAAGATATATTTATAAATATATGTCTCTGTTTTTCCTTTTTTTCCATTGTCCGACAACATCTTGTGGTGATAAAAGTTTACAGCCACAAGTCCGAAAAATAATATCGCTTGTTCAACGATTTTTTAAGCAAAAAACAGGCGATTTATTTAAAAACGGATTTTGATTAATATTTATTCAAACTGCCATATAGTACGGTATTTTGACATTATTATTAATTATTTTGACAGCAAACATAGTGACTAGCTGGAAATAGAATTAAAAATTATATCCAAATATGTCAGGCAAAGCCTAAAAATATAATATTTTTTTGTCGAAATAAAAGAGACGCGTAAAAAATGCGTCTCTTTTTATAGTTTTTATATTTTTCTTATAAATTTAGCCTATCACGTCGGAAAGTGTCTTTTCAATACTCTCGTCATCAAACTTCTTAAGCGTGACATCCTTATAGACTTTAAACCGTTCTACCAATGTAGAGCTTTCTTCAGGCGCCAATGTAACCTTGGGCGCCATGACCTCCATTTCCAAATAGTCTCCGCTGACGTAAGTTTCATAATTGCTTTGATAGTCCGTATGGACTGCGTCTATTACCTCAAATTTTCTTAGGTAAAGATATTTGCCAACAAAATATCCCGCCCAACCAAAATGATTATACAAACTTAGCTTAAATGCTTTTTCGTTATTTTTGTTTTGCTTTAAAACGGCGTATTTGTTGGATATTGAAATCCTCTTGTCTTTTTTGTCGTCATATGACCAATAAACAAAGTTTTGACTTGGCAATAACCCCGTATCCTTGTCGTTAAGCGGGACAACCTCTACTCCGCCTTGTCTGACCGCCGTAATACCCCACAAGGACAGCGTTTTTGAAACGTCGTCTTTATTTGTATACGACTGCGTAATTTCCAACTCGCCGTCTTCTTGCATTACGATTTTTGTTATTGCCTGAAGCTTGGTATAGGTTTGTAGGGCAGGCGTAAATATCGCGCCGTTTTCAATCCTTTCCACCTTCACGGGATAATTGTCGGGAGCGTATGAACCTAAATCTTCGTCGGCTCTCCATAGGCGATGACCGCCATAGGCATACCAAGTTTCGCCCGCCTTAAAGTTTTTGTCAAAAAATTCTCCACCTTTTTGAACTTTTCTGTTTAAATCCTCATACATAAGGTTATAGCCCTTGTAGCCGTAAAAAATCACTCTCGGTCCAATATCAACGGTTATCAACGCTTTGATTTCGCCGTTGCTTAGCTCTAAGCACTTGCCAAAGTTTTTATAGTTTTTATAATGTTTTGATATCATTTTTTAATAGCCTCCGCTGATTGTTTTCTTGTCTTTGAAATTTCCTTGGTCACTTCCCTTGACCGCTTAATCAAATCCTTATCCAACGCCTTTATACCAAATTCTATGAGCTCCGCCAAACCCTTAAACGCATTTGGATTAGCGTCGTGCGCGCTGACCGAATTTATGCCGTATACCTTTAATAAGCCGATAAGGTTTGGCAATCTTTCTACAAAGCTGTCATAACTTTTACCTTCTTTTTTTGTCCATCCGCTTTCGGCAACCGCCGTGAGCCTTGGAAAAGTTCTATACTCAATGGTTTTAAAGTCGGCAACGTATTCCGTCCAAAGAGGAGCTTCTACGCCCCAGATATTTTTTTCTGCCTCGGCATCTCCCTCAAAGAAAACCGGCTCATACTCATATGTCTTTTTAAGCCTTGTCATTCCGTAAGGATAGTCAAGATAATAGGCTTCAAACTTGGAAACGATTGTTTTCCTTCCTTTTTCTATAGCGTCTAAAACTCTGACAGGGTTTTTCCCGTCCTGCCAATATTGCATAATTGCGCTTTCTTCTAACATACCGCTATTTATGCTTTCATTCCAACAAATTGCAACTTTACCAAGCGATTTTAAATGCTCAATTACCTTTTTTGTCAGATAGCCTTGAAGTTGCTCAATATTTTCCAAACCTTCTTTCTTGGCTAAAGCTTTACATTTTTCGCACTTATCCCACTCAAGTTTAACAGCCTCGTCGCCGCCGACGTGCACATACTTTGAGGGGAATAGCTGTGCAAGCTCATCTAAAACGTCATAGATAAATTCATATGTTTTAGGATTGCCCCCGCACAAAATTTCTTTATGAATCCCAAACGTTGTAGCAACGGGGGGCGCCTCTCCCTTACAGCTCAATTCGGGGTAGGCGGCAAGGATTGCGCGAGTATGACCGGGTAAGTCAAACTCCGGAATTACCTCAATATACTTAGATTTTGCATACTCGACAACTTCCTCAATCTGCGCTTTTGTATAATATCCTTCAACAGGCGTTTTGTCTCCGCGCGTTTCAGCGCGTTTGCTTGCAATTTCCGTCAGTTTGGGGTATTTTTCTATTTCGATTCTCCAGCCTTGGTCTTCGGTTAAATGCCAGTGGAAAACATTAAGTTTTAAAAGCGCGCACGCTTCAATCAGCTTTTTAACAACGGTGACGTCAAAGAAATGCCTGCAACAGTCAAACATAAACCCTCTGTATTCAAACCTAGGGGCGTCGGTAATAATTGCGCAAGGAATTTCCGCCTTTTTGTCAACAAAATATTCATTTACCAACTGTTTCAAAGTCTGAATACCGTAAAACAAACCTTTTTCGCCCGAGGCTTTAATTTCAATTTCATCTTCGCTTACGCAAAGCTCATAGGCTTCATCGCAATCCCCCTGCGATTTAATCAGCTTTATCCCTGCGCCTTTTCCAACAGTAAAACCGCATCGTTTTTGCATAAAATCATTGAAATCATTTGTAATATTTCCGTATTCGCACGCGATACCCGTATTATGGTTTAAAACAAAAGTTCCATCACGCTTTAAAATACGTATAGGTTTCGGAATGATTTTCATATTTCACCTCGCATTTTGGATAATTTATTATACCATGCGACGTCCCAAAAATCAAGAGTTGGATTGACACTTTAACCCGAGTGTGGTATGATATTTTAAACAAATTACAGAGGTACATATGGCAGCCACTCTAAAAACCGATACAAGACAATTGATAATTGACAGCACTATTGAGCTTATTGCGAAACGAGATGTGAACGAAATTTCGCTCGCCGACATCGCAGCTGCCGCCAAAATTACCAAAGGCACGTTATTTTATTATTACAACTCCAAGGATTTGATTTTTGTCGATATAACATATCAATATTTGACAGGGCTTGCCTCGCGTTTTGAAGAGTGGGTAAATAACGCCGAAAAAGACACGTCCTTGCCACGTATGGCAAAGTACATTCTCGACTTTGGCGCAAGATATGACCAACGCAGCAAACTGCACATTTACTTAGTTAATAAAGCGCTTTCTGACAATAAACAGCTGAAAACGATTTTTAGAAAGACCTATATCGAGTGGAGAGAAATGATAAAAAATCATATTGCAGAGCGTATCTCCGACCCCGAAAAGGCGGAAAATATTGCAAACCTTCTCTTGGTTATGGTAGACGGAATCATCGTTCAGGATTTAATTGGAGTGAAAGGAATTGAGACATCGGATATTGTTTCGCTTTTAATCAAATAGCAAAGGGGAATATATGAGCAAAACGGGCTGTTTGGCAGGATTTGCCGCCGGCACGGTTCTAAGAACGGCAATACATATTATCGGAGTTTGCATCCGCTTTATTTCCGCGGTACTGCTTTTTTTTGGATTATATCTGCCGTTTTTCTATTTAATCTACGGCTTGCTTTTATATTTATTGGTTAAATTTAATCCCTTTGATTTATCCGCCGACAGTCAGCTTTACATTTTGGGATTGGTATTAACCATTATCGGTTCGGTAATAATCAGCGTAAGACACCTTATTTTAGAGCCCTTGACCAGCTTAGTCGAATACGCTGATAGGAAAAACAAACCCGAACAACCCCTAATTTACCGCAGTAACGTTATGCCCGATTTGATTATTTACGAATATTCAAACAGATATGACGTCTACCGAGATATAAACGGCAGACTTTCATATTTGCGCACAGAAGGGAAAGGAAGAAGATGATGACTCAAGACACGCTTTCTCAAAAAGAATTGGATTCCGCCGCAATCCTGCCTACTCCTAAACGTATTTGGGAGATTGATGCGGTACGGGGCTTTTGCGTGTTGCTTATGATAATGGATCATACCTTTGCAAACGCTTTGATGTACGGCAAAAAATGGTACGGCTTTTTTCTTCAAAGCGAGGAGGCAATGGCGGGTTTTGCCCGCGCAGCTCGTTGGTATTGGAGCTCCACTCCAAGGGATATAATTCATCCGATTATTGTTTTTTTGTTTATATTTTTATGCGGTCTATCTTGCGGCTTTTCAAAAAACAACTTAAAACGGGGGCTTTTGCTTTCAGTAATTGCGATATTTATTACGCTTATTACCGTTAATTTTAACGGCGGCGTTTCGTCAATTCGTTTCGGAATAATTCATCTTCTATCATTTTCTATAATTGTTTGGGCGATAATATCTTATCTATGCAAGCAGGATAAGCGACTAAAACTGATATGCGGTATTTCCTTATCGTTGGTTGTTTTTCTGCTGTGGATTATTCTAATTTCAAATCCGACCTTAAACGACAAGCTCGCCAATAAAATGTTTTTTATGACTGAATCGGTGTTTTCCTCAAGTCAGTCACCGGCGGACTTTTTTGCGATTATTCCTTGGTCGGGGATATTATATTTAGGCGCAGGGCTTTCTGCGTATATCTATCCCGATAAAAAAACGCTGTGCCCGAAATTAGATAAAGCTTGGCACCGTCCGCTTTGCTTTATCGGAAGACACGCCCTAATAATTTATGTTGCTCATACATTTGTAATAATGCTCATTTTTGAGCTTATCGGATATTCAATTTTTGGAAACTGGACTTTTATATAAAACAAAACCTCGGATAAATCCGAGGCTGAATTTTAATTTATGCTATGAAACCTTTTTGACAGGCGCCTTTGCCTTTGCGTTAGGCGCTTTTTTGACGGGCGCTTTCATATTGCTTGCCAGCCCGAAACTAACGTGGACGCGTCTTATACGGCTGTCGGCGGCTAAAGCGGCTTGCTTGTTCAATCTGGCAGAGAAAATATCGGGCTTTGAAATATTTTTAAAGGTATGCTTAGTATTTCTGGTTGAGATTGTGATGTGTCCATAGTTGAAAAGCCTTTGTAATGGTGTTTTATATTCAACTTCAACGGCGTCTATATTAGAAAGCTGCGTATCTAAAACATTTATTGTGACTAAATCTTCCTTATACATAAACTTATGTGTTGTGACCAGCATAGCTGTAGAAATATATTTAGTGAAATTTTGCAAAAATAAAATTAGCCAAATTCCACCGCCAACACCGTAAACAATATACATTTTTGTTGACTTAAACTCCCACTGCAGAAATTTATTTAATAAAATAATTGCGGCGGCGACAATTATCGCAACCAAAAGCTCACGGAAAAACAGGCAAATCGTCTTACGAGTTTTCGCCACACCCTTTTCTTCCATTGGCAATCTAGACAACAAATAATTCATACTTCCTCCAAAAACTAATATTTATATTAGCATAGTCCGCTTGCTTTTGTCAAACAACTTGGCAAAAGCCTATTTTTTTATTCGATAATTTTCAATTTTGAATGCAGTTCATTCATCATCTTCTTATCAAACTTTACAATTCGGCGGTCATACGTCACTATACCGTTGATTTCGCTTTCTACGTCAGAAAGCTGTGTGTAAACCGTTGCCGCCAGTCCTTTTTCAAAAGCGGGGATAATTTGCGTCTCGAAAAGTTTTTTATACGCGTCGTTAAGTTTTGCAATATCCTTGTATATTCTATAGCCGAATACCTTATCCGAAAATACGTGCCCTTTGATTTGATGACTATATCCGCCAAATTCGCTTAACAACACGGCTCGGGTTTCCTTCCTCGGCATTTTGAAAGGTTTAAAATAGCAATGGATACTTTTAAAATCGCCACCGCCTTGGTCGTGCCATCCGCTGGTGGAATCGATAACTCGAGTGCTATCCAGTTGTTTTGTTAAAAGGGTCATTTTTTTGCTGTCAAATTGTCCCCAGCCCTCATTAAAGGGAACCCAAACGCCGATAGATACGGTATTGTATAAATTATCCAGCATCTCGGTTAAATCCTTAACGTATTCCTCTCTGCCTGCCGCATCCTCACGGGAAAATCTTTTATAGTTTGAATCGTCAAGCTGTTTTCCAAAAAACGGAATTGCGCCAATGGTAGAAAATTTATATTTTCCGCCGCCGTTTACCATATCCTGCCATACGATAATCCCCAGCTTATCACAGTGATAATACCACCGATAGGGCTCTACCTTGATATGCTTTCTCAGCATATTAAAGCCCATATCCTTTGCAAGCTGAATATCGTATATTAAAGCCTCGTCAGACGGGGCGGTATAAAGACCGTCGCACCAATAGCCTTGATCCAACATTCCGTTATGGAAATAGGGTTTATTGTTTAAAAACATACGCTTAAAACCTTTTTTATCCTTTCCAATAGAGAACTTGCGCTGCCCAAAATAACTGTGTACCATATCCTCGTCGCACACAACCACAACGTCATACAAATGCGGATTTTCCGGCGACCAAAGCTTTTGATTATTTAAAACAAACACAGTATCTTCTCCGACAACGTACGGCGAACTCGCAATTTTTTCTTCTCCGTCGTATATTGCAATTTCCGCCTTTTGCGGTTGAGCGTTAGTAAATACCTTGATTTTTACGGCGGAATTATCAATGTCGGGCGTAATGCGTATTTTTTGAATATGCGTCAAGGGTACGCTTTCAAGCCATACCGTTTGCCAAATTCCGCTGGACGGAGTATACCATATTCCGCTTCCGTTTAAGGTTTGTTTTCCCCTTGCTTGAGCGCCCGTATCGCTTGGGTCGGTAACACGAATTGTCAGCTTGTTAACGCCAATTACAATTTGGTCGGTGATGTCAAACGAAAATGGATTATAACCCCCGATATGCTCTCCCACAAAAATATCGTTTACATAAATGCGGGAAATGTAGTCCACCGCTCCAAAGTTTAAAAGAACCCTTCCCTTGATAAAGCTTTCCGGCAAATCGAATTTTCTTTCATAAAACAAAAAGTCGTCGGGCATAACCCGTCTCATAACGCCCGATAGCTGACATTCGGGGCAAAAAGGCACAACGATTTTCCCGTCAAAAGCGTTTGGTTTTTCAATATTTTCCTTGGTTATTTGATAATTCCATAAGCCGTTTAAGCATATGTAGCTTTCTCTTTCAAATTGCGGGCGAGGGTATTCGGGTAACGGCTGATTCGAATTAAGCTTCTCTCCCCAAGGTGTTGTGATTTTCATATTAACATCTCCCTATTTTTTTTGACTATATTTTGGATGGTGCGCAATTCTCAGCAATGTTGAGCCATACGGCACCAAAGCGCGCTTAAAAACTCCCTCGGCAAATTTGGGTTTTACGGGGATATCTCCTGCGCTGTTGTTTTTTTCTTCCCAGTTTTTTATATATTTGGCTTCATAAATAATTTCAATAGCGGGACGTTCCTCGTCAAACGGCATCTCGGGCACGTCATTTTCGACCTCCGATAAAATTGATAAGCCTTTTTTCAAAACTATCGGCGCAGTCCGCCACTGAGTGGTTGGGATATATTCGCTGTCGCAGAACTTGGCATTGCTTTTAATTATGGACTGTTTATAGTTCAGTTTTGTCGCCATCAAAAGCGAGCCTTTTCTAAAGCTTATGGATTTATCCAAATTATCTACAATAACCAGCGGCATATCAAATTTTAGTTCTATAACGTCACCTGCGACAAGCTGTTTTCTGCAAGCGATAAAGCCCTTGTCGGCTTTGGATAACTGCGCTCCGTTGACTGACAAAACTGCCGACGTATGTTTTGGCACTCTAAAAATCAACAAAGTTTCCGACTGCGTGGTTGAAGCGTCAACCGTGATTTTAACTGTTGATTTAAAAGGATAATCCGTTGTTTCGGTCAATACAACATTTCCGTCCTGCAAGTCTGCCGAAATTTTACACGGCGAATATAAAAGCATAGCAAGTTCGTTTTCTTTTTTATAGCAAAGGTTCTCGCAGAACTTAGGGAAACCTTGATGCATATTTACCGTGCAACATCCGAAATTAGGCTCCAACCCGAAAGTTGTCGCATCGTCATCGACGTTGAAAAATTCCCTCTTTGCAACTGTGGCGGATATTTGATTAAGCTGTTGCAAATATTGATGCGACGTAAAGCTTTTATCTATTGTCGCGGGCAATGCGTTAAAGGTTGCAAGCTCAAGTAAATCGGCATAGAAACAATCTCCCGTTTTTTGCAAAAGCGTTTCAAGCGAATACATCCACTCCACAACCGTACAAAGCTCGATTCCCTTTGTTGGCGAAATTCCGTCTAAAGGCTCATCTGACGTGAAAACGCCGACTGCCGTTCCGTGGTGTTTTAATAAATCCGTTACCGCCTTTTTGGACAATTCCAAAAGCTTGGCGTCGGGAAAAAATTCGTTAAAAAGTACGGGGTATTTTACTGCCATTGCATTATTTACGCCGTGCAACAGCATCATTTTTTTCAACGTACGGATTTTGTTTCGGCGCAGAATTTTTTTGCATGACATCGGAGTCAACGGTTCCGTCCCGTGTTTTTCCGCATAGTCCTTTTTTGCGCCCACTTTTCTCACAAAATTTATTATTGACTTGCTAAGATATTTCTTAGCAGTCTTTTTATATTTGAAGTTTCCATAAAATCCAAACCAATCATAGGAATATGTTTTAAGCTTTTCCACCAATTCCTGACATAAGTTCTCGTCCTTTGCGTTGGCATAAAAATAAAGCAAGGGGACAAGTTCATCCAACGCTCTCGCCGACGCCCACATATAAGGCGGTTGCTCATCTAAGGAATTGAATTGGAATTTAAAAAAGTTGCGCATAAAGCCCAAAACCTGCTTATCACCCGACGCTTCGGCATAGCTTGTCAGCGCCTTCAACGCTTGCACTTTAGGCCACCAATCGTTTAAACGTTTTGGACCAAAATTCCCGTTGGCTTCTTGCGACAGTAAGATTTTTTCTATCCAACGATTGCTTTTTTCCAGCAAAACCATATCGTCCAAAAGATATGCAAGCGAAATCAGCCCGTCTAAATAATAAGGGCCCCTCTCCCAAGCCTCACCGTTGCCGCCAAGCCAGGCAGAGCTTTTGGATACGTCTTCAAAAATCTCGTCCAAATGCCCGGTAAGCCCTCGCGCCTGAAGCTGTAATTGTCGTTTTAGCCAACCCTCGGGTTTTATTTTGCCCAAAGGCAGTTTATCAAATTTTCCAATTTCGTTTATGTTCATAACGTTTCCTCGTCAATAGACAAAAATCTCTGCATAAGTTGCGGAGCGTCGGCATAAAAAATACCCGACTCACTTGCAACTTTTTCGTTATACGCCGAGTTGCGCCCCAAACACTTTTTCGAAGAATACATAAGATATGGTACCGCGTCTCTTGCGTGCGTCCTCGTCGATAAGGGGGTGGGGTGGTCGGGCAAAATCAATAATGCAAAATCCTCTCCCGACAAGCCCTCAACAATAGTATGGACAATTTGACTGTCTATTTGTTCAATGGAATAAATTTTATTTTCCAGCTCGCCACGGTGTCCGCACTCGTCGGGCGCTTCTATATGGATATAGCAAAAGTCGTTGGTTTTAAGCGCGTCTAACGCCGCAAGCGCCTTATT
>CAZSAC010000007.1:44290-47988 GCA_964604875.1 uncultured Bacteroidaceae bacterium | reverse complement strand
GCGCCCAAAACTTCATCCTTATCAGCTAAAGTATCACTTTCATATCTGCCGTCAAAAACGTAACCGTTTCTTCCGTTTAATCGGTTAAAAAACTTTGCATAGGTTGTATTCAGCCTTCGCATAAATTCAGAAACGTCTTCCCCTTTAGTTGACGATACAACCAAGTGTGAATGATTGTCCAATACGCAGTATGCGAGAATCGAAACATTCAAATCCTTCGCTTTCTCTTCAACAGTTGCAAGATAAAAATTTTTCATATTGTTTGCGCCAAAAATATCTAATCCTTTAATACCTTCAGACAAAATATGAAAATGCTGCGCGTCTGCAAATAAATCTCCTCTGGCAATTCTTGTCATAATAACCTCAAAATTTACTTATTATGATTTATTATATAAGTCATTTTGACATAAGTCAAGCAATTTCTGTCAAAAAATCCGTCACTAAACTTCTAAAGTGCCAATAAAGAAAAGCCTTGGCATAAAGCCAAGACTTTTCAACTTTCTTATTAAACCCGCATGTGCCGTCCACGATTACTTTACGCAACCGAGTGCGTATAGGTGGGCAAACTGTCCAACATCGCTGTCTTCCACTGAAACCTGCTGAGGCCTGACATTTGAATATGGAACTCGTAATCCCTTAAAGTGTTGTGGTTCTAAACATAACCGCGTATCGTACACTGCAGGACACTTATATTATAACCATAAAAACTTAAAAAATCAATACCTCTTAGAAATTATTTTGGTAATTTAAGTAATCCGTATTTTATCCTTGCGTCCGATTATAAGCCTAAACCCAATTCTTTTATATACGGCTTTCATAAATTTAACATAATCGTCATAGTCAAAATCAGTTTGAGAAAATGTCATAATTTCCATTTCCGTACCGTATACAAACAGATGAATTCCTGTTTCATTCAGCCCGTTTTTTAAATAAAACTTTTTACGCTTTACCCTTTGTACGTTATTTTCAAACTTAGAATCGGGCAATTCAATTTCCAAAAAAACTGTTTTGTCTACAAACTTTTCTCTAAGCAAATCGCAAATTTTGCTTCCGATTCCCTTGCCTTGAAAATTTTTATCTATCGCCAAATAGTCGACTAGAATTATGTTTTGTGTTTTTAAAATGAATATAAACCCGCAAAACTTATCTTCTAAAAATATGCTTAAAAACTCGCCTCTGCCATCATTTATCAAATGCTTGACATACCAAAACGGTTTTCTCTCCTTGAGCGGAAAACTTTCTTTGTAGAGTTTTTTAAGGTTTGGCAAATCTGCTTTAACCGTTTTTATCGCTTTTAAATTGTCCATTTTATCCTAGCTGTCCTTCTCGTACTTCTTTTATTTTTTCAGGGAATTGAGCATCAAATTTTTCTACCGTTTCACTAGTTAAAAAATAACATTTCGGTTCATGAAATATACCTTTTAAATTTTTGGTTTTTTCCTTTATCAATATCTTTGCCATAAAAAAAGCAGCTTCCTCGGTCTGGTCAATGCCTTCGTGATATATCCCTATTTTTGATGCGCTATCAAAACCAAATTTACTGTAATAAGCTGGATTTCCCGTAATTACAACCATTGGATATCCCTTTTCTTCAGCTTTTTTTAACGAGAAATTTATTAAAGTTTTTCCATAGCCAAGTTTTTGATACTTCGGCAGAATGCTTACGGGACCAAAAACCAAAATATCTTCCATCGTGTTATTCGGTTTTTCCAGCTTACCTAAAACATACACGATATTTCCAATTATTTCACCGTCAATTTCTAAAACAAAATCCAGCTCAGGCACAAAATCGGCGTCATTCCTCATATAGTGCAAAACTGCGTGCTCGTCACAGCCCGGCTTATAAACATTCCAAAACGCTTCGCGCGTTAGGTTTTCTACTTCATAAAAATCTTTTTCTTCCTCGTTTCTTATTATCATATAAACCTCTATAAAAAAAGGAAACTCCAAAAAAAAGTTTCCTAAATATGTTTGGAGCTGGTGGGCGGATTCGAACCGCCGACCTATTCATTACGAGTGAATCGCTCTGCCTGCTGAGCTACACCAGCCCGTAAACATTGTAATTATATCATAAAAACCTTATTTATCAAGCAAATTTGCGTAGTTACAAAATAATTTTAACCTTACTTCCGTCTACGCTTTCCACATAGACCAATTCAAAACCCGAATAACCGTGTCTTAGCTTGCCTATCGCAGCTACAATTAAGCTTATATCTTCTTTGGATATGCTGTCTTTCAGCAACCCGTTTATCACGGGAAAACAAACCATTTTTGATGTCAATAGTCCCGTCGGAAGTCTAAAAGCTAGTCTATACTTACCTTTTTCCGAAATCTGAATTTTCATATGACTATTCCACGTATATTTCTACAATATCGCCTTCTGCGCTTTCAACCTCAACAAGTTTCCCAAGCGCGCCTTGCTCTACTAGGCTGATTATTTTTTTGAAATCAATCCCTTTTAATGCGGGATTGCCCTCGGCAAAAACAAAATTCCCGTCCGTACCCACGCAAGCAACAATTATACTCATCGGAAGGTTTACCCTAACCTTATCGCCTTTTTGACTGTTGACAACAATCTTTAAAAGCATATCATTTATATCCTTACGCTTTTCAGGGGGGATATAGCTTGCTTCCGGTTTACGCTCCTCATCGTTAAGTAATGCGTCTATCGTTGTATCGAATAATTTTGCAATATCGCTCAATAATGAAATATCAGGCATGGAAATATCATTTTCCCACTTTGAAACCGCTTGCGCCGAAACCGATAATTTCTCTGCAACCTGCTCTTGCGTCAACCCTCTTTCACGACGCTTTTCACTAAATCTTTGACCAAAACTTTTTTCCATAAAAATTCTCCTTATTATTTTTGGGCTTGTATTCAAATGCAAGTACACAAAACTCAACGCCCTGAAATAAGAATAGCATTTCCTACAAAAAAAACCACAAACCAGTGGTTGTTCAACCGATTTTTTCACAACTACCAGTTGAAAAAACACTAACTTGTTGGTTGATATTAAAAATTTACGATATATAAAGAAAAATTTGCCGAGGTTAATACATTGTCAACTTCAGCCAAAAAATTATCACTCAGCTTGCTTTCAATAATCAAGTTCCTTGTGTTGATAAAAACAATCTTACCATTTTTACATATGTGAGTTTTGCAATATTTTAGAAGCTTTTCAATAGTTTTCTCATCAGCGTAATTAAATATAAAAACAAAATCAAATTCGCCGCCTGACAACGTATCAATCTTCTGTTTTGAAAAACTAATCAAATTCCTATTTTCCAAATTTCTTTCTGTCAATGCCAAAACTCGGCACTTAAATTTGTCAAATAGACCTTCATCAGCTATACTCATTTCTGCAGAAATTTCTAAAATATCCAAATTATGCTGAATTTCCAATCCGTCAAGGATTGTTCTAATTATTGCTTTTTCCTCAAACGTGAGGCTCTTCGTCGGATAAAAACCGTTTTTTAAAATTGCCATATTGTTTTAATAATAATCGTATCTAAAAAAAATGTCAAGTATACTCTAAAATGCTTGTAATTTTAATTAAATAATGTTATAATCCAAAAGCCTAGAAGATACGCCCTCATGGTCAAGTGGTTAAGACGCCGCCCTCTCACGGCGGAATCAGGAGTTCGACTCTCCTTGGGGGTGCCAAAACACGCTTTTTGCGTGTTTTTTTTCGTCCTCG
>CAZSAC010000007.1:0-44190 GCA_964604875.1 uncultured Bacteroidaceae bacterium | reverse complement strand
TGCGTGTTTTTTTTCGTCCTCGGATTGTCTGAGCTTCGCTCTCGCCCTTTGGGCGGAACTCCTTCGGATGCACGCTCGAATGTATGCCCGTCTCGGGGCTTGCCCGTCTCTCGCTGTTGGCGACTCTCCTTGGGGGTGCCAAAACACGCTTTTTGCGTGTTTTTTTTCGTCCTCGGATTGTCTGAGCTTCGCTCTCGCCCTTTGGGCGAATTTTTTTACTCCTCGTTGGCAACATCTATGCTTTATAATTTTTTGAAGCGCTCTTTTTTAAAACGTTCTTTTTCAAATTATCGTTTTAAAATTTATTCAAATTTTTATCGGTTTTTGTTTTTTTGCTTTACTTTTTCTAACAAATCCTTATAATAGTATTTAACAACATAATAATACGCACGAGGCAATAATGAAAAAAACAGAACTTACTAAGCAGGCAATTATTGATAGCACAATCAAAATTCTACGTAAAAACGGAAACGTTACGGTAAAAGAAATTGCTTTAGATGCAAACGTCAATATCGCCGCGATAAACTATCATTTTACAGATAAGCAAAACCTTATAGTCATTGTCGTTAGACGCCTTATTTCTGAATTTAAAAATAAGATTGACGAATTTTTAAAGGTAACCCCTGAAAGCAACTCAGAAGTGCAAACAGGCATTCGCGGGTTTTTAGATGAATTTTATAATTTTGTATTCGAAAATTTAGGAATAATTAAATATATTTTGATACCCAATAATAACGAAATTTTGGAGGGTTGCAGTAAAATATTTTTATCTCAGTTTTCTATGGAATCTGAAACCACCTATAAAATTGTGGCAAAGCTGTCAGAAAGCAATCCTTCCTACAATTCTGACGAACTTAAGATAAAATATGTTCTATTATTTAGCGCGTTTGCATTCCCGCTTATTTTCCAACTTGATATTAAAAATTTGAACAGCGACGATATTTTTCAAATTAACAAAGGCAATATGAGGGAAATTTATATTGACCAACTGACAAAATTCATACTAAACTAGTTTTCAAACAAACCTTATACATAGAAGCCAAACGACTCGTTTGGCTTCTATTTTGCATTATGCTTTTTTATCACGGATTTCCGTTCTTCTTATTTTGCCGGAAATGGTTTTAGGCAGTTCAGGCACAAACTCTATAACCCGAGGATATTTATACGGCGCGGTCATATGCTTTACATATGTTTGAATATCCTTTTTAAGCTCCTCGCTACCTACAGCACCCTTAACAAGCACAATGGTCGCCTTTACTATTTGCCCTCTAACGGGGTCAGGTACGCCTGTAACTGCGCATTCTAGTACGCTTGGATGCTCCATAATCACGCTTTCGATTTCGAATGGTCCGATGCGGTAGCCTGAAGATTTAATCAAGTCATCGGTGCGCCCAACAAACCAAAAATATCCGTCCTCGTCTTGCCACGCCATATCGCCCGTATGATAGAATCCATCGTGAATTACAGACGATGTGTTTTTCTCGTCCTTATAATATCCTATGAAAAGCCCTACGGGAAAATTAGTTATATCGATACAAACTTCACCCACCTCGCCGACGCCGACTTCTTGGTCGTCTCCGTTTAAAAGGTGAATTTTATATTGGGGAGTGGGTTTGCCCATTGAACCCGCTTTACTTTGCGTATTCACCAAATTTGCCAAAGTCAATGTGGTTTCGGTTTGTCCAAAGCCTTCCATAATTTTTAACCCGGTCGCCGTTTGAAACTGTTTAAAAACTTCGGGGTTTAGCGCTTCTCCTGCCGTGGTAATGTATTCTAAACTTGATAAATCGTACTTCGTCAAGTCTTCCTTTATAAAAAACCTATAGATTGTCGGCGGCGCGCAAAATGTGGTCAATTTATATTTGGAAATCAGCGTCAGTAAGTCGTCGGCGCAAAACCTATTAAAGTCATAAACAAAAAGACACGCAGACAACAGCCATTGACCATATAGCTTTCCCCAAAGAGCCTTGCCCCAGCCCGTATCTGCAACGCTAAGGTGAAGCCCGTCGACGTTTACATTATGCCACCACTTTGCCGTAGCAAAGTGCGCAAGCGAATAGGTATAGTTGTGCATAGCAAGCTTGGGATACCCTGTCGTGCCCGAGGTAAAAAACATAACCATAACGTCGTTTTTATTTGTTCCCTCATTTCCGATAGGGCGCGGAAACACGTTAGGAAACTTCAAATATTCTTTATCAAAACTGCGCCAACCTAACCTTGGCGCGCCTGTATTTATCAAAAGCTTTACGTCTTCACATTCTGCCGCGGCGGCTTCCACCTCACTTGCGATATTGCCACTGTCGCTACACACAACAGCCTTAACCTCAGCAAGCTTAAATCGGTAAACCAAATCCTTTTTCATAAGCTGGTCTGTTGCGGGAATGGCTATTGCGCCGAGCTTATGCAAAGCTAAAATGGAAAACCAAAATTGATAATGGCGGCGCAGTATAAGCATAACCTTATCGCCTTTTCCAATCCCCAAAGACTTGAAATAGTTGGCAACTTGCGAACTGTAGTCAGACATATCTTTAAACGTAAACGTACGCTCGAATAAATCGTCGCCCACCCAAATCATCGCCTTTTTTGAAGGCAAATTTTGCCCGTAATAATCAATTACGTCAAAGGCAAAGTTGTAGTCATCGGGAATAGAAAAATCGATTCCCGTCAAACGTCCGTCGCTATCAATCGTTTCTGTAATGTATTTCTTATAAAGTTCCATAATCCAACCTGCTTATAAAATAAAAACTTCGTCTCTGACATAGAGACGAAGTATTAATCCGTGGTACCACTCTAATTGCTTACAAAGTAAGCCTCTTTACCATATCAAACAATATGTTCCCTTATAACGGAGGGGTCCGTCTCGGCTTAATAGTTTACCGTTCTGCCGAGCGACTGGAAGGTGATTAGATTTATGCAATTTGCTGTTTCGCACCAAGCAACAGCTCTCTGAAAAATTGTGGGATAAACCTCGTCCTCATAAACGCCTTTAATATTTAGTTAAATGTATTTAACCATATATATGAATTTTTGTCAACCGATTAACCTAATTTATTCTTCATCGGAATCGTCATTATCATAATATTGGGTATCATCTTGCTGGGCTTGTTCCTCATATTCGGTATCCGCTGAATTTGTTGATGAGTCTCCGACGATTTCCATCGCAGAGCGACGGGCAGAAATCAAACGTTGAAGTTTTGTTTGATTAGGCTTTTTAACCAAAACGAATGTCAACGCCGCCGCAAAGAAAACAACTAAACCAATGGTCACCAATACAATAATAAGTTCATTACCTGATAGCCCCGTCTTTTTGAAATTGATAACAACACTTTGGTCTGATGTAATACCCGACAAAGTTATGCTTGTTTGGTCGGAACCGCTAAAATCAACTTTTTCGCCGTTAACTTTAATAGAATCAATTTTATAGCCTTTGTTTGCGACGATTTTAACCACTTGATTTGAACCTACTGCCGCAGTAGTCGTCCCTTCCCACGTACCGCCGACAGCCGTACTTGGAGTATAATAAAGTTTTACGGTTTTCACTTGGAAAACTGCCACATAGCTTGCGCCGTTGGTAGCGTCGGTAACTTCAATAGTTTTGCTTGTGCCATAATTTTCACCGTTTTTCTCCCAGCGGACAAAAATATACCCGTCTTTTGGGGTTGCCGTCAAAATTGTAGTAGGATTTGAAGCAGCCAGCAATGTCCCGTTAGACGAGGAAATATTGCCCATTGAGTTGTTGTTAGAAGAAATGTTTATGGATATAGTTTGAGTTTCTCCGGGTACTGTAGGGTCAGAGCCACCGCCCGAACTACCACCACCGCCTGTTGTTGTTGCATAAGCAAGGTTTAGCGACGAGGTAACGCTCATAGAAAATGAGTGTTGATTTGTAGAATTTGCAATAGTAATCTTATTTCCGCTGTCTGTCCAATAGTTAAAATTAGCGGCGTCGGTATTCAACAAAATACCTGAGCCATAACGGAGTTTTGCGCCTGAAGCGATTTTCGCGCCGTCGGCTGTAACCGACATTTTAGAAGCGTCGAAAACCACCTCGAATGTTTTGACTTCTACTATCGGAACGAAAACCATATTTTTTGTGACTGTTATTCCTAAATTAGGGTTATAGTTATAGTCTATTTTGCCTTCTTCTCCAACGCCTAATTCGTCCCAGCCGAGCAAGCGGATAGCGGGTGATTCCGTCCAAACTAGGGTAATATCGGCGCCTTCTTCATAGGTACCGCCGCCTGTGGGCATTGTATAATCAAAGCCCGCCACTCCTTCAGGAGCGCGGATTTCAACTGTATATCGGGTAACCGGAACAACAACTACCTTGAAAGGATTTGCCGTAATGGTAATGAATGGAGAAGTCCCGTCAATTGTAAAACTTCCTCCGTCCTTATTTGCGTTTTCTATTAAGGTTGCGCCGGAAACAGTAGAGCCATCGGGAATCCCGACTCCACCTTTAGAAACCAACGTATATGAAACCACGTCTCCCTTGTAAAACGGAGCGGATTTTGATAAAACGATATTACATTCTTCCGAAAATACCGTGCGAACTTCATAAGTTTTAACTCCGGTGTAAATCGGAATAATATTTCCGGATATGTTTGTGAGGGATATGTCTTTTAAGGTGTATGTATAGACATTGGGGCTTTTTAAAACCAAGCTTCCCAAAGTCATTTTATTGATGTCTATATAATATTCTTTATCGGTTTTGATGGTAATTTCAATTTCAACGTCATCGCCGTCTTGAAGATAAAGCATTTTGTCGCCGTCTATTGAAGTGTCGGTCACGCCATCACGAATTAGCTTTTTAAACACAGCAACCGAGCCATTGTCTTTTTGGGAAATCTTTACGGGACTTGCCGACTCAAGCGCGCAGTAAGCATCGTGGTTATTTGCATCGAAGGTACAAGAAAATTTATATTTGGTAATAAGTCCGTTTTCGTTTTTATAAGTGTCTTTTAAAACAATTAAATTGGGGTATGCGGTGTTTATATCCGGGCCGTTTACCGTATTTTGCGCCCATCTGATAAAAATGTTATCCCCGGGAACGATAATAAAATCTTTAGTTTCGCCTTCTGCGCCGCTAATTCTGCAAAAATCGGAAGGAGAGGCAATATCTTTTAGGTGTTGAGTGCCGTCAGCGTTATAGACAGAATAGTTTTTCTCGCCTTTAAATAAATCAATGTATGTAATTTTTTTGAAAACTGCCGCAACTGTAATATTGGCTTCTGCCACCACAAATTCATTTGTATCGGCTATTTCAACCTTGCCGTCGGCATTCGTATCCCAGCCCATAAACTTATAGCCTTCATCCGCCACGGGCGTTAAAACCACTCTGTCGCCGGTTGTCGCCGAAAAAGCCGCGCCGATGCTTTGAGCCGTCCCGTTTAATGTAGCAGTTATTTCACCGTTTATAGGAGCGGTAACTTCAAAATTGACGTCAGCCGCATATGCAATATTTCCACCTGTCATTGCAACAGGCACGCAAGCCAACAAGATTAAGGCTAATATCGAAATTAGAATTTTGGTGTTTCTCATATACATACCCCTTTATTATACTTATGCGTATGAGCGGACGCGCACGCATAAAAATAAATATACATTTAAAATTATAGTAAATTTACACCTATATGTCAACACAAAAACAAAAACTACCTCATTTTGATAAAAAAAAGTGCAAATCCGTTGCAGATTTGCACTAAAAATAAAGTTTATTTGATTTTATTTTAATCTCTTTTTCAACTGATTTAGTTCATTTTCCAATTCATTCGGTAAGCGGTCGCCGAATTTTTTATAGAATTCCTCAATTCCTTCGACTTCTTTCTTCCAAGTTTGTTCATCAACGTCCAGCAAGCCTTCTAAGGTTTCTTTGGAAATATCAAGTCCGTCGGTATTAATATCTTGAGGATACGGCACATAGCCAATCGGTGTTTCAACGGCGTCAACAGCGTCTTCACAACGCTTTAAAATCCAATCCAAAACACGCAAGTTATCTCCGAATCCCGGCCAAATGAAGTGTCCTTCAGCATCGGTTCTAAACCAGTTTACGTTGAAGATTTTCGGTTGGTGCTTTGCTTTTTTGCCCATATCTATCCAATGTTGGAAATAGTCGCCCATATGGTATCCGCAGAACGGCAACATTGCCATCGGGTCACGACGTACTACACCAACTGCGCCTGTTGCGGCAGCCGTTGTTTCCGACGCCATAATCGAACCTACAAACACGCCGTTGTCCCAGCTGCGTGATTGATATACCAACGGAGTGGTAGCCGCGCGACGACCGCCGAATATAATTGCGCTTATCGGCACGCCTTCAGGAGCTTCCCACTTAGGGCTGATGCAGGGACAGTTCTTAGCGGGGGCGGTGAAACGGCTATTCGGATGCGCGCCCTTAATCGGCTTTCCTTCTGCGTCAACAGAACCCGGCGTCCAAGAATTACCCTTCCAATCTATTGCGTTTTGCGGAGGATTTTTATCTAAGCCCTCCCACCAAACGGAATTGTTTTCAAGGTTATGAACAACGTTTGTAAATATTGTTCCTCTCTTAGTAGATTCCAAAGCGTTGGGGTTGGATTTTGCGTTTGTCCCGGGAGCTACGCCAAAGAAGCCGGCTTCAGGGTTAATCGCATAAAGTCTTCCGTCTTTGCCGACGTTAATCCAAGCGATATCGTCGCCTACCGTAAACACCTTATAGCCTTTCTTTGTATAAGTCTCGGGAGGAATAAGCATTGCAAGGTTGGTTTTTCCGCAAGCCGACGGGAAAGCGGCGGTAATATATTTGGTTTCGCCGTTAGGCTTTTCGACGCCAAGGATAAGCATATGTTCAGCCATCCAGCCTTCTTTTTTGGCTTGATAGGTAGCTATGCGCAGAGCGTGGCATTTTTTGCCCAACAAAACGTTTCCGCCGTAACCGCTGTTGACAGACACGATTGTGTTATCGGCAGGGAAATGACAGATATATCTTTTGGACTCGTCTATATCGGCTTTAGTATGGTATCCACGGACGAAATCGTTGCTGTCGCCCAAAACCTTCAATACGCTGTCGCCGATTCTTGTCATAATAGCCATATTTAAAACAACATAAATGCTATCGGTAACTTCGACGCCGATTTTTGCGTAAGGAGAACCAACCGCGCCCATAGAATAAGGAATCACATACATTGTGCGCCCCTTCATTGCGCCGTCGAAAATTTCTCTGAGCATTTTATAGCAAGCTTGAGGCTCCATCCAGTTGTTGGTCGGACCGCAATCCTCCTCTTTAGGCGTGCAAATAAAAGTTCTCGCCTCGACACGGGCGACGTCGTTGACTGCCGTTCTGTGCAAATAACAGTCAGGTAAAAGCTCGTCGTTCAATTTGATAAGCTCGCCCGAGGCTACCGCCTGCTTGCGGAGTTCATCAATTTGCTTTTGTGAGCCGTCAATCCAAATAACTTTTTCCGGTTTGCCCAGCGAACGGGCGTCTTCAACGAACTCTAAAACTTTTTTGTTTGTTGTCATAAATTTATGCCTCCAAAATAATATCTTTTTAAGATTATACCTCAAATTTCCCCAATATAATCATTAAAAATATAATACGTTAAATTATCGAAAAAGTCAACACACAGAAATAATTTCTCACGATTTGAACATACCGTTTAAAAATTTGAACGTCGGTTTTTAATTATTTGGGTTTTTTAATTGATTTTTGCCAAACTGTTGTATTACAATAAAACTAATTAAGATTTTGGAGGCAGCTATGATAGTATTATGGATTGCTCTTGGCGTTTTAGGAGCATTGATTTTATTTATGGTAATCCGCACATTGTGCGCAAAAGCTATAGACGTTCCCGACGTTCCCTGCAAACTGAGAGAATTTGACTCTGACACGGTGACAAAGCATATTTCCGAAGCGGTACAAATCCCGACGGTTTCTATGACGGGCGATTTTGTAGGGCTGGATAAACCCTTTTACGACTACCACGCTTTTTTGGAACGCGCCTATCCGTTAGTCCATAAAACTGCCGAAAAAACCTATGTCAATACATACAGCCTGCTTTACCTATTCAAGGGCAAAAACAGCAGTATGAAGCCGGGTATGTTTTTGGCGCACCAAGACGTTGTGCCCGCCCCTGCCGACGGCTGGGAGGTCGCTCCTTTTTCGGGCGAGCTAAAGGACGGTTTCGTATACGGCAGAGGCACGCAGGATATGAAAGGCACAATGATTGCCCTTTTAGAGGGTATGGAGAAGCTTTTATCCGAGGGCTTTGCGCCCGAGCGCGACATCTATTTTGGATTCGGTCACGATGAAGAAACGTTTACCGAAGACGGTGCGCCACAAATTATGGAATATCTTAAAAACAAAGGCGTAGAGCTGGAATTTGTTTTGGACGAAGGCGGTACGGTAATCGACGGACATATGATTGGCATGGACAAATTTATCGGGCTTATCGGCACTTGCGAAAAAGGCGCGGTAAATATGAAATTGACGGTTGAAAAATCAGGCGGACACGCGTCCAACCCTTCCAAACCGTCGGCAGCGGTCATTCTTGCAAAGGCGTTGATTAAAATTGAAAAAAATCCTATGCCCTCTAAATGGACGGCGGCAACTAAGGAATTGTTTAAGACGCTTGCTCCTCATATGATGTTTCCGATAAAGTTTGTTTTGGTAAACCGTGATATATTCAGCCCTCTGTTGAAATTCGTGTTTAAAAAAGTGCCGATTGCAAACGCGCTTATATCCACAACCTTTGCCCAAACGATGCTAAAGGGTAGCAACGCCGAAAACGTTATTCCGCCAAAAGTCGAGGCAAACATCAACACTCGTATCATCACGGGCGTAACCCGAAAAGAGGTTTTAGACTATACGCAAAAACTGGTTGGCGACAAGGTCAAAGTTGAAGGCTGGGACGGCACGGAGGCCACTCCCGTATCGCCGACAAACGTTGCGCCGTACACCAACTTAAACATTGCAATCAAGCAAGCTTTTCCAAATATGCTTACCGCGCCCTATATGTTTATTGCCAACGACGACGCGCGTTATTTCTATCCGATATGCAAAAACGTATACAGATTTACACCCTTTATAATGACGCTGGACGACCAAAAACGCATTCACGCAATCAATGAGCGGGTTTCTCCTGAAGCGATGGTACAAGCGTCTCAGTTCTTTGCTCAAGCCATTGAGAATATGAGCAAATAATTAAGCCAATAAAACAACAAAAACCCCAGACTATCCGAGGGTTTATTAAGGACACAACAAAAATCCCGAGACAATCTCGGGATTTTTTATATGACCTGTTTTTTATTTGATTAATTCTAACGCAGACGGCACTACCTTTGCGCAAAAATTTACGTCGTCAATAAGCTCCCCGTCGATATCGATTTGCGACTGCGAGTTTTTAATTTGCGCCGTTTTACATTGATATATAAAGACGTCTTCCCTTTCCAAAACCTTACCCTTCATAACTGCAACCAAAGTTTTAAGCGTTTTAAAAAACGAGGCTTTTTTCACCAAAACCAAATCCATAAGCCCGTCGTCGATTTTTGCATTTGGGGAAAATTCCATTCCGCTTGCAAGCTTTCCACCGTTTAAAACAGCGGCAAAAATGCCCTTAAAAGAAAGCGTATTATCATCATACTTTATCTCAAAATCATAGTTTATCCCTTTAAAAAGACATTTTAAAATGTTTTTAAGATAACTGTTCTCAGTTTTCCGTTTCCCCTTGTTCACCATATTTACGACGTCTACGTCAATGCCTTTACACGCAAACGTAATTTCATAATAGCCGTCAATTTCTATGACGTCGATAGGTTGAGGCGCTCCAAAAGCGACGACTTTCGCGGCTTTTTCTATATCCAAATCCAACTTAGCAGAACGCATAAAATCATTCCCCGTGCCACAGGGAAGTAAAGCTAATTTAGTTTTACAACTTTTCCCCAGCTTTTCCATTTCGATTTTTGCGCTCATATAGCCGTTTAGTATTTCGGATATTGTGCCGTCTCCTCCGCAAGCGACAATGGTATCCGCGCCTTCTGTCACCAAATTGTACGCCAAAATCACCGAGTGTTTATGATACTCGGAAACGTGCTGGACATACTCAACGCCTAGCTTATTGAAAACGTCTTTAGCCTTTTTTAAATCCGCAAGCCCCCGTCCGCGACGCGCCATAGGATTGACAATTAAATCTAACATAATTCCTCTGAAAAAATTATACCATTTCTGTCTATTTTTTGCAAGAATTAAAAAAATATTGTATTAGGGAATTTTCTGTCAATAATATTTTTCAAAGATTGTATTGAAATTGTTTGTGTTTTGTGATATACTTTATAATATTGTAAATTCGAAGGACGGCTTATGGATTCAACGACTCAAAAATTAATAGTTTTATTTGTATTTGAAACTATGGAAATGCCTCTTACCGAGGATTCGGTTGTTGACATCTGCTATTATGACATTGCCTGTATGCAGTTTATTGATTGCAAGGAAGCCTTGGCAAACCTTTTGGATACGGGGCTTTTATGCGCGTCGAATAACGCCGCCGGCAAAGCTACATATTCCATAACCCGAGACGGAAGCGAGTGTTTGATGCACTTTTATGCCCGTATTCCCGCCCACCTGCGAGACCAAATTACAGCCTACGGCAAAGAGAACCGTCTGCGTTTAAAAAAACAGCAAGAATATTTTAGTGATTATTACAAAAATGAAGACGGCAGTTACACAGTTTTGCTTAGAATATTGAACCAAAACGTGATATGTATGGAGCTTCGCCTTGTAGTCGGAAGTCGCGCAAACGCCAAATGGATTACCAAAAACTGGGGCGATAAAGCGGCGCAAGTTTACGGAGTTCTTCACGAAACGCTTTTAGATAATTAGGAGGTTATACAAATGCCAAACTTTAGAACCAGAGGTACATGCTCTAGAGAAATCATCTTTACTGTTGAAAACGACGTTCTCACCGATTTAAAATTTATCGGGGGATGCTCGGGCAATTTACAAGCCGTAGCGAGACTTACTATCGGCAGAAATATTGATGAAGTCATATCGGCTTTAAAAGGTATCAAATGCAAAAACGATACGTCTTGCCCCGACCAGCTTTCCCGCGCGCTAATCGAATATAAAAACAGCAAAAAATAAAAGCCCTGTCATTTTAACAAGGCTTAAAAATCGCATCTACCATACCCTATTTAAAAGAAGGTATGGTAGATTGCATTTATCGCTCTTTCGTAATCCTCGGTTTCTACGCCGACGATTATATTCATTTCACTGCTGCCTTGGTCAATCATTCTAACGTTGACGTCGGCTTGAGCAAGCGCGGTAAACAATTTTGCCGCAGTCCCTTGCTTTGCAGCCATTCTCTGTCCAACTGTTGCAATCAAAGAAAGACCGCTGTGAATTTCAATTTTGTCAGGATTAATCGCTTCCCTAAGCTTATTTAAAACTCTTTCCAATTTATTATGAATTTCACTATCGGCAATAACTAAGCTCATCGTATCAATGCCCGAGGGAATATGCTCGAAAGAAATTCCGCACTGTTCTAAAACAGATAAAGCGCGTCTGCCAAAGCCAAGCTCGTTGTTCATCATTGATTTAGAAATCACCAACGACGTAAAACCTTTATGCCCCGCTATACCCGTCACGATGCCGTTGTCGCTTTTATTGTCGGAATATCTTGCAACTATCATAGTGCCTTCGTGTTCGGGCTTAAAGGTATTTCGAATGTTAATCGGCGTTTCACTATAACGTACGGGGAAGATACTTTCGGGGTGCAAAACGTTTGCGCCCATATACGAAAGCTCCCTCAATTCTGAATAAGACAACACCTTGATTTGCTTTGGATTTTCAACAATTCTCGGGTCGGCGGTCAAAAACCCGTCCACATCCGTCCAGTTTTCATAGACATCTGCTTTAATAGCTCTTGCCACTATTGCGCCGGAAACGTCCGAACCGCCCCTAGAAAAAGTTTTAATTTGCTTGCTTTCGTCAAAGCTTCCGTAAAAGCCGGGGATAACCGCATACTTTACGTTCTCCAACCGCTTTGCGCCCAAATCATTGGTGTATTCCGAGTTAAAAGCGCCGTTTTCTGCAAAACGCACAAAGTCTGACGCGTCAACAAATTCAAACCCTATTTTTGCCGCCAAAATTACCGCCGAAAGATATTCCCCGCGTGAGGCCGCGTAATCGGGCGTTTTTGACGCATTTATCATAATTTCTATATTATTTAATTCCGATTCAATGTCATAATCCAGTTTTAGCTCACGCACCAAACCGCAAAATCTCTCACGGATTTTGGAAAAAGCTTGTTTGCATTCACCTGTTTCGACCGCCTCGTCAAAAGCGGCGTAAAGCAAATCCGTAACTTTTTCATCATCGGAAAAACGTTTCCCCGGCGCAGACACAACAATCATTCGTCTGTCCTTATCCGACAAAACAATTTTAGCTACTCTTTCAATACTCTCGGCAGACGACATTGAAGTTCCGCCGAATTTACATACTTTTATACCCATAAGTCCTCTTTATTTTACAATTTTTTTCGCTTCAAGGTAGTACCTTTTTTCCACAGCCTCGCCCATAGAAAACGATTTCCGCGGGAGTACGCCTTTTTTTATTATAAACTCAAACAATTCGGATTTTTCAATCGTCGGCATAATTATTCCAATTCCGCCTTCCTTCAATACGACCTCTTTCAAGTCTTTCTCACCGTGGACATAATCCACCTTAACCTCGGGATTTACGGCGATATAGCTGTCGATAAAATCCTGAATTTGCTTTATAGCGTTTATCCTGTTGCCACTTGCGGAGATGATTTTTTTACTTCCGTCGGGCATGATAAGAGTGACGTTAGCGTCTCCCTTAATCGACTCTGCAAGTTTATCGACAAAGTTTTCTCCTGCGCCAAGAATAACCCTATGTATCGGCTCAAACGCCAAAGCTTTGCTATGCAAGTTCATCACTTCCACCAAAGCAAACCTAGCGGGGTGCGAAAGTTTTTCTTGTTCGGCCAAAGTTTTTTTGACGTTTTCCCAATGCGCCTTTGCCGTTGCCAAGGAATGATTTCCATCGCCGACAGCAAACAAAAAGTTTGTTGAAACGCCATATTTCTTGATTTGAACATCTTTATCTAAAAGCGCATAAATTTTTTCAATAATTTCATCGACATCAGACACCCTATACCCTCTTATATGCCCTCCGTTCTGGTTCAAGTCAGAGTCGTAAAGCTTTTCCAATGTGGGCGCTTTTTCAAAAAGCGGTTCGATAATACTGCAATCGGCGTCGTCTATCAATAGCATAATATGCGGTAGTTCAAGAGGCGCGTTACCCCGAATTTTTACTCTAGGAGGAATACGTTCTATAATGGTGCCTTCTGTCGCCTTTATGTAAGCGTCTGAAAAGGGCGTATAGTCATACGCGTCTAAGTCCACCGACATAATTAAGCCCAAACGGCATTTCGTATACGGAGTATCTCTCTCAACCAAAATGAAGCTGTCAGAAAGCGTATCAAACACATCTTCTGCCAAATACCGCCTCATTGTAGCGTTGATTTTTTCAATGCGAGGCGCATTGTCTTCAGACAGATATACTTCGGGATATATTAAATTGAAGGTGCTTGGCGCACCTTCTGTAATTTGTTCAACTTTTTCCCAATAATCCTTTTGTGATGTAAATTGGTCACACGCTACCACCGCCCACTTATATAAGTCGATTTTCTTATTTGGCAGAAGTATTTGAGAAGCCTGAATAATTTTCATTATTTAAATCTTATCCTTTTTTTATCCAAACTTTTAGGGTTTTTCGATTCCAAAGCTAAGGGCGAAATCCCGTATACAGTTTCGATTTTTTCTTTTAGTTTTTCTATGGTCATATATCTCTGCATTTGTCCGTGCAAGGCAAGGGAAATAATCCCCGTTTCCTCGCTGACGACAATCGCCATAACGTCGCTTTCTTCAGTTATACCCAAAGCTGCGCGGTGACGAGTGCCCAACTCTTTTGCGACGCCCGCTCCTTGCGTAAGCGGTAAAAAACAGCCCGCAGACAAAATACGGTTACCTTTAATTATGACTGCGCCGTCGTGCAAAGGCGATTTAGTGTTAAATATGCTGACAAGCAGTTGGGAGCTGATAACTGCGTTGATGTTTGTACCCGTTTCAAAAATATGGCTGTCCAAGGAAGTCGGCGTCATAATGATGATTGCGCCTGTGTTTTGTTTTGCCATCGCTTGGAGCGCGGATAGAATTTCCTCCGTCGCCTCCCTAAGCTCACCCTCGCTTCCAAAGCCTTCTGAAAATAAATCCACTCCGCTGGGGGTTGCAATACGTTGGAATAAAGAGCGTAAATCCGTTTGGTATACGACAACGACACTCATAAGCGTAAAGAAATATACATAATTCATAACCACTGAACCCACAAGAAAAGCTTGGGTTTCAGACAAAGCGTTAAGAATATTAAACGTTGCCTTGACTGCGGTGATAAATAGCAAAAGCAAAAACATTCTCAAACCGTGTTTATGATAGAAGAAAACAAATGAGCTTATTAAAACAGCGACGCATACAGCAAGGTCTGCAATGGCGCCAATGCCCAAATTTTCCAAAAAAATGTCAATACCTTCCATAACACCGCTCCTTTGTTCAGTTTATTAAATTATAACATATTTCTAAATTTATTACAATATTTTATGGTAATATTTGAAAGGAAAACACATAAATTATAAAGTTTTTTGCATAAAGAACGGCTTAATCAATCAAAATACCTCAATTAAATCGCCATCTCGGGCTTATTTCTTTTTTATCAAAACAGAAACCGCATAAAACAGCGCTTCTTTTTCATCGGTCTCACCGCTTTTAAAAGCATATTCCAACCGATGAAGTTTATCGACTATGTTTTTCAATTCCGTTTGCGTATACTTTGCCGCAAGCGCCTTTGCCGAGGTAATAGCATACGGCTTAACACCCAAAGCCGTTGCCAAAGCGGAGGGCTCCAACGAGCTGACTTTCGCTTCAAACATTCGTCTATACTGGTTTTGAAGCGTCGCCAAAATAAAGCTTGGCTTTGCGCCCTTTTCCAGCATACTGGATATTATCTTTAGCGCCTCGCCGTTTTTGCCCGAGCAAATTGCGTCCGTCAATTTGAAAACCGTATATTCCTGATCGGGCGTGACCAGCAATTCCACCATTGACAAGCTTATGTTTTTTCCATTGGCATAGTCGCAAAGCTTTTCCAACTCCACCATTATGCGCGTCATATTATTATTTGTATATTCCGCCAAAACCCTAATTGCAAACGTATCCATAGACTGTTGCCTTTGACGCAGAATATCGCTCATTCGGGATACCACCTGCGCTTCCGAACAGCGGTCGCAATTAATTACGTCGCCATACTTATATAATGCGCTTAACGGACTTTTTTCAGCGTCGTCAACCACAACAAGTATCGTCTCCGGAGCGGGATTTTTAAGATAGTCCGAAAGCAATGCTTTTTCCCGCTCTAAAAACTTTCCCACACCTTTTACCAGCACGACTCGAATGTCTGAAAAAACAGGCAACGTTATACATTCGACTATGATATCCGAAATACTTTCCAAACTGTCAAACACGTTTAAATTGAACTCCGAAAATTCGGCGTCCACCAATGCGGAAAATTGCTTTTGCGCAAGCTCACGCAAAAACACGTCCTCTCCCTTTAGAAAATAAACGGGGAGTTTTTCAATATCTAATCGTTTTTGTAAATCGTCTACCGTCATAAAAAAAGTATAACATTTTAATTTTTGATTGTAAAGAATCCGTCAAGCTAAAAGGCTTATAAAATATATCGAAAATCCCGTCAAGACGGTGGCGAATGAAATATATTTGGTTTTTTTGCTTAAAAACACAAACTTTGAAAACAGAATAATTGTAAAATAATATAACACAGTAAATGCGCCCAACGCAGGCGCGCTTATTGACGAAATTGCAAAGCTCCCAACAGTAAAGCTTACAAGCTTAATCGGTAAAGTTATAACGCAAAGGATACCTAATATCGGAGACAAAAAGGGTATTATTTGGACAACTAGCATCACGCTCAAAGACATTATGTAGATAAACGGTATAATCGGAAGAAGAAGGATATTTGAAATTAAAAACAAAGTTTGAAACTGTCCGAAAAAGCTTGCCATTATTGGGAAAAGCATTATATTGACCGCCATACTGACTGAAAAAATATCATAAATAAAATTTAATTTGCTTTTTTGGCGTTTTGAAAACGACTTAGATAAGAGGATTATCCCCAAAACCGACGCAAAAGACATCAAAAATCCGACGGAAAACAAATCGGTGGGAAATATAAGCAAGTCCGCGATGCCGGCTAAGCCTAGCGTTGATAAGGCGTCGTACTTTCTTCCAACACAGTCGGCAAGCAAAAAAGAACAACATAGTATTATCGCCCTGATGACCGACGCAGGAAACCCGCATAGCCACCCGTATATCAATAAAATGGCGGTGATACCTCCAAATTTATACCAACCTTTTATGCCGAATTTGGAAAACAAAAATAATAGCGCGCCTCCGACAATCCCAATATGCAATCCGCTAACCGCAAGTAAATGCGCCAGTCCACTTGCCTTTATATCATCATAAAGCTCTCCGTCGATGCCAAATTTATCCCCAAACACAAGCGCTTTGATTATATCCCCCGTTGTATCGTCAACACTTCTGTTTAGCTTTTCATAAAAGCTGAGTCTAAAGCGAGTGGCAACGCCTAATGCGCCCTTTCCCTCAATTTCCACTTCCCTAGCCGATACGTCATAGTATATTTTATTGTGATAGGAGCTCACAAATCTACCGTCCGCTATATCAAAACTTTGAGTTTTAATTTTTCCATTGATATAAACATTATCGCCCACGCTGACATCGTAAATATTTGCGCCGTATACTCTTGCCCTGCCTTTCAGCTTTTTGCCGTCCATATGGACGTCTGTTATTTCAAATACTATTGGATTTTCGTCGGTTACAATTTCGCTACAAACCGTCCCTTGTAGCTTTGCATTTGAGGAGTCTACCATTCTTGCGCAATATATGTCGTATGAACCGCAGAAACATACAAAGCCCAAAAGAAACGCTATTGCCAAATAAATATATCTTCTCCGTTTAAAAAAACATAAAAAACCGCATAAAACAACGGCGATGGCAACAAGCAAAAGCCTCGCCCCGTTATCCTTACACCACAAACCAAGCAATATGCCGACGCACTGCGCCAGCATAAAAAAGCACATCGGTCGATAGTTTACTATACGCCTCATTTGGGGAATTTTATTTTGTATTGGTCAATATTTTGTTGAATTATCAGTTCGGCAAATTTGCGGTCTCTTACCTCAAGCACCGTTGTAATTTTATATTCCAACTGCTTATATACGTTTAAAAAGTGCCTGATTTCTTCCATAATATGCGGTGGCAATTCGACAATCTGCTGATAACTGTTCCACATAGGGTCTTTGAACGGAATAGCAATAATTTTATGGTCTACCATGCCTTCGTCCTGCATCGTAATAACGCCGATAGGATAGCATCTCACCAAAGATAACGGCGCAATAACCTCACTGCATAGCACCAAAACGTCTAAGGGGTCGTTATCGTCGCTGTACGTCAACGGAATAAAGCCGTAGTTTGCGGGATAATGCGTCGATGTATAAAGAATCCTATCTAAAATCAAAAGCCCCGTTTCCTTATCCATCTCATATTTGTTTTTGCTTCCCTTTGGGATTTCGACGACTACAATAAAGTCATCATTTTTCACTCGCTCAGGCGAAATATCGTGCCAAATCGACATATTTCCCTCCCTATTGATTTATCATAACAAAATTATACTACAGTCGACAACAAAATACCAACGAAAACACCTATAATTATCCAATCAACAAAAAAGTTATAAAATCACATAGAACAATAATCAAAATAGTTGCAAAATTTTGGGCGGTATGCTATTATAACAAAGCAATTCTAGTTGCCGATGTGATGGAATTGGCAGACGTAGTGGACTCAAAATCCACCGGTGGCGACACCGTGCCGGTTCGAGTCCGGCCATCGGCACCAAACAAAATAATACGAACTCATAAACTTGGGTTCGTATTTTTTTATACACTTATAGGCGTTATCCTAATAAAGCGTTTTAACATATTTTTCGCTTCTAGTTTATGTCTTTGCCTTTATAGACAACTATACAGTTGCGCAAGCTTATCGACGGTGGTATACTAACTGCTATGGCAACGGATTTAGAATTACAACGTCAAATCAAAAAAGACAGGCAAATCAAAAAGTTTGCTTGGTACGGCTTTTTAAAAGACTTAAAGTTTTTTGAGCCTTATCTGTTGATATATCTTCTCGGCAACGGAATCAACTTGCTGTCTTTTGGCATTCTATTTTCCATAAGAGAGCTTATTGTCAATGTATTTGAAGTTCCGTCGGGGTTAATCGCGGACCGCTTTGGAAGGAAAAAAAGCTTGTGCGCATGTTTTATTTTTTATATTATATCATTTATATTTTTCTTTTTCTGCACCAATTTCTGGCTTGCGACAGTAGCGATGATATTTTTTGGGCTGGGCGAGGCGTTTAGGTCGGGCACGCATAAGGCGATGATTTTTTCTTATTTGGAGCAAAACGACTGGCAAAGCCAAAAAACTTTTGTCTATGGTAAAACCCGTTCCGCATCGCAACTGGGGATAGCGGCAAGCTCTGTTTTGGCGATAGTATTTATGCTTTGTTTACCGTCGTCGAAATACATTTTTTTGGCGTCCACAATACCTTATATAATAGATTTCTTTTTAATTTTATCGTATCCTAAAACAATAGATAAAGATGAAGTGGCAGAGGGGAAGCCTCGCAGTATATTTAAACAACTAATCGGAGAATTAAAAAAGGACAAAGTGTTAAGAAAACTTATTGTTGCCGAAGGGCTTTTCGATTCCACTGTCAGCTCTGTAAAAGATTATGTGCAACCGATACTAAGCGCGTATTTTCTTATCCACGGAGTTTTATGGTTTTCCGCACTAAGCGCGGAAGATAATTTAAGCATCGTATTAGGTTTGGTATACTGCTTGATTGGAATTGCAAGCGCATTATCATCAAAAAACGTATTTCGTGCAAAACAACGTTATGGCGCAAACACTGCTTTAAATGTTCTTTATATTGTGTTAATCCTGACTTTTGGACTTTTGGGCATATTTGTTGAAAAGGCGTTAGCCGTCTGCGCTTTATTTTTGCTTTTGAATATTTTGTTGAACGCAAGAAAGCCCGTCTTTATGGACGAGGTGGACAACCACATTGAAAAAGATACCCGCGCAACTGTACTGAGCATATCGGCGCAAATCAAATCTCTCTTCATAATAATCATCTCACCTATAATCGGATATATTGCCGACAGCTTTGGCATAAATTACGCTATGTATTTTTTAGGAGCAATATTGCTTCTTTCTCTTCCATTTATTATGCTGAACCCCAGCTATAAAAAAACTGCCCCAAAATCGGAGCAAGATAACTAGTCGTTTTTATCTTTTAAAATTATATTTTTTATTGCTTGAAGACGCGAAGGCTTTTCTTCCGTTTTATTCAGCCTGTTATATTCCCTTAAAAGCTGAACAAACTTGTTTATCATCTGCACCAAGGACATCGCGGTTTCTTTGTCGACGTCTGCGCAGCTGCGGATTATTATCGGAAGATTTTTTATCAAATTTACGCCTAACGCGCGCACGGTTTTTTCTTGAGTGGAAGCGGCAACGCCGTATACCGTTGTAAAGAAAAGCTCCTTGCTTTTTTCGTCCGTTTCCAACAGCCATTGATTAATTGAATGAGAAATTCTTTTCGAGTTTTCTGTTATATCCTCCAAAAAAACCAAATCGTTGTTTTCGACGTTCCAGGTAAAAGGCTCGTGCTGTTGGAACAATAATCCGTTGCTTTTAACAATGCGGCATTCGTTGACACAGTTGTTTATCAGCCCAAAAAGCGAGCCTTGCGGAATTGTTAGAAAAACCTTATCTTTTATTCTATTATAGCTTTCGGTATTTCGGATTTTATCATTGAGCCCAGGGCTATCGTGATTATATATGGCAACAATTTTGTCTTGAACGCTTTGCTTGCACATTGCAGACGCATAAGCTGAAACCAAACCGCCCTTAGAATGACCGCCAACATAAATCTCTTTAGGAAGGACGTTTTCTAAATCGTTTAGATATTTGACAGCCTCGTATTGCGACGGAATCACTTCGTTATATAAATAGTTAAAATCTTCTTTCCACCCAACCAACGTTGCGTCCGTTCCCCGAAACGCCACAAAGGCTTTGTCGCAAAAGCGGTAAACGGTTGCCGAAAACTGAATTTCTTTTTCTTCATCGATTATATTTACATAGTTGGAAACGACGACGTCCTTAAAACGGACGCTCTCGCCAACCGCCATCAAGAAACCCGAAAACTTTTTAGACTTGCGAACGCTACAAACAGACTCGTCTGCAGTTTTAGCAAGCTCTTCTAAAGTAAACCAGTCTTTGTTGGAGTTTTTTATATAAGTGTCTAAATATAAATAACTTAGCTGAGTAAAAACCAACGAATCTATATCCGTAAGCTCCGTCTCTGCAAAGGTTTTATCATATTCTACAACATAATCGGTGATGTTTTTCATAATTGCTCGGTTTAAAAAACCGCAGTCCCAATTCAACGGGACTGCGGCAAATCATCTAATACTATTTGTTTGCTGCCTCTGCCCGCTTTTTAGCGTCTTCAATAATCTTCGGAGCAACTGCGGAAGGAACTTCCTCATAACGACTAAAGCTCATCTTAAAGCGTCCGCGCCCTTGCGTCATACTGTTAAGGTCGGTTGCGTAACGGAACATTTCCGCCATAGGAGCTTCTGCTGTCAAAACTTGCTTCTTGCCGATAGTATCCGTTCCGATAATGCGTCCGCGACGTTTGGTTATATCGCCCATAATATCGCCGAGGTAGGAATCGGGAATGGTGATTTTAACGTCCATAATAGGCTCCAAAAAACAGGGATTAGCTTTGGTGCAAGCCTCGTTGTATGAAAGCTTTGCAGCGGTAACGAACGCGATTTCCTTACTGTCAACGGGGTGATATTTTCCGTCGAACAAGGTAGCTTTTAAATTTACCATAGGATAGCCTGCCAATACGCCGTATTTAACAGCCTCTCGCAAGCCTTTTTCAACCGCCGGAATAAATTGTTTAGGAACTGCGCCGCCAACGATATTGTCTACAAACTCAAACTCGCCGTCTGACGCGCCGGGCTCAAACTTAATAAACACAACGCCGAATTGTCCTGCGCCGCCGGATTGCTTTTTATGTTTTCCTTCAGCCTCGACAACCTTGCGGATTGTTTCACGATATTCAATTTTGGGGTCGCTAAGCTTTGCTTCGACGCCGAATTTGTTTTTCAAACGCGCGCAAATAATTTGAAGCTGTGATTCGCCAAGTCCGCTTACAAGAACGTCGCCCGTAACAGAGTTTTTGGTCAGCTTAAAGGTGCTGTCTTCCTCAAGCATACGGGTTAAGCCGTTTATAACCTTATCTTCTTCACCCGACTTTGCGCTGGAAACAGCAAGGCTGATAACCGGCTCGGGGAATTCTATCGCGTTGAAGGTAACTTTTTTATTGGCGTCGCATAAGGTATCGCTGATGTTTGTGGCGACAAGCTTTGCCAAAGCGCCGATATCGCCTGCAACCAGCGTATCGATAGGCTCTTGCTTTTTACCCTTTAATACGTAAAGGGAGCTTGCTTTTTCCATTTTTTCCGAGGTAGTGTTAAAGACTTGGTCGCCGCTGTTCAGCTTGCCTGACATAACCTTGAAATATAAAAGCTTTCCGACATAGGGGTCAGCAACCGCTTTAAAAATTTGCGCGGAGAACGGCGCGTTTTCATCGCATGCGATTGTAACCTCTTTCCCGTCAGCGGTGGCTTTTTTAGCGGGACTGTCCTTTGGTGAAGGCATAAGCGCGCAAAGCTTTGTCATCAAATTTGCAATGCCGACGTTTGTGGTTGCGTTGCCCGCCATAAGCGGAATCAACGTATCGTTTAAAATGGCTTGGCGAATACCTTGCGTAAGTTCCTCTGAGGATAGCTCTTCGCCTTCAAAATATTTTTCTATCAAAGCGTCGTCCGTTTCGGCGGCAATTTCCACCAAACGACCTTTAAGCTCTTCACATTGAGAGGCAATCGCTGAAGGAACAGCAATCTCGCTACCGTCCAAAGCATACGCCTTGCCGCTGACGATATCCACGCTACCCGTCATTTTGCCTGCCTCGATGATTGGATATTCAATAGGAATAACCTTACTGCCATACGCCGCTTCAATAGCGCTGAACGTGCCGTTAAAATCAGAGTTTTCCTTGTTGACTGCATTTACAAAAACAAACGCCGGCACTTTTTTATCCGTGCACATTTCTAGCGCTTTTTCTGTGCCTACGGACAACGAACCGCTGGCGCTGGTAACAATAATCGCGCTATCGGCAACTGATAATGCCGATACCATCTCGCCTTCAAAATCAAAAAAACCGGGAACGTCAAGAAGATTGATTTTATAGTTATTCCAAAAAGCATAGGCTGCAGCCAAGCTGATTGAAATTTTGCGGTTTATTTCTTCGGGATCAAAGTCCATTGTGGAGTTACCGTCATCGGTCTTACCTAACCTGTCAATACTTTTAGCATTAAACAATATGGCCTCGGCAAGAGAAGTTTTTCCCTCTCCACTATGTCCAATTAAGGCAATACTGCGGATTAAATCAGTTGTTACATTGCTCATATTTTACCTCGTCTATAATAATTTTTACTAATAGCAAAAACCATTTTACAATATTTTACGTCTTTATGCAAGGATTTTTCTAAGCAAAATAAAAAACTGCGCGCGCTATTTTTTGGTTTTAGCGCGCGCTATACACAAATTTTGTTTTCTACTTTAAATAATTATAATAGCTTTTTAACGCTCGCATATACTTTTGAGTATATTCCTGCCCCGAAAATTGAAAAGTAATTTGCGTTTTATCGGTAGGCAACGAGGGGTTTGGCAAAAAGCTTTTTACCCGTCTTGCAACACCCTCGTTTCCGTCAAATAAGGTAATATTGGGGAACTGCTTTTCCAAGGAGGGACGCAAAAAACAATAATGAGTGCAACCCAAAACTATATTTTCAATTTCAGGTACGCCAACCATTGTCTTAGACGCCAAAAAATCCAAGGCTCCGTCTTCAAGCACGGATTGCTCTATTTCATAAGCTAAATCTTCGGTGTCGACGCTTATGATATTTTTTTCAAAGCCCTCAATCAAATGCGCGTATTTTTTAACCCGCGCCGTTAAAGACGTTGCCAAAAACAAAGTTTTTCCGCCCTTTTTTACCGCCATTTTCAACGCGGGTTCAACGCCTACGATTGGCACAGAATAGCGCTGCCGTAACGCCTCTATAGTAACCGCCGTTGCAGTATTGCAAGCCACTACGACTAAATCTACCTGTCTGTCCAAAAACCACTTCATTCCCTTTTCTACAAAACCGAAAAGCTCGTGCGGTCTTTTTGTTCCGTACGGCGCGTTTTTTGTATCGGCATAATAAAAAAGATTAACTGCGCTCATCTTATGTAAAATCTCGGAACAGGTTGTTAATCCACCGATTCCGCTGTCTAAAACTCCGATATTATACATTTTTGTTTCCTTTGACCTTTGCTAAAAATAAGAAAAATATTTTTTTTCGGTCGTGTTTTGATAAGCTAAATTAATTCCGTCGGCAATGACTTTGGCGCATAATTTGACACCTGCTTCTATGTCTTTGGGCGTAACCAGCAACGATATATTTTCTTCCCCCAAAACATCTATGATAGTCTGCGTCTTTTGCCTTACGTCTGCACTTCTATTTATATGCAACACACTATCAGAAATTAACGCTCTTGCGTAAATTGCCATAGGAACGCCTACCGCGATAGTAGGAATGTTTAAAGTAGACTTCGTCAACGCCGTTCGCCCGCCCTTGTATGCGCTTGCGGGTTCGATGCCTGCGTCCGTCAACTGAAACGACTTAAAAACCCGCGACGCTTTGGTTGTCGCCAAAGTGTCTATGGCGATTATCAATGTTGCGCCTATTCTGTCGGCAACCCCTTTCACAATATCAAAAGCTTCAACCCCCGTCATTGCAAAAACTCCCGTCGCTATTGCGCTCACATTGACCATATTTTTAGATTTAACCGATTGGGTTTCGAATATATTTCTTGTCACGATAAGCTCGTCAACTACAAGAGCGCCTAAAGCGTCGGCGGAAATATTTCGATTGCCAAGCCCGACCACCAAAACTGTAGGACGATTTACGGTAAGCTCCGCCGTCATTTCTTTTAAACCGCTTTTGATGCCTTTGGCAATCTCACGTTGAATATCCTTATCGGTAATTTTGCCGAAACAGTCTAGCGTATAATAGCTTCCTTTTCTTTTGGAGAGCTGTTTTGCGTCTTCGTCTGTGCTTATTTTTAGTGTTCGACGAGCTATATTCTCGCCTAATTTTTCGTCTTTTACACCGAGTTTTTTGCCTAATCCAAACTCATCAACCGCCTCTATTGCCAAATCGGGTACAAAATTATGTGATTTCATAAATATAATGTGCGAATATTTTTAAAAATGTTGCGTTTTTTGTTGCCAAAAGATTTTTCTTATGTTAGTATATACAAGCAAATTGAGTTCAACCAAAGGAGAAATTGTTGTGCCTAATATTAAATCACAAATCAAACGTGTAGAGATTACCGCAACCCAAAACGCAAGAAATACAGCAAAACGCACCCGCGTTAAGAGTGCAGTTAAAAAATTCAACGCAGCTATAGAAGCCAAAGATGTAAAGCTCGCTGAATCTCTTCTTCCCGGAACTATTTCTATTATCGACGCAGCAAAAAGCGATGGCATTTATCACAAGAACACCGCTGCAAGAAAAGTTTCCACACTAAATAAGTCATTAAACGCATTAAAGGCTGAACAAGCAAACGCTTAGTTCTGCTTTTTGCTTTTTTATAGTACAATAATTCGTCTGCTGAACTCGGCGGATGAATAAAAATTCAGGCAACCGCATCGTTCGGTTGCCTTTCCAATTTACGCTTTTTATTTGAATAAAATAATCCTCTGCACTTTTGATTAAATGTTCTTAATAAAAAATTTATTTTAAGCTATACAAAGTTTTCCTCGGCGTCGTCTGCCTTATTCTTTTTGGCTAGCTTTTTATCTAGGAAAATATACAACCTTCCAAGCCCGTAAAACGCGCCCGCCATTGCAACTATCACCAAAACCATATACCCAACTCCGCCCAAGTATGCGGGGTCAATAAATGGATAGGGATATGTAAGTTCAATTCCGTTTAAAGTGTAAAACGGAGCGCCAACCTGCGCCCGTATTATTATGAAAACCAAATAGGCAATCGGATATGAAAGCCAATATAGAGCGTTTCGTGGTTTTTGAACGCCGTGGGGCATAAACATAATCCAGTCTGCAACCGCCATCAGCGGTACTATTCCGTGTATTGCGTAATTAGAATATTTCAAAAGAATTTTATGCCATAAGGAAGAACTTGACAAGCCCAAAGGCATTTGCGAAAGCAGCAACCAATATACGACAAAGGTAATGGTGATAAAAAACGTTACCCCTAACTGAACACAAGGATTTACAAATGCAATGTCGCCTTCAGCGCCCTCTTTTTTTATTTGAATTGCCGTCTTTATCATCAAAACACAAGCTAAAATCGTAGAAAAAATATTTGTTTGTATGGTAAAATAGGCTAGTTGGTTCGACGCGCCGAAACCACCTGTCATAATCGTTACGCTTAGGACTATTCCACTTATACCTATTAAAGTGGTAGCTATACGCCACACTAGGGCAAAGATACGATTTTTCACTTGTAAAACTCCTCTTGTTTTTCTCTATAATTTTATCTTATTGAACGCCATTCGTCAAGTATCGATTTTTTTTCATAAAAATAATAGTTGTATTTTAAAAAAAACTGTTGTAAAATATTGGTAAGTACACTTAGGGGGACGGTGTTATGAAGAATTATTATGATATCGTGGTGGTTGGCGCAGGTACAGCCGGCACATATTTTGCAAAAAGAATGGCTGAACAAGGCTATTCCGTGCTGGTTGTTGACAAAACCAAAGAAGAAAACTTGGGCAATCGGCTTGAAATTTTCCATATTGATGAAGAATTATTTGAACGTTTTGGGGTTCCTCGTCCCACGCCCGGCGACGAAGACTATGTTACGTTATTCAAATACGGTTTAGCCCGTTCGCCGTTTGATAGATATGAAAAACGTACGGATTATCCGTTCCTTGTTATGCAACTGCCATTGTTTTTAAAGCGTTTGACCACTTGGGCAACAACTTTCGGTGTGGAATTCGCCTTTGAAACTTCCTTTTCTGAGTTGGTCTTTGAAAATGGAAAAATTTGTGGCGTTAGGCTTTCTCAAGAGGGGAAAATATCGGAAGTCGCCTGTCGTCTTGTTGCGGATTGCTCGGGTATGTCAAGCGTAGTGAGAAAAACTCTTTCGTCCAATTACGGTGTAGAAAACTTTGAAATCTCCTCTTCCGATCAATTTTATGTAATATTAAGATACATTACGCTGCAAAATCCTGAAAAGGACGCCGTAGACACTTCTATAGGCTATCCCTATTACAAAACGTGGATTGCTCCTCAGCTTGACCCTAACGGCGCAATACTTGGCGTCGGGGCAAACTTGAGTTTTGAATACGCCGAAAAATGCTTCCAGCGTTTTGAACGTGATATTAAACTTCCACCGCATAAAGTGGACAGGATTGAAAAAGGCACGACGCCTTATAGACGTCCGCCCTATTCTTTTGTTGCAGACGGCTTTGTGACATTGGGCGACAGCGCGTGTATTACTAAGCCCTATAGCGGAGAGGGCATCACCGCCGCTTGGGTGCTATGCGACATTGCCGCAAAAAACATTGGAATTGCTATGCAAGGCAACAGCTATCCCACCACAAAAGCGATGTGGGACGTAAATGTGGAATACAACCGTTCTCAAGGGGCAAACTTTGCCGAGCTTATGACAACGCTTATAGGGGCGGTCGACTGCACCCGTGAGGAAATGGACTACGAGTTCAAACACAGCATTGTATTCGACAACGAAATTATGACAAGAATGAATCGCCTATTCGCCAACAAAATGACCGTGGGGGAATCCCTTTCCACGGTTGCAAAGGTTTTAGGCGGAGTAATTTGCGGAAAAATTAAACCACGCACTATTTCCCAATTATTAGCTTCTATTATAGACGCAGGAAAAATCAAAAAACACTATCAAAAATTCCCCGCTTGCCCCGACAACTTTGACCGCTGGAAACAAAAAAGTGATAAATTATGGAATAAAATAGGTACTATGGCTGATAAATGTAAATTTTAAGGAGGAAATTTATGAACATTTTCGGAAAAGTAGGTTGCAGAATTTATCAAAAAGTTATGTATTGCGCTATGCCTTTTTTGCCTTGGCGCAAACCGGAGTTAATTCCGGGGGGGATTGATGCGTTGCCTGCTTTTATGGCATCTAAAGGGATTAAAAACACTATCCTCATCACCGATAAAGGCATAAGCTCTTTAGGTTTGACAGACGGATTGGTAAAAGGACTAAAAGAGGCGGATATAAATTGTGTTTTCTTTGACGAGACTGTCGCAAATCCCACCATAGACAATATCGAGGCAGCGCTTAAACTTTATAATGAAAACCATTGTCAAGCAATTATTGCGTTTGGCGGCGGTTCTGCAATGGATTGTAGCAAAGGCGTAGGCGCAAGAGTTGCTCGCCCAAATAAACCCGTCCAGAAAATGAAAGGGGTTTTGAAAATACTAAAGGCAACTCCCCCAATTTTCGCAATTCCAACAACCTCGGGCACAGGCTCGGAGGCGACGTTAGCGGCGGTTATTTCCAATAGCCAAACCCACGAGAAATATCCTATCAACGACCCGAACCTAATTCCCAAATATGCAGTTTTAGACCCGTCAATTACGCTAAAGTTGCCTCAGCACATCACATCTACGACGGGTATGGACGCTTTAACCCACGCGGTAGAAGCCTACATCGGAAGCAGCAACACCAAAGAAACCAAGGATATGGCAATCAAAGCCACGAAAATTATTTTCAAATATCTTAAACGCGCCTATGATAACGGGGCGGACCTAGAAGCAAGAGAACAAATGCAGTTGGCTGCTTATTACGCAGGTATCGCATTTACCCGCGCGTATGTTGGCTACGTCCATTCGGTTGCCCACTCACTGGGCGGTATGTATGGCGTTCCTCACGGCTTGGCAAACGCTGTTATTTTGCCCTACTTCCTTGATGAATACGGCTCCAAAGCTTGGAAAAAGCTGGCTGAACTTGCCGAGGCGGTAAACATTACGGGAAACTCTGACGAGGAAAAAGCAAAAGCCTTTATTCAAGCCGTAAAAGACTTGAACGCCAGTATGAACATTCCATCAAAAATTGAAGGCAAAATCAAAGAAGAGGATATTCCGCTTTTGGCGCAACGCGCATCAAAAGAAGGCAATCCGCTATACCCCGTCCCCAAACTTATGGACAAGGACGAGTTGAAAAATATGTATTATAAAATTAAAGGCTAACGCCTAATATTAGCTTGTCTATCATTATCTATCGTGTTCTAAAGTTAAAGGGTCGAAATTTCGACCCTTTATTTTTGTCTTTTTAACCCTTTAAGCTCTTCCTTTTGCGAGGGACTGATTCTAAAGCTTTCCCTCGCTTTTTGTATGGTTTTATTATGCGTCCACTTTTCAAGCCGATTATCCCGCAAATACACGACCGCCTTATCATAATATTTTGCCAAAGCCGTTGCGTACGCCCAAGCAACCGCCATTTTAACATAATAAGCGTCGTTGGACACTTTAGACAAACTTTCCAAAACGCTGTCAATATATTTGTCGGTTAGATAATAGCTCATCAGCATAATCACGCCGTATCGAATATTAAACTCTTCCGACTTGCACAAAAACCCCAAAACAAACTCCCAATAGTCGTCTAAATTGTTTTTGACAAACTTAGATAAAGCAACAAAGCTATCGTTTGTTGCCCAGTTGTCAATTTTTTCGACAAACATTTCTATAAGCCTCATTCTCTCATCAACAGAAAAGCTTTTCTCACCTGTAATGATTGCCCCTTGCAAGGCAATTTCCTCATAGGTATTGTCTGATAAATTTTTTAAAACTTCCTTAGGATTTCCAAATTCAAAACGCAATACTTTTTTGAAAATATCCTTGAGTTTTATAGAAGAAACACCCAATATTTCGTATTTGGTGAAAATAAGTTTTTCTGAAAAGGCTTTTTGTTTCTCGTCGGAGTTAGCCCGAAGCAAAGTTATAATTTCATTCATAGCTTTTCAAAAACCTCTACATTAAAAGATACCGTAACTTGTAGGCTGTCAACTGTTTTAAGTTCCTCCACCGAGCTTTGAGGCGTCGTATAAAAGTAGGGCGTCATTTGAAATAAGCTGACAAGGTCGGCATTGTTTTCCAACTTTATCAGATTGGAAAGTTGTTGACAGTCCACCGATAAAAACAACTCTGATTCCAGCGTTTTATTGTTGTCTATCGTGGCGGATTTATATAAAATTTCTTTCAATTCATATAGATGCTTTTCTGCGGGAAAAACAATAATTAATTTGCCGTTATCTTTTAAAACCCGATGGTATTCAAAAAATGCGTGAGGTGAAAACACACACGCTATTACATCAAAAAATTTGTCTTCAAAGGGTAAATCAAAAACGCTAGCAACTGCATAATTTGAGGTTTTATCCAACTTAGACGCAAGTTTAACGGCAGATTTAGAAATATCCACACCAAAATAATTGCCTTTTGATTTTTCTTTTATCGCCCTAAGATAGTAGCCGCAACCGCATCCGGCATCTAAAATATTGCTGTTAAGTTCCGCATATTTTCCCACCGTATCCGCAAGCTTTAAGGCAAGCGATTTGTAATAATCCTTTTGCAAAAATTCGTGTCTTGCCTTTACCATCTGCTCGTTATCGCCGGGCGTCTTGCTGTTTTTCTTATTTGGTAAAAGCAAGTTGATATAGCCCTCTTTTGCAATATCAAAACAATGCCCCTTCTCGCAAATAAGTGAGCTTCCTTTTTTTTCTAATTCAGTTTTACATTTAGGGCAAATAAACGCTGTCATTTTTATAGTTGAAAATCAAAATCAACGTTGCTATTAATTATAAAACTTAAAACGTTTATCGCGCTTCTTTGCAGCTCCGCCAAGGTCAAGCCCTTTTTCTTGAAAGAAGTATACGCGGTATTGTCCGCCTTGATACGATTTAAAAAGCGACTGCCCGGCATTAGTACGTCCACTTGCGCGCGCACTCTGTAACCGCTGTCTTTGTTGCTTGAAAAGTCGGGGTTCTTTGACGACCGCATCCACCAATCCGTCATAACGTTTCCGCAGTAGCCCCACTCTTTACGCAAAACCTCGGTGCATAAGTCATAGTTATAATGCGCCCAAACCCCGTTGATTTTGTTATATGAGGTCATAATATTTTTGGGAGAGGCTTCTTTTACGCAGATTTCAAAGCCCTTTATATAGATTTCCCTTAAAGCGCGCTCGGACACTCGTGAGTCGTTTTGCGAACGGTTGGTCTCTTGGTTGTTGCAAGCAAAGTGCTTGGGACACGCCGATACACCTTGCGATTGCGCGCCCCTAACATAGGATGAGGCAATCTTCCCCGATAATAAGGGGTCTTCACTGTAATATTCAAAGTTTCTGCCACATAGCGGATTTCTATGAATGTTCATGCCCGGCGCCAAAATAACGTGGCTCCCTTTTATAATCATTTCCTTTCCTAACAGGGTGGAAAGCTCCGCAACCAACTTGGTATTCCAGCTCGACGCCAAAGCAATACCGCTTGGCAATAATGAGGCCTTTGCCGATACTCTTATCCCTGAAGGACCGTCCGTCAAGCTGACTGCGGGCACGCCTTTTTGTCTTAGCGATAAAATCGTTCCACCGAAAACGCCAGCGTTCCCCGCCGTCCCGAAGGAGCTGTGCATTACAATATCGCCGCGGCAAAGCGTGTCAAGCTCTTTCGGCGATAGCTGCGCCACAAAATCCTCTATACTTGCTTTTTGGTTTTTAACGTCAATAAGTTTTATGCCTTTATCGCCCAAATAGGGGATTTCCTTGGGCAAATTTTCTAGTATGCGATGTCTTAGCGTGTTGTCACCGCAAGCCACGGGTTTTGTGGAAACCACAAGTTTATCACCCTCCTGCTTAGGAACAAAAATATCAAATGCGTGTTGCTGCTTTATCGGTGAAATCGGCGTGACGCTTTTTATGACGGTTGTCTTATCCACCGAAAAGGCGAAAGCTTCGGCGCAATTTCGCGCGCTGTTGCCAACATAAAAAGTATATTGTCCTTCTTCCAAAACATAAGCCGCTTTATTGCCCGTAATACCGCTGTCGTCGTATGACGCTAAGTCCGATACGTCAATGGAAAATTTTGCAATATAGCTTTCGTTTTTCAAAAGCAAGGGGGTTTTTTCAAAAGCGATAAGCTGTCTTGTAGGCTTGCCAAGTTTCCCTTGAGGAGCTTGAAAATACAATTGCGCAACTTCTTTTCCCTCTCGTTTTCCGACGTTTGTCACCTCGACTTCAATAAAAATTTTGTCCGCTTTCTTTTGGGCGGATTTCGTCTTTATTGAAAAATCGGTATAGCTTAATCCAAAGCCAAACGGAAATAAAACTCTATCTTTGGCAAAGGTTTCAAAATACCTATACCCGACATAAATGTCTTCGGCGTAATTGTTAAAATCTTTTCCACCGAAAAACTTGGCTGAAGGATAATCCTCATAGTTTTTGGCAATCGTATCCGTCAGCTTACCGCTAGGCGTTTGGTCGCCCCAAAGCACGTTTACCACAGCGTCACCGCTTTCCATCCCCCCTTGAGGGGCATAAACTACCGCGCTGATGTGTTTATACTCAAAAATAAAAGAAAAATCCATAATATTGCTGACGTCTAACACTAAAACGATATTTGAAAAATATTTATTCAGCTTTTCCAAAACGTCTTTTTCTTCCACCGTCAAATAATAGCTTCCCTCGGTCAAGGTGTTTTCTCTATCTTCTCCCGCCGCCCGACCTATAAGCATAACGGCAATTTCCGACCTTGCCCTCGCTTGAGCGATAACGTCGTTTAAAAGAGGCATCTCGGGATAGCATTTCGGCCAAAGTCCCCAAAATCCTTGACTTGGCGCATTTTCTTGACACCATTTTTCATATACGCTAGCTAAGGCTTTATCATAACAAATGTCTTGCCTTTTCCGTAGCGCGTCCATAAAGCTTGTTTTATACGGCGCATTCACGTCCCCGCCCGAGCCGTATCCGACGCAAAAATAATCGTTTTGTACCCTGCCGAATATCGCAACCGACTGCGTTTTATTAAGTGGTAACACATTGTTTTCGTTTTTCAATAGCACAATGCCTTCGGTAGCCGCTTCCAACGCTTTTTCCGGTAAGCCATCTTGTATTTTTCCAACGGAACAAACATTGACGTTCGTTTCCTGCGACAAATCCTTTTCGCCGGTAACTGCGCCAAAAAGCGCTTTTATTCTTTCAATTATTGTCATATCAATCTCCCTTTTAACGGTTGCTATAATTTACGGCTTAATACATAAATATAAGCCTTCATCAGTTTTTTATTATGAAAACAGGAATCGGAGGGTCTTTTTTCCAATTATAAAACGACGTCAAAAGCACTTGATATTTTGCATCGTCAAGCGTTTTTAACCACGGCAAAAGCTTGTCTCGCTCCTCATAGCCGGAGTCTCCCCCGTAATATAGCGTTACGCACATCAAACCGCCGTTTTTCAAAAGCTTAAGCCCTTCCTCGATGGCAATAATACTGCTTTCCGCTTTTGTATTTATTGCGTGGTCGCCTTTAGGCAAATATCCTAAATTAAATATTATGCAACTAACGCTGTCGTCCTTGGCGTAATTTTTTATGTTTTCGTGCGATTCACGATGAAGCTCGGCAACAAGCCCTCTTTCTGTCAACAGTTTTTGCGTGCTGTCTATTGCGCATTGCTGTATATCAAAAGCAATAACTTTGCCGTCTTTCCCCACCAAATCGCATAGAAAAGCCGTATCAAAGCCGCGCCCTGCCGTCGCGTCGATACATAGGTCGCCTTTTACGACAAATTTTTTTACTGTCTCGTGGACAAGTGTTAACGCATTCATAATTCTATTTTTATTGTATCATTATAATCTTATTTCGACAACCGTTATTTCAATTTTTTTAGGGCTTAAATATAAGCATACCGTTGACTTTTTTGGTATAATAATGCTATACTTGACAAGTATTTTTTAAAGGAGGCGATTTTTTATGGATAAATATGTTTCACCTTTATGTGAAAGGTATGCAAGTTCCGAAATGCAAAAAATCTTTTCCCCCGATTTCAAGTTTTCCACTTGGCGAAAGCTTTGGATTGCTTTGGCAGAGGCGGAAAAAGAGTTAGGGATAGATATTTCCACCGCGCAAATCGCCGAATTAAAGGCGCACATTTTCGATATAGACTACGACAGCGCAAAATCACACGAGAAAGAAGTCCGACACGACGTTATGGCTCACGTTTTAACCTACGGTGAGGCTTGCCCTTTGGCAAAACCGATAATCCACCTAGGCGCAACCTCTTGCTTTGTCGGCGATAACACAGATATAATCCAAATGAAAAACGGGCTTTTGCAAATAAAGGCTTTATTGATAAACACCATTAAAGCCGTACGTGATTTTGCCCTAGCTAATAAGGATTTAGCCACTTTGGCATTCACTCATTTCCAACCTGCCCAACCGACTACCGTCGGAAAACGAGGCACGCTTTGGCTTCAAGACCTTATGTTGGATTTGAATAATTTGGATTTCGTGATTTCCAATTTAAAGCTTTTGGGCTGTAAAGGCACAACAGGCACATCAGCCAGTTTTTTAGAGCTTTTTGAAGGCGACGCCGAAAAGGTAAAGCTACTGGATAAGTTGATTGCCCAAAAATTTGATTTTGAATCGTCCTACGATGTCAGCGGACAAACGTATAGCAGAAAGGTGGATTTTTTCGTGCTGTCTTGCCTAAGCGGAATTGCGCAATCGGCGGCGAAGTTTTCCAACGACATTCGACTTTTATCAAATTTAAAAGAGGCGGAGGAACCTTTTGAGGAAAAACAAATTGGCTCGTCCGCGATGGCGTATAAGCGCAATCCTATGCGGAGCGAGCGCATTGCAAGCCTTGCAAGATATGTGATTATTGACAATCTTAACCCTGCCGTCACCGCCGCAACTCAATGGTTCGAGCGCACCTTGGACGACAGCGCAAACCGTCGGATTGCTATTCCTGAAGCCTTTTTGGCAGTTGATGCAATCCTAAACATTTATATCAATGTTATCAGCGGACTTCGACTATATCCAAAGATTATCAATAAAAATCTACAGCGTGAACTGCCTTTTATGGCAACTGAAAATATTTTGATGTATTGCGTAAAATATAAAGGCGGGGACAGACAAGCTCTTCACGAGGCAATTAGGCAACATTCTGTTGCAGCCGCCTATGCGGTAAAAGCCGAGGGTTTGGAAAACGACTTGCTTGAAAGAATTCTGGCTGACGGCGTTTTCAAGCTATCTAAGCCAGAGCTGGACAAAATTGTTGACGTAAAACAATTCGTTGGCTTAGCTCCAACCCAAACAGACGAATTTATTAAAAACGTCGTTGACCCGATTTTGGAGAAAAACTCATCTTTACTAGGCAAGTTTGGGAGCGTCCGCGTTTAATTAGAGTTTAGAATTTTAAATTTAATATAGAGGTATCAAATGCTTACTGCAATCGTTGGAATCAACTGGGGCGACGAAGGCAAAGGTCGTATGGTGGACCTGCTTTCTTCAAACAGCGATATTATCGTGCGCTATCAAGGCGGTAATAACGCGGGGCATACCGTAATTAATGAAAAAGGTAAATTTATTTTAAACCTTCTTCCATCGGGCATTTTGCGTGAAGACAAAGTCAATGTCATGGGAAACGGAATGGTGATAGATTTAGAGCACCTTTTTAATGAAGTGCAAAAACTGCAAAACAGCGGTATTAAAATTTCTCCGAAAAACTTAAAAATCAGCGACCGCGCCGTTATATGTTTTCCATATAATGTCCAACAAGACTGCTTGGAAGAAGACAGACTAGGCGATAAAAAATTTGGTAGTACCCGTCGTGGAATTTCGCCTATTTATGCCGACAAATTTATGAAAAAAGCTATCCGAATTGGCGACCTTCTTCATCCACAATACCTAAAAGCCCGCTTGGAAACTGTTTTAGACTGGAAAAACCTAACCCTAAAAGCTTATAAAAACGGAGTTGAATTTACCGTTCAAGCTATTTTGGATTGGTTAGACAAATACGGTTCTCCATTTTTGGATTATATTACAGACGTTGGAAATTATATCAACGCTGAGGTTGCTAACGGAAAAAACGTTATGTTTGAAGCGCAGCTTGGCGCGTTGCGCGATATAGATTTCGGTATCTATCCCTATACCTCGTCAAGCAACACTATCGCCGCTTACGCGCCGGTTGGAGCTGGCGTTCCCAATTTGAAAATTGATACGTCTATCGGCATTATGAAGGCTTATTCCACCTGCGTAGGCGAGGGTCCTTTTACGGCGGAAATGTTTGGTGACGAGGCTGACAAGCTCCGCATCGCAGGCGGAGAATTCGGCGCGGCTACCGGACGTCCGAGACGTGTCGGCGGTTTTGATGTGGTTGCCAGTAAATATGGTTGCCGTATTCAAGGCGCAGACGAAATCGCGCTTACTAAGCTGGATATATTAGACACTTTAGAAAAAATACCAGTCGTTGAAAGTTATACTGTAGATGGACAAACTGTTGTGGATTTTCCGTTTGGTGAAGCGTTAAATAACGCAAAACCAAACATAATATATCTGGACGGGTGGTTGTCGTCAACATCCTCATGCCGTAAATTTGAAGATTTACCAAAAGCAGCCCAGTCCTATATATTGTATATAGAAAAATCAGTCGGCTGCAACATTAAATACGTTTCCGTCGGCGCGGAGCGGGACCAAATAATTATTCGGTGAGCTATGAAAAACCAAACAAAACAAACAATAATAGTTTTAGATTTCGGCGGACAATATAAGGAACTTATTGCAAGGCGCGTAAGGGAATGTAAGGTTCAAAGTTTGATTATGTCGGGACAAACCTCTGTCGAGGAAATCAAAGCGTTAAACCCTATTGGATTGATTTTAACAGGTGGTCCTCACAGCGTATATAACAAAACTGCGCCCCACGCAAACCCTGCCCTTTTTGAGCTAGGTATTCCGATTTTGGGGATTTGTTATGGAATGCAGCTTATGGCGTATACGCTCGGCGGAGAGGTTTCCGCCTGCGCTTTTAGCGAATATGGCTCGACAGACGCGGCAATCGACGTAAAAAGCTCTTTATATATTGGTTTAGAAAGTGTCACAACTTGCTTAATGAACCATACTGATTTTGTTTCAAAATTGCCCGACGGCTTTTCCGTTTCCGCATCAACAAAGCTCTGCCCTACAGCTTCAATGGAAAATAGAGATAAAAAACTTTACGCCGTGCAATTTCACCCCGAGGTTGAGCGCACAGAAAACGGAACACAAATAATTTATAATTTTTTATACAATGTTTGCGGAGCAATAGGCGACTATAATATTTCCGACTATTTAGAAAAACAAATTTACTCCATAAAGCAACAAGTGGGCAATAAAAATGTAGTTTTAGGACTAAGTGGTGGAGTAGACAGTTCTGTTGCGGCGGCGCTTTTGGCAAAAGCAATCCCAAATCAGCTTACGTGTATATTTGTTGACCACGGTATGATGCGAAAAAACGAGGGGGACGAAATTGAACAAGCGTTTTCTGATAAAGATTTAAATTTTATTCGAGTTGACGCAGAGGAACGGTTTTTAACAAAGCTGAAAGGTGTTTCCGACCCTGAAACCAAACGCAAAATAATCGGAACAGAGTTTGTGCGAGTTTTTGAAGAAGAAAGCTCAAGGTTTGAAGGAAGCTTTTTGGCTCAAGGCACGATATATCCCGACGTAGTTGAAAGCGGACTATCCGATGGCGCAGTCATAAAAAGTCATCATAATGTCGGCGGACTTCCAAAGGAAACTAAGTTTTTAGGGATAGTCGAGCCATTGCGGTATTTGTTTAAAGATGAAGTACGCAATCTAGGCAGGCTTTTAGGACTACCTGACGAGTTTGTTGAACGACAACCCTTTCCCGGCCCGGGGCTTGCAGTTCGTTGCATAGGTGAAATCACCAAAGCGCGCTTAGATATATTGCGTGACGCCGATTCCATTTACCGCGAAGAACTCGTCAAAGCAGGCTTAAAGTACGACCAATATTTTGCCGTTTTAACCGACCTTAGAACAGTCGGGATTATGGGCGACGGCAGAACGTATAACTATGTATTGGGTTTGCGCGCTGTCAAAACGTCGGACTTTATGACGTGTGAATACGCTCATATCCCGTATGAGGTTTTGGACGTCATTACAACTCGCATTATAAATGAAGTTAAGGGTGTCTCACGCGTGGTGTATGACATCACGGGGAAACCGCCCGCAACTATTGAGTGGGAATAAACTTTTTTTAGAGGTATATATATGAGTACAAAATACATTTTCGTTACAGGAGGCGTTGTTTCGGGACTTGGCAAGGGAATTGTTATGGCTTCTTTAGGTAGGCTTTTAAAGGCGCGCGGTTTAAAAATTATGGCGCAAAAGCTTGACCCGTACATTAACGTCGACCCCGGAACTATGAGCCCTTATCAGCACGGAGAAGTGTTTGTCACCGAGGACGGCGCTGAAACCGATTTGGATTTAGGACATTATGAAAGATTTATTGACGAAAACTTAAACCGCTTCAGCAATCTTACAACGGGCAAGGTTTTTTGGAACGTTTTAAACAAGGAACGCCGTGGCGAATATCTCGGCGAGACCGTCCAAACCATTCCGCACATTACAAACGAAATCAAGGATTTTATATATTCCGTCGGAAAGAAAAGCTCCGCAGATGTCGTTATGACGGAGATTGGTGGCACTATAGGCGATATTGAATCACAACCGTTTTTAGAGGCAATCCGTCAAGTATCTCGAGAAGTTGGCAGAAATAACTGCCTTTATATCCACGTTACCCTTGTCCCTTACATTTCTTCCTCGGGGGAACAAAAATCGAAACCTACACAGCACTCTGTTAAGGAGCTGCGCGCTATGGGCATTCAACCGGATATTATCACAACCAGACAAGAGCTTCCTATGGACGAAAGCACTCGACACAAAATTGCGCTTTTTTGCGATGTTAAACCAGATTGCGTTATTGAAGACTTAAATGTTGATTCTATATATGAGGCGCCAATTATGCTTGAAAAAAGCAATTTCAGCGAGGTTGTTTGCCGAGAATTAGGCTTATATACAAAGCGTCCCGATATGCGAGAATGGTGCGATATGCTGGAAAAAATCAAAACCGCCTCAAAATCCGTCAAGATAGCTTTAGTCGGCAAATATGTAAAAATGTACGACGCATACCTATCGGTAGCTGAGGCCTTACGCCACGGAGGCATTGAAAATGGCGTAAAAATCGATATTGATTGGATAGAAGCTGAAGACCTTACCGCAAAAACCATCAATGATAGGCTTAAAGACGCAAACGGCATTTTAGTTCCGGGTGGATTTGGCGACAGAGGTACAGAGGGTAAAATTTTGGCGGCAAAATATGCGCGCGAAAACAAGGTTCCGTATCTTGGCATTTGTTTAGGTATGCAAACTGCCGTGATAGAGTTTGCCAGAAACGTTGCAAATTTGGACGGCGCAAACTCAGGTGAATTTGTTAAAACAGACAATAATGTTATAGATTTAATGCCCGACCAAAAAGGGAATGTCATCAAAGGCGGAACAATGCGATTGGGAGCATATCCTTGCAATATTGTGGAAGGAACAAAGCTGTTTGAAATTTACTCACAGGAATCCATTTTTGAAAGACATCGTCATCGCTATGAATTCAACAACGATTTTAGAAACACTTTAACCGAGGCCGGCTTGATAATTTCGGGAACTTCGCCCGACAAACGCTTGGTAGAGGCAATAGAAATCAAAAACCATCCGTTTTATATTGGAGTGCAATACCATCCGGAATTTAAGAGCCGCCCGAATAAAGCTCATCCGCTGTTTAGAGAATTTATCTCTGCGGCAAAAAATAAGTAATTTTATAAGCCATAGCAAAACGCTATGGCTTTTTCATTTCCTAAGACTAAACGTTTGCAATATAAATATGTTGTATGCTAAACTAATTTTATGAAAAAGTTAATATGTTTGATTTTATGTATCTTTTTATCGTTTTCTCTGTGCGCGTGTAAAGAGAAAACACCCAGTGGTTTAGACGCGGGCTATGATTTATCACTTCCTACACTCGGCGAAAACGGTTGGTATGAGGTTTTTACAGACAACTTCGACGGCGATGCTTTAAACCCCGAAATTTGGACGACATCACCCCACAACGTGCGTTGGAAAACTCAGTCGGACAAAAACCCCGAATACACTTCATATTGGTGCCCCGACTGCGTGAGTGTTAAAGACGGCTTTGTCGAAATAAAAAGCTTTGAGACAAATTCTCACAAGTGCTCGCAAGGGAAATGTCCGCCTGTCGGACGCTTTACAGGCGGAATCGAAACCAGAGCAATCGCCTCGGACGATTCTTCCCAAAACAAAGGCGACTTCGATAAACTGCTATTTTCGCAAGCCTTTGGATATTTTGAATGTCGGGTGAAGCTACCCAACGCTCAAGGACTTTGGTCGGCGTTTTGGCTTCAATCATCAAATCAACGTAAAGTCGGCAACGGAGGAAAAGACGGCACAGAAATTGACATATATGAATCCGCATTCATAAAAAACCCCGATAAAATGGGACACGCGCTTATTTGGGACGGCTACGGAAAGGATAGTCAAATTGAAGACTATATTTTAAACACAAACAAAAATCTTTATGACAATTTTCATACCTTTGCAGTGAAGTGGTCTCCTCAGTGCTATGTGTTTTATATTGACGGGACTCCTACCTTTGCTTCTAGCGCGGGTGAGGTTTCTAGGGTTAAGCAGTTTTTACGTTTGACGGTGGAAATGGACGCAGGGGACGGTTACGGTCCACACGGGCAAAAAATCGGAAAATTTACGGATAATTCCTCTGTATTTTATATCGATTATGTAAAGGTTTATCAAAACACCGAATACCTCAAGGAGATTGTCGACGATTCCGAGTTTAGTGGAAATTTAGACGGCGCAAACTAGAAAAATAATCCTCTAACATCGCGAGGCAAATGACAAAAAAAACCCACCGATTTCGGTGGGTTTTGTCAAATTTATAAGCTTTTGCAAATTTTCTTCATAGCTTGGATACCCTCGTCCGATATTGGCAAAAATGGTTTTCTACAGCCGTTCATTTCGATGCCCATAATTTCCATAATGGCTTTTTCAGAAACAAATACGCCGTATTTGATAAGCTCAACAATAATTTCATTACATTCCTTTTGAAGCTCCTCTGCCGCCACGATATTGCCTGCGTTGAACTCATTATATAGCTTTACATACTTTTCCGCCATAAAGTTATATGTGCTTCCGATACCGCCGTCTGCGCCCATTGCAAGCCCTGCGACAAGCATTTCGTCATAGCCGTTATAAACGATTATGTCTTTTGAAATGGTTTTAAATTGGCTTAACATAAACAAATCCGACGTGGTGTGTTTAATTCCAATGAATTTATCGTTTTCCAACAGCTGAGCCGCCATAGCCTTAGTAAAGTTAAACCCGTTTGCATTTGGAAAATTATATATTATCATTGGAATATTAACGCTGTTTGCTATGTCAAAATAGTATTGTTTTATCGCCTCATACGAAAAACCGTAATAGTATGGCGCAACGGCGGAAATAGCGTCAAAGCCAATCTCCTCGGCAAACCTTGCCATTTCAATCGCGTGGGCGGTGTTTATAGTTCCAACGTGCGCAATCAAGGTGGTTTTCCCGAGATTTGCTTCAGCGGCATACTTAAACAGCGTTTTCCTTTCATCGACGGTGAGCATTAAACCTTCTCCCGTGCTACCGCCGACATAAAAGCCGTTTACACCTTTATTTATGTTCAGCGAGATTAGTTCCCCCACCGATTTTTTGTTTATTTCTCCGGATTTAGTATAGGGAGTTAATAACGCCGGGAAAATACCCTTAAAATTTTTCATTTTTGTCCTCCGATAATTGATATTTAAATTTTCCGTTTATGTAGGCGTAAACCGCACCAAATAGTCCTGCTTGATTTCCTAAAACCGCAGGTTCAATTTGGATAGGTTTTTCCATTTTGCAAACCTCATTAAGCAGCCCGTCCAACCAGAACTGTTTTTGTTCAATGACACCACCGCCCAGAATAACCTTGTCAATAAGATAATTTTTTTGCGCAATATCCAAAAGCTTTACAAAATCCTTATAGAATTTATCCAATAACAAAGGCTTTAAAAAAGCTCCTTTTGATAAGCCACCCAAGGTTTTTTTAAGCCCTGTTGCAGATATATATTGCTCGGCGCAGCCTTTCTTTCTGCAAGCGCAAAGCCTTCCGTTGATATGCAAGCACGTATGCGCAAAAGCCGGATTAGCAATGCTGTCCGCCAATAGAACTTCATCTTTTAAAACAGCGCAACCCAACCCCGTGCCAAGCGTGAGCATCATTACGTTTTTTAAAGGTTGCATATAAAAAGCTTCGCCTATTAATGCGGCAACAGCGTCGTTTATTACAATCACGTCTTTTTGAAAACGTTCATATATAAGCCGTCTAAGTTCTAAGCCCGTAAAATTTGGCAATGAGTTTGTGGCATATGTTATAACTCCGCTATCCCAGTCGACCGTGCCTGCCGTTGACACCGCAATAGCGTCGCTTGGATATTGTTTTTCGACGTCGTCAATTATAGACAAGATATTGTTTAAAACATAATCTTTGCCAAATTTGGCATTTGTTGGTGTCCTTTTAAATGCGTTAAGTGCGTATTGTGAAGTAAAATCACATTTGTTTGCCAAAATGGTTGCCGATTTTATGGCGGTTCCGCCTATGTCTATCGCTGTGATTTTCATAGTTTTAATGCTTTAACAAAATGCGCTGTAATATCCTTTGGACGCGTAATTGCGCTTCCAATTACCACCGCATATACTCCGCACTCGCAAACCTTTGTAAGCTGATTTGCTTCCCAAATGCCACCCTCTGCAATAATTTTAGTATCGGAAAACGAATTGACCAATTCAGTCAAAAAGCTGTAATCAGGAATTTCTATGCCTTTCGTGTAGGACGTATATCCCCGCATTGTCGAGCCAATATAATCAAACCCAAGCTTATGCGCATTCTCCGCTTCCTCAAGCGTACTGCAATCCGCCATAATTTCCACCGTCGAATTTTTGCGTATATAGTCCACCAAGTCGGATAACTTTTCACCGTTAGGTCTAGGTCTCTTTGTTGCGTCCAACGCGATAACCTCGCACCCTGCTTCAATAAGCTCCTTAACTTCCTTTAGGGTTGGGGTTATATAAACCTCGCTATCGGGATATTCCGCTTTAATTATCCCGATTATAGGTACGTCGACGCTTTTTTGTATTTCTTTGATGTCGCTTACGTAATTTGCGCGTATTCCGACGGCTCCGCCTAAAACGGCGGCCTTTGCAAAATGCTGCATAATATTTAAGCCGTAGAGCGGTTCGCCCAAAACGGCTTGACAAGATACAATTAATCCTCTTGAAAGCTTTGCCATATTTGCCTCGCTATTTCATAATCCAGTCGATAGGAAATTTTATAAAATCTATGGTTTCGTGTTCGGTAGAGCCCTCATATAAAACGCCGATTTCTCCGTCGGGCAGTTGACACATACAACTATAAACAAAACCACCCTCTTTTATCACCTTGGAATAAGGGAAGGTATTGCCGTAGTCAAACGAAAGCCTTATAACTCCGTTTTCACGCTTGCTTTTGCTGGCGGCGTTTAAAAACAAGGTTGCCGGTCGTCCGTTATAATCGACGTTTAAAACACTAAGCTGACATATGCAATTATCCAGCTGAATATGAAACCTAAAGTCTTTCCAGCTGTGACCGCCGTCATAGCTGTCAGCCAACGCAACCAACCGTTTTTTATCGTGATTGCGCATAAACAAACGGAGCTTATTCTCCCCGCATTCGATAATTTGACTTTCCGTCAACATTTCCTGCGGTAAAACAAATTTGTGCGTCATTTTTATTCCAAACCGACGCTTGCGACAGTCGTTGGGAGATTTGCCCCTTTTCCAGGTTTTCCCTTGGTCGTCGCTGTAAATGATTGCGTTGGACAGCATCAAGGGCGTTTGAACAACGTTAAAATACATCGGCATAATCAATCTACCCTTGTATTTACCTTCTTTGATTTTTATTCCGATTCCGGGGCCTGCGCCCAGCCAGGTAAAATATTTTTCTTTGACCATATTGTCCAAGCATACGGGCTCAGACCAAGTCTTTCCATCGTCTGTACTTTTGCATAGATATAAAAATGCGGTGGGATATTCTTTGAATTTGCCGTCGTTTATGTAGATATTGCAAATATATTTATCATCCTTGGTAACGTCACCGTTATTTGAAACAAAGTATCCCGTATCAACGCCTTTTTTGTTTTCGATTCTTCCGTTGTTAATATAGAATTTTGTAGTCCCAAATAAAACAATCAGCCTTCCCGATTTATCTACCCCTCGCCCTTTATAACAGTTTAAAATAAACCGTCCAGCAGGAGTGTGCGAATATAACATAAAAACCGTGTCCGTTTCGTCGTCGTATAGTAAACAAGCGTCGATAGCGGCGGAGGCCTTAAGCATACTATCCCCTACCTCTTGCACGGCAGTGGTTTGTCCCTCCCAGGTAACGCCGGAATCTGTAGACCTTCTTACAACCTTATCGATACGGTTGGGATTATCCCTAGCGGTATAAAATCTCTCGTCTGCAACGGCGATAACAGTGTTATTCTTTGTAACCACCATAGACGGAATTCTATAATTATCGGCATTCCCGAACTGTTTTGCAAAAACTTGTTGGGCGTTTAGATTATTCATTTTATTATTCCTATTAATTTATAAAATGATTATATTACAAATATATAAAATAGTC
>CAZSAC010000006.1:0-49365 GCA_964604875.1 uncultured Bacteroidaceae bacterium | reverse complement strand
AATGCCACCTTGCCAAGGTGGAAGTCGCGGGTCCGAATCCCGTCTCCCGCTCCAAAAAAAGCCGCATAACAGTGTGGCTTTTTTTTATTTTTCATTGATCAATACATATAATAATGATTTATAAAATAAAACTAATTGTAAAAATACTAAACCAAACACGTAAGATGTAATACTTTTTGGCATAGTGAATGAAAACACTTTACAACTTTAGTTTATAAAAGTAGAATGTAATCAGTACACGAAGAAGGTGGCTTTATGTTATCGGATAAAATCACAGATGATATGTATAAATTTCTTTATGACACCATTGCGGAGCTTAAATCCGGCGAGGATTGCAAAATATTGTTTCAAGACCTATGCACCTTTAAAGAGGTGGAACAAATGGCGCAACGATTGACTGCCGCAAAGCTTTTGTTAGACGGTAATACATATAATCAGGTTATAGAGCAAACTGATATTTCCTCGGCGACTTTGAGCCGTGTTTCCCGCTGTGTTCAGTATGGCAGCGGTGGATATAATAAATTTTTAAAAAACACAAACAAATAAAAAAATGAAAACATTACGTTTATTGTATAAAATCGGCAGAGGGCCGTCAAGTTCGCATACAATGGCGCCTGAACTTGCCTGTAAATTATTTATGCAAGAAACCGATTCCGCAACTTCTTATAAGGTGGAATTATTCGGTTCGCTTGCGCATACGGGGAAAGGTCACGGCACTGATATAATCATAGAAGAAACCTTAAAAAAACCTGTCCAAATTGTTTTTAATTTAGACGAAAGTATTGCGCTCCCTCACGAAAACACTATGGATATGTACGCCTATGACGGAGAAAACGTCATCAATTATTGGCGTGTCCTTAGTATCGGTGGCGGGGCTATCGAAGTTTTAGGCAGAAAAAACTTGGAAGCGCCGGAAATTTATCACGAGAAAAACTTTTCAGAAATCTCCGCCTATTGTCAGAAAAAGCGAATCCGCATTCCCGATTATGTGCAAGAGGCTGAGGGCGTGGAAATTTGGGATTATCTTATGACGGTGTGGACGCAGATGAAGGAGTGTATTTCCAACGGCTTAAGCACAGAGGGTACGCTTCCAGGGGGCTTAAATATCCAACGAAAAGCCAGATTTTTATTCCGACAAAAACACATTGATGAATCACCCGAGACCAGAGAAAACAGAATGGTTTGCGCGTACGCGTACGCTTGCAGTGAAGAAAATGCTTGCGGAGGGACTATTGTCACGGCGCCCACTTGCGGTTCGTGCGGGGTTTTGCCGTCCGTGCTGAAATATATGCAAGACAGACACGCCTTTTCCGACGGACAAATAATTCGAGCGTTGGCAACGGCTGGCGTTGTCGGAAACGTTGTAAAGCAAAACGCGTCAATATCAGGCGCGCAATGCGGTTGTCAAGCGGAAATCGGCACCGCCTGCAGTATGGCATCTGCGGCGTTGGCGGAGCTATTTGATATGGAGCTTGAGCAGATTGAATACGCCGCGGAGGTTGCGATGGAGCATCACTTGGGGTTGACTTGCGACCCCGTTAAGGGATTGGTTCAAATTCCCTGTATTGAAAGAAACGCCGTTGCCGCTATGAGGGCTATTAACGCGCTAAGTCTTGCCAACTTTTTGACGTACATTCACAAAATATCCTTTGATATGGTGGTTGAAACTATGTTTCAAACGGGCAAAGATTTGTCAAGGATTTATAGAGAAACAGGCGAGGGCGGTTTGGCAAAGCTCTACAAATAACTCTATTTGAAAATAAATCACAAAAAACGCAACTATATGGTTGTGTTTTTCATTTTTTGTAAAAGTAAGCATAGAATAAAATATGTTTATTGATGAAGTGGTTTCTAAATTACAACTATCCAATACCGACTTAGCTTTGCCGAAAATAACCTTGTTTGCAAAGGGATTGCTTTTGATAGAAGGGCATAAAGGGCTGTTGTTTTTTTCTGCGGAGGAAATAAAATTCCGCATAAAAAACGGAACGGTATCCATCTTTGGGGAGGGGTTTTCCTTGGCTGAGGCGTCCTCGGAGGCTTGCATAGTCCGCGGGAAAATCAAAAGTGTGGAATATGCTTGAAAATGTTGATACTTTTGTATATATCGGCGGGTCTCATACGACGGTAATAAACCGACTTTTATCCGCAAAAATCCCCGTTATTTCTGTTAAAAGCGCCGAAAGGAAGCTTTATATCAGGACTAATTCTGTATATAGATTAAAGATAATTGCTTTATTTGAAGAATTGTGCTATAATTACAAACTGTTAAAGTCTAAAGGGTTTAAAAACACTTTGGTAAAATTAAGCGCAAGAGTGGGCTTGATTATCCCGATTGTTACCGCCATTATATTTTTTTCTATATTGCCGTGTTTCATCTTGGATATAGAAGTTAAATGCGGAGAAAATATAAGCGTGGACGCCGTCTATTCAAAACTTGAGGAGATTGGCATAAAAAAAGGTGTTTTTTCCTATAAGACTGACAATAATCAAGTCGAGCAGGCTTTGCAAACAATCGACGGCGCAGCCTTTGTGACTGTAGAGCGCGCGGGTTCCACTTTGTCTATAACAGTGTTTCCCGAACTGCCACAGATTACAATATACGATATTACCAACGCCAAAGAGGTTATATCCATATCCGACGCGGTTATTACCCGACAGATTATTTATTCGGGTACGCCCCAAAAGAAAAAGGGCGACGTCGTAAAAAAAGGAGAGGTTTTAATCGGAGGGTATATACTTGTTGCCGATAAACCCGTTCAAGCGTCGGCAAACGGAGAAGTATTCGGTCTGGTAAAATATTCTTCGAGCATTGTTTATCAGGAAAGATATACCGAATACGTCCGTACCGGTGATGTCAAGGCGATAAATCAAATGGCTTTTTTTGGGAGGATGTTTGGCAAAGCGGAAGCTCCTTACGAGTTGTACGAGCAAGTAGACGAAAGCTTTAAAAACACGCTTTTAGTTCCCTATGACGTTAACCGGACTGTATTTTACGAGCTGGAAAAAAGAGAGGTTTATCAGCCTTTTGAAACGTCGGAATTTGAACTAAGAAAAAGGGTTTTGGATTTAGCGCTAAAACAGGTTCCAAACGGCGCAACAATACTAAATCAAAACATTACCGTTACCAAGACTTCTACGTCGTATATTTTAAAAGCAGAAGTTCAGGTTGAACAAAAAATTAACAAAGGATAGGGACATTAGCCCCTGCCGATAATCGGCAAAACGGAGAAATATGTCAAAAAACACCACAGTTGAAAAAACATCGCAGGGATTTTTTATTTCGTCAGTGGCGATGATTTTCTTATCATCAGCCTTGATGTGGCTGTTTTTACTTGCGTGGTTTTCGGGCAAGAACTTTCTGGGCGCTTTTTCACGAGAGGAAATTTTTTCTACGCTGGCTTTGTTTGGCGTAATAATTTTTCTGTTAGGAGCGCTATATAGTTTTGTTCATTTTTCTGCGGTAGGTCCCGCAAGGTTTAGAATTTATTTATTAATCAACCTTGTCATCTTTATTATGGTGATTTTGTGCGTGATTTGCGCAGATAAATTCAATGTTTTCGCAATGCCTATTTCCTTATGCGCAGTTTTGTTGTACGTTTTGGTAAATAAACGTACGGCGCTGGCGGGAAATATTATTTTATCACAAATTTTGCTGGTCATATTTATGATAGAAGCGCCTTTTTCCACGACTACAATGGGCAACGTTTCTGCGGCAATTTTTTGTAATACGGCAAGCGGCTTCGTTTTGATTTACCTTTTGACAAGAAACTATACAAGAATGCGTTTTATTATGGTTGGCTTGGCGGCAGGGTTGGTTATGGCTCCCTTCGCCACCATAGTGTCCATAGCGATGAATGAATCGGGCGGTGTTATTTTATCCAATACCGCGTGGGTTTTGATTGCAAACTGTATAAGCGTTATCCTATATATGCCTTTGGTTCCCGTTTTGGAAAGTATGTTCAACGTTGTTACGGATTTTAAACTGGACGAACTGTGCAGCTTTTCTCAGCCTTTATTAAAGCGTTTGGCAACGGAGGCGCCCGGCACGTTTAACCATAGTATTGTTGTTGGAAACTTAGCAGAAAACTGCGCTTTGGCGATTGGGGAAAATACGCACTTGGCAAGGGCAGGCGCCTATTATCACGATATAGGAAAACTGCGTTCGCCTGAATTTTTTATTGAAAATCAGTCCGGCGGTTATAATCCGCACGATGATTTAATCCCCGAAGTCAGTGTCAGTATGATTACGAAACACACCAAAAACGGAGCGCAACTTATCAGAGAAAACCGTCTGCCTGAAGAAATTGCCAAAATCGCAAACGAGCATCACGGCACAAGCCCTGTAAACTATTTCTATTATAAAGCTCAAAAAATTACAGAAGGTCAACTTGCCGATGAAGAATATCGATACGACGGCCCCAAGCCTACTTCAAAAATTGCCGCTATTATTATGATTTGCGATACGGTGGAAGCGGCATCTAGAGCAGTGCGTCCGGAGGATTCTGTATCGTTGGAAAAGTTGGTTGATAAACTTATCAAAGAAAAACTGAATCTTGGGCAATTTGACGACTGTTCTATAACAATGCGTGATTTAGCTTTAATTAAACGCACTATAGTAGACATATTACCGGGCATTTTTCATGCCAGAATCGACTATAAAAAATAAAATATGCTAAATTTTTATAATGCAAATGATGACGTAAAACAACTTGCCGACAGTATTTATTCGGCAACGCTTGAGCATTTTGCCCAAGCCGATATTTTTGAAATTGAAGCGGAGATTATTTCTGCTGAGGAAATTCAATCCATTAATCTTGAAACAAGGGGAGTTGATAGCGTCACAGACGTTTTGAGTTTCCCTTCGTTGGAAATTAAAAAACTTCCGATTTTAAAAAAAGACTATCCTTTTGATATTGACCCTGACACGGGCGATATAATGCTTGGTGAGCTTGTTATGTGTATGGAGCGTATTACCGAGCAAGCCGAGGATTTTGGACACTCGTTGACAAGAGAAACGGGGTATTTGTTTTTGCACGGATTGCTTCATTTGTTGGGGTTCGACCATATGAAAGAAGAAGATAAAACAGTTATGAGACAACACGAAGAAGCCATTTTGGACGTTTTAAACATTAAAAGATAAATTTGGAGTTATAATTATGCGTTGCGGATTTGTTACAATAGCAGGAAAGCCCAATGCGGGCAAAAGTACATTAATAAACTCATTGGTGGGGGAAAAAGTCGCCATTGTATCTTGGCGTCCGCAAACCACAAGAGATAAAATTACGGGTGTGGTTAACGGAGATGATTATCAGGTAGTATTTGTGGATACGCCCGGTTTGCATAACAGCCAAAATAAACTTGGCGAGTTTATGATGAAAAATGTCGATAGCGCGCTAAAGGATATCGACGCAATTTTATATGTTGTCAATGCGGAAAAGGGCTTTGATAGCTTTGACCAAAAGTTTTTAGATGAGCACATCGATAAAAAAATACCTATTGTGGTAGCTCTCAACAAAATCGATAAAGCAACAAGAGAAAGCATTTTTGAACAGCTTGGAAAACTGTCGAAATATCCACGTTTGAAAGCAGTTGTGCCGATTTGCGCGTTGCGAAACGAAGGTGTTGAGGAAATTCTAAGCCAACTTGTCAAAATTATGCCCGAAGGGGAGCCCGCTTTTCCCGAAGATATTTATACGGATAAATCAATGCGTTTTATGGCGGCTGAAATTATCCGTGAAAAAGCTTTAAAACTTTTAGATAAAGAAATTCCATATGGAATAAGCGTAAGTATTAATAAGTTTGATATGAGAGCCGATGGCGAACTTTATAGCATCGACGCCGATATTATTTGTGAAAAAGATACGCATAAGCCGATTATTATTGGGAAAAAGGGCGCAATGCTAAAGCGTATAGCCATTGATGCAAGAAAGGACTTGGAAGAAATGACCGACTGCAAGGTTTTTTTAGAACTTTGGGTGCGAGTTAAAGAGGATTGGAGAGATAACGACTTCCTTTTAAACGAGTTAGGATACAATAAAAAAGATATTTAGTTTTTTTTTGAATAATTTTCAAAACTGCGCGCAATCTAGTATTAGTGAGAAAAATTATGGATTGTAAAAGCGTTATGTGGAAGTTATTTGAAATGACCGGTTCGCCTGCAAACTATATGCTTTATAAAGCGTTAGTTGAGGATGAAAGCAAGGATTTCAAGGATGGAAATCAAACTTAATGCCCTATGCGTCAGAACGATTGACTATAAGGACAATGACAAGTTACTCACATTATGCACATTAGAGAGAGGCAAGATTTTAGTCAAAGCCACAGGTTGTAAATTACCGAAGGCGAAGCTTAAAAGTTATGCTTCTCCTTTGTGCTTTGGCGAATATATTTTGGTTGAACATAACGATAGATACACTTTAAAAGGGTGTGATTTAATCGATTCCTTTTCAGGATTGGTTTCTGACTTATCAAGATATTTTGCGGGTTTTTCTATATTGGAATGTGTTGAAAAGCTATCAAAAAAAGACGACGTTGAATCCTGTTGCGATTTAACAATTTTGGCAGTTCACGCTTTAAAGGATTTGGCTTATTCGGATACGTTTTCTGAGACCATTTTAGTAAATTTTTTAATAAAAGCTTTGCAAGCGTCAGGATATGAACTAAATTTTGCGCAATGCGCTTATTCTCAAAAAGACCTATTCGGGAAAAAAATAGGGTTCGATTTTGCCTATTCGGGAATTGTTTTATATGAATATAGAACAATGAATTTTTTAGAGTTAACACCTGAAATTGTGTCAATACTTAAAGGCGAGGAAACTAACGACAAAATCGCTTTGTTAGACGCCGTCGAAATTTTAGATAAAATTTTGTCTAGCGTTGCGTATGTTTCGCCATCTTATTCGGTTGCGGAATTTATAAAAATTACACGCAATCAAGGCGAAATTTAAAAATTAAAACAAAATGTTTAAAAAATTGGTTAAAGCGCTATTATTCCGCTTGCCAAAAAATTTAAAATAATATAAAATCAAGTAGTTAATAAGAAATATATAAGAAAATACGGAGGATTCTTTTTTTATGAAATTTGTTTATCTTTTCAATGAAGGTAACGGAAAAATGCGCGAAATTCTCGGTGGTAAGGGCGCAAATTTGGCAGAAATGACAAGTTTGGGTATGCCTGTACCGCGCGGGTTTACGATTTCAACGGAGGCTTGTACTCAATACTATGCCGACGGACAACAAATCAATGACGATATTCAAGCGCAAATTATGGAGTATATCGCCAAATTAGAGGGTATTACCGGTAAAAAGTTCGGCGATTTGGATAATCCTCTTTTAGTATCGGTTCGTTCAGGCGCCCGCGCTTCTATGCCCGGTATGATGGATACAATCTTAAACCTTGGCTTAAACGACGAGGTAGTGGAAAAATTTGCAATCAAAACCAATAACAGACGTTTCGCATATGACAGCTATCGCCGTTTCATTCAAATGTATTCGGACGTAGTTATGGAAGTAGGCAAGAAATATTTTGAAGCTTTAATCGATGAGATGAAAGAAAAGAAAGGCGTTCAGCTTGATACTGATCTTGACGCTGACGATTTGAAAGAACTTGCCCGTTTGTTCAAGGCTGAATATAAATCCAAATTGGGACAAGATTTCCCTCAAGACCCTAAATCTCAATTAATGGGCGCAATCAAAGCTGTATTCCGCAGCTGGGACAATCCCCGCGCTATATATTATCGTCGTATGAACGATATTCCTTCAAGCTGGGGCACCGCTGTTAACGTTCAAGAAATGGTTTTCGGCAATATGGGCAATACATCCGGCACGGGCGTTGCTTTCTCAAGAAACCCCGCAACAGGCGAGAAGGGCTTATATGGTGAATATTTGATGAACGCTCAAGGCGAAGACGTTGTTGCCGGCGTTCGTACTCCTCAAACAATCGACCACCTAAAAGCTGAAAATCCCGCAGTTTATAAGCAGTTTGCCGATATCGTCGATAAGCTTGAAAAGCATTACCGCGATATGCAAGATATGGAGTTTACTATTGAAGAGGGTAAGTTGTTTATGCTTCAAACCCGTAACGGTAAACGTACCGCCGCTGCCGCTTTAAAAATCGCTTGCGACTTAGTTGACGAAGGTATGATTTCCGAAAAGGAAGCCGTTTGTATGATAGACCCCAATCAGCTTGACGCCTTATTGCATCCTCAATTCGACACGAAAGCCTTAAAGGCTGCTAAAGCGTTGGCTACCGCATTGCCGGCATCTCCGGGCGCTGCTGCAGGTAAAGTTGTGTTTACGGCAGAAGACGCAGTTGAGTGGGCAAAAAATCGTGGTGAAAAAGTTGTTTTGGTTCGCCTAGAGACTTCCCCCGAAGATATTGAAGGTATGCATTTTTCTCAAGGTATCTTAACAGTTAGAGGCGGTATGACTTCTCACGCAGCCGTTGTTGCCCGTGGTATGGGCACTTGCTGTGTATCAGGTTGCGGCGAAATCAAAATCAATGAAGAAAAGAAAGAGTTTACTCTTGCAGGGAAAAAGTTTGTCGAAGGAAGCGATATTTCCTTGGACGGCTCCACAGGCAAAATTTACGGCGAACGTATCCCCACTGTATCGGCAAGCGTATCCGGCGACTTTGGTCGTTTGATGGCTTGGGCAGACAAATTCCGCGCGTTACAAGTTCGCACCAACGCAGACACGCCAAAAGATGCTAAACAAGCAAAAGCATTCGGCGCAGAAGGTATCGGTCTTTGCCGTACTGAGCATATGTTCTTTGAGCCTGACCGTATCGGCGCAATCCGTGAAATGATTGTTTCTCCTACGGTTGAACTTCGTGAGAAAGCATTGGCAAAACTTCTTCCGATGCAACAAGCCGACTTTGAAGGCTTATATGAAGCTCTTGAAGGTTGTCCTGTTACAATTCGTTTCTTGGATCCTCCGCTTCACGAGTTCGTTCCCACATCCAAAGGCGACATCGTAGCTCTTGCTGAAACAATGAACATCTCTGTTGACAATATATATAACATCATCGCAGGCTTGCATGAATTTAACCCTATGATGGGTCACCGTGGTTGCCGTTTGGCGGTTACCTATCCCGAAATCGCCGCTATGCAAACACGCGCGGTTATTCAAGCCGCTTTGGCTGTAAAGAAGCGTCACCCCGATTGGACAATCGTTCCTGAAATTATGATTCCGTTGGTTGGTGAAGTTAAGGAATTGGCTTTTGTAAAAGAAACCGTAGTTAAAGTAGCTGATGAATGTATCGCAAATGCAAAATCCGATATGCACTATAAGGTTGGCACAATGATTGAAATTCCTCGCGCTGCTTTGACTGCCGACGATATTGCAAAAGAGGCTGAATTCTTCAGCTTTGGCACAAACGATTTAACTCAAATGACTTTTGGTTTCAGTCGTGACGATGCGGGTAAATTCCTCCCTTCATACTATGACCATAAGATATTTGAATCTGACCCGTTTGCAAAACTTGACCAAGTCGGCGTTGGCAAACTTGTGAAGATGGCTGTTGACCTCGGACGTCAAACCCGTCCCGATATCAAACTTGGTATCTGTGGCGAGCACGGCGGCAATCCTCCGACAATTGAGTTCTGCCATAAGGTTGGTTTAACTTATGTGTCTTGTTCTCCTTTCCGTGTGCCGATTGCTCGTTTGGCGGCAGCGCAAGCGAACATCAAATTCCCAAGATAGTTTATAAAGGTGGCAGAAATGCCACCTTTAATTTTTTTAAAGCTTTTATTTATTAATGATTGAAATGCAGTTATAATTATGTTAATATATATCTATAGGAGTTTTTATGGAAAATAAAGATAATTATAAAGAAGAATACGATAAAAAATATTCGCATTACGGTTTTTCTGATAATCACGAAAACGACGCTAATCACGAGTATGACCGAAATTATAGCTACGCGCATATTTCGGATAATGAAGAGCAACAATGGAAGGGGACAAAAACCAGCCCGTGGCTTTCTGCCTTGCGCAGTTTTCCATATCCCGTTTTAGTGTTGATAGTTTATTTACTTATGGGCTTTTTGGCAAATAAATGGCACCCGGGTTGGGTTATCTTTTTGACGATTATCCCGTATTATTCGATCATTGAATGCTACGCTTCAAAGGGGAAGGTTAATTTTCCTTTCTTTTCGATTGTGGTTATTGCGTATCTTTTGATGGGCTTTATTTGGAATTTGTGGCATCCCGGTTGGGTTATATTTTTTACAATTCCGCTATATTGGTGGCTGACTTCTGTAATAAAAAGTCGTTTTACCAAACTTATATCATACCCGATATTGTGTGTTGTGATATATTTGGTCATTGGCTTTGCAAAGGGTATATGGCATCCGTCCTGGGTGATTTTTTTGACAATCCCGCTTTATGAAAGCATTTCTGCATCGGTTAGAAATGCGATACGGCAAAAGAAGGCGTCTTCTCATCCGGAGTACGAAATCAGCGACGCTGAAGAAAAAAGCGATTCAGAAAAATAACATTAACAGGTGATATAAATGACCTTAGTATTTGGCAACTTATGGTATTTTTTGGCGATGATGGTAGCGGCTACCGTGATGGTGATTTTATATTTCACTCTTGAAAAACGCAGTCAAAAAACACAAAAAATCGTTTTGTTCTCATTGCTGATTGTAGCGCTAATTTCTTATAATATCAGATTTTTCTTTATGCCGAAAACAAACGGAATGTTTATAAATCTTTTCCCGATTTCGGTTTTTTCTGCGTGTTTATTGACTTTTCCAATTCATTTTTGGACAAAAAATCAGGCTTTAAGAGACAGCCTTTTTTACTTTGGCTTGTTTGTAGGCGCACTTGCAATTATATATCCGACCTCTATTTTTGGGTTGCTATTGTTTAGTGTAGAAGTTATTACATATTATATTTCAGCCATAATAATTTTTTCCTTTTCCTTGTTGTGGGTGCTTTTGGGCTTGCAAAAGCTTGACTATAAAAGAATTTGGAGAATGCCGTTTTTGTTTGCGGGTATTTTAGTTTTTATTTTAGCAAATACAATAATTGCAGGCGAGATTTTTGGTGTTGACCCCAAAAGTTTAAATGAATCTATGGTGTGGTTGCCAAAGGGAAGTATTTCTAAAGCCATAACCATCTTTACACCAACTGTATTTGAGACATTGCCAACAACAGGCGCAAAAGCATTTTGGCCGTTTGTTTATATGCTGCCTGCTGTGCTGATATATGGTTTAGCATTACCGTTTATAATGTGCTTACCGTTTGAAGGGAAACATATCTTCTCAAAAAAAGGCAATAATAAGGCAAAAAACAATGGAAAACACGGGAAAAATAAGACAAAAAAGGACGTAATAATAAAATCACAAGACTTTAGATAGTATAGCTATTATTTGACCATTCTAAATTTGTAAGCGTAAAAATTTAAACAAAATGTTTTAATTTTTACGTTTTTTAATTGATTTTATTATAGAAGTATGCAATAATAAATAGTATAATGAACGCTAAAAAAGCAATAGAAATTTTGGCTGTTTTGGATACAATGTATCCCGACGCAAAGTGTGAGTTAAATTTTAATACGCCGTTTGAATTGTTGGTTGCGGTTATACTGTCTGCGCAATGCACGGATAAACGTGTAAATATCGTGACCGAAAAGCTTTTTAAAAAATATTCGACACCCTTTGACTTTGCCGATTTAGCGCCCGAAGCTTTAGAAAAACAAATTTATACCTGCGGTTTTTATAAAAATAAAGCCAAAAATATCATAAGCGCAAGCCAAAAAATCATTCAAGACTTTAAGGGGGAAGTTCCTCGCACGGTGGAGGAATTGACAACCTTAGACGGGGTAGGCAGGAAAACGGCAAACGTTTTGATTTCGGTGGCGTTTAACGGGCAGGCTTTAGCCGTTGATACCCACGTGTTTAGGGTGAGCCACAGATTGGCGATGTCTGACGCAAAAGACGCCGATAAAACGGAATATCAGTTGACGGAATTGATACCTCCCGAGTTGTGGTATAAGGCTCATCACTTAATGATATTTCATGGAAGATATACTTGCCACGCGCTCAAACCTCAGTGTCAAGAGTGTAAGGTTAAAAATTATTGTAGTTATATAAAAGGAGAAAGTTAATGAACAAAATTCTATCTATGCGCCAGTTGGCGGATAATGTTCACGAGTATGTGATTGACGCACCTGATGTTGCTAAGCACGCAAAGCCGGGTCAATTTGTCATTTTGCGAGTTGACGAAGATGGCGAACGTATTCCATTTACCATTTGCGATATGGATAAAGAGAAAGGCACTATCACGTTGCTTATTCAATCCATAGGTTACAGCACGATGAAGATGGCTCAACTGAAAGAAGGTGACTATCTACACGATTTTGCAGGTCCTTTGGGAAATGCGACGGCATTAGACAGTTTCAACAAGGTTTTATTGGTTGGCGGTGGTATTGGCGCAGCGGTCATTTATCCTCAGGCGAAACACCTTATGAGTATCGGAAAACCTGCTGACAGTATCGTTGGCGCGCGTACTAAAAGCTTGATTATGTATGAGGAAGAATTTAAACAAAACAGTTCAGCCTTTTATCTTGTTACCGATGACGGCAGCTATGGCAAAAAGGGCTTTGTTACCGATATGATTCGCGAGCTCTTGGACAGAGGCGAAAAATATGATTGTATTTTTGCGGTTGGTCCTATGATGATGATGAGGGCTGTTTGTAATTTAACTAAGGAATACGGCATACACACCATCGTTTCTATGAACTCTATTATGGTCGACGGCACTGGTATGTGCGGCGGTTGTCGCTTAACCGTTGACGGACAAACCAAATACGCTTGCGTAGACGGCCCCGAATTTGACGGTCATAAGGTTGACTTTGATGAAGCTATCAGCCGTTCGGGTTTCTATAAAGAACAAGAGAAGAAGCACGTTTGTAGATTAAGAGGTGAATAATATGGCAAACATAAATAATTCAGTTAGAAACGAAATGAATGAACAAGCGCCCGAGATTCGCGCGCATAACTTTAAAGAGGTTGCCCTTGGATTCGACGATGAAACCGCATACGAGGAGGCGTGCAGATGTTTGGATTGCAAAACCGCTCCTTGCAGAAAGGGTTGTCCTGTCGGCGTAAATATCCCCGCATTTATTAACCAAATCAAAAACAAAGACCTTGACGGCGCGGTAAAGGCGCTAAAAGGCGATAATAACCTTCCTGCAATTTGCGGACGCGTATGCCCTCAAGAAGAGCAATGCGAAAAATTCTGCGTTAGAAAGGCAAAGCTAGGCGGAAGCGTTGCAATCGGCAATCTTGAAAGATACGTTGCGGATTATTCAATATTCCGCGCGCCCAAAAAACCTGTCGAAGGCATCACCCCTAACGGCAAAACCGCAGCGATTGTCGGAAGTGGTCCCGCAGGCTTGACTTGCGCTGCCGACCTTGCTCTTGCAGGCTATAAGGTTACTGTTTATGAAGCGTTCCATAAAGCGGGCGGCGTTTTAGTTTATGGAATTCCCGAGTTCCGTCTTCCTAAGGCTTTGGTTCAAGCTGAAATCGACAAGCTTACCGAGCTTGGCGTTGAAGTAAAATTGAACACCATTATCGGTAAGACAATTATGCTAGACGAATTGGTTGACGATTTTGACGCTGTCTTTATCGGAACAGGCGCAGGCTTACCCAGCTTTTTGAAAATACCCGGTGAAAACCTAAATGGTGTTTACAGCGCAAACGAATACTTAACCCGTGTAAATTTGATGAAGGCATATGAAAAAGACAGCATTACACCAATCCAAGTTGGCAGGAATGTAGTTGTTGTCGGCGCTGGTAACGTTGCAATGGACTCCGCGCGTACGGCTTTACGTTTAGGCGCGGAAAACGTTTATATGGTATATCGCCGCAGCAGAGAGGAAATGCCTGCCCGTGCGGCAGAAATTCATCACGCCGAGCAAGAGGGTATTCAATTTAATTTGTTGACAAATCCTGTTGAAATTATTGGCGAAAACGGAAAAGTTAAGGGCGTTAGATGTATTAGAATGGAGCTTGGCGAGCCAGACGCGTCAGGTCGTCGTCGCCCGGTACCGATTCAAGGCAGTGAGTTTGAGTTTGAGTGCGACCAAGTTATCGTATCTGTCGGCACAAGTCCCAACCCCTTGCTTAAAAACAGCTGTTCCAAATTGGAAACCTCAAAGTGGGGCACTATCGTAATCAATGAAGAAACGGGCGAAACCTCTATTGAAGACGTTTACGCAGGCGGCGACGCTGTTACAGGCGCGGCTACCGTTATACTTGCCATGGGCGCGGGAAAACTTGCGGCAAAGTCTATTATCGGAAAGAATAAATAGAAATTTGTCTAAAAAACGCTATAATAAACCCGACGAGTATGTTATAATTACTCATCGGGTTTTGTTATGTTGTGACGAAATATTTGTCAAAAAGAGGTCTTAATGGCGGAAAAATTTGTTGTCATCGATTTGGACGGCACGTTGTTGGATACCGAAAGAGTTATGATGTCCAATGCGTTAAACTTTGTAAAGAAGCATAATTTCAATGTTTCTGAAGATGTTTTGCGTCAATGCGTCGGTAAAAGCGAAAACGAAATTATTGAGCTTATGCAGAAAAATTTTGTCGACGATAAGTTTATCCAAATCGGCACAAAGATGTTTCTTGATTACTATATCGATATGGTTTCTCACTCTTGCGTCCCAATAAAAAAAGGCGTAACAGAGCTGTTAGATTATTTAAAGGCAGAAAACTTCAAAATTGCGTTGGCAACGTCAACAAATACGGATTTTTCTGTTATATTATTGCAACACTCAGGCTTATTGACGTATTTTGATTATCTTTCTTGCGGAGATATGGTAAAAAAGGTTAAGCCTGCCCCCGACCTTTATTTGGCAGCGTGTGAAAACCTGGGGTGCAATCCGAAAGACGCTTATGCCATTGAGGATTCTTACACGGGGATACTGTCGGCGACATCAGCGGGCTTGAAAACCATTATGGTACCCGACATACTAAAGCCGAATGAACTGGCGCAAGATTTGTGTATCGCAATTGTCGAAAATTGCGAGGATATAATTGAGTTTTTAGAAAAAACTAAGAATTAATAAAATTTTTACAGGGAATATATGTTTTTAGATTACGCAACAATTTTTGTTAAAGCAGGCAACGGTGGCGACGGAATAGTGTCTTTCTACCGCGAAAAATATGTAATGGCAGGCGGTCCTGACGGCGGTGACGGCGGAAAGGGCGGTAATATTGTCTTCTATGCAGACGCAAACTTAAATACGCTTGTCGATTTTAAGTATAAAAAACACTTCAAAGCTGAGGACGGCGCGCACGGATTGGCAAAAAATTGTTTTGGAAGAAGCGGCGCGGATTTAGTTATTAAAGTGCCGATTGGTACGGTTATTAAGGATAAAGAAACGGGTACTATCGTTGCGGATATGTCTAAAGCCGATACGCAAAAGGTTCTTTTAAAGGGCGGTAGAGGCGGAAAAGGTAACGCGCGTTTTGCCACTCCTACAAGACGTACGCCTGCATTTTCTCAAAAGGGTATTAAAACCGAAATGCACGAGTTGATTTTGGAGCTTAAAATTTTGGCTGACGTAGGCTTGGTGGGCTTCCCGAACGTGGGTAAAAGCACTTTGCTGTCCGTGCTGACATCGGCAAAACCCAAAATTGCAAACTATCACTTTACCACTTTATCCCCAAACTTAGGTGTGGTTAAGCTTTATGACAAAAGCATTGTTCTGGCGGATATCCCCGGGCTTATTGAAGGCGCAAGCGAGGGCGCGGGCTTAGGGCACAGCTTTTTGCGTCACATTGAGCGGGTAAGACTTATAGTACACATTGTGGATATATCCGGAAGTGAGGGACGTGACCCCGTAGAGGACTATAATAAAATTAATCACGAGCTTGCAGGATATAGTCAAAAATTGGCGGATTTACCACAGCTGGTTGTGGCTAATAAGTGCGATATGTTGTTTGACGAGGAGTCGATTGATAAGTTTAAGGCGGAAACGGGCGTTGAACCGTTGCGGATTTCTGCGGTTTCTAATCAAGGGCTGAAAGAATTGTTAGAAAAGATATACAAGGCGTTGGACGAGGCGCCTGAACCCGAACCGATTTTTGTAGACGAGGATTTTCAATTTGAAGTTTACGACAACCAAAGCTTTGAAATTGACCGTGAAGACGACGGCTCATTCCTGGTTTATGGCGGATTTATCGATATGCTTGCAAAAAACGTTGTCATATCCGACGACGACAGCTTTAGATATTTCCAAAAAATGTTGATTGAAAGAGGGATTATCGACGCGCTAAGAGCGCGGGGCGCGAAAGACGGGGATGTAATTATCGTTGGAGATATTGAGTTTGAATTTGTTGAATAAAGAGGTAAAAATGCTTACTACACAGGAACGTACAAAACTAAAATCATTGGCGCAAAATATCGATGCTATTTTCCAAATCGGGAAAAACGGAATAACGGAAAATCTCATCAACGACTTGTCTGTGGCGCTTGACTCACGCGAGCTTATCAAAATCACCGTTCTGCGCAATGCGGACTTTAACGCAAAGCAGGTTATCGAGGAGCTTGCCGAAATGTTGAACGCCCAACCCGTCCAAGCTATCGGAAATAAAATCGTATTGTATAAAAAATCCCAAAGAAAAGATATGAAGCACATAATTTAATCGTTTGTTTATCGCAAGGCTATTTATTTGCCTTAACAGCTGGTATTATTACCGTTAGCATAGCCATCAACATCATAAACGACGACATAATAATGTAGTATAGCTTCATTGGCGTGATAAAACACATTATCCCCAGCAAAACGCCCGAAAATACATAATATTTTGTATTTGACGCCGAAAATGCTTGAGTGACAAAATTTTTAAACTCAAAACCGTGATTTACGGGTTTATTCATTTTGATAAGCTCGGGCAATGCGTGGTTTGCTTTAAGCTTTTTATATAAATCGATATTTCTAACAAAGGTAAAGCTGACAGGTAAACCCGACGCAAGCAAGGCAGCGTCTCGGGAAATTGATTTTGTAATAAAAACAATTTTATCCAGTTGTGAAGCCTCTGCGATACGAAACGCCGATGCAATATCGTCTTTACTGCAATCGCTGAACTTGAATGCGCAGAAGTAAAGTGTATCGTTTACAATAAAGCTAGGGCTTTTGCCGTCAAAATCTATGGAAAGTTGTTTTAAGTATAATGCTAAAGCCTTTCCGGAACCCTTAATTGCCAAATCCTTTGCAAGTTTTTCTGCCGTATAAGAAAAATGCGCCTTTTTCCGCTTTACTATATAATGAAGTATAATAAATATTATGGCGGTAAGGCTAAGCGCAATTATCCCAGACCAAACAACAGAGCGGAGTAAGTAATAGCTCCACAGCCAAAGAAAGACGAAAAGTATTATTTTTAAAGCGAATCGGTCAATTAATTTATCCATAAATATCTCCAAAAAAATTGTTGCCAAATTTGCATAGAATCATACAAATAGACCTTGAATTTTTAAAGAAAAAATGCTATAATTAAGCTATGATTGAAACAGCGGTTCTAGGAGGGGCGTTTGACCCCGTACATATTGAACATTATAATATCGCGTTAGCTGCAGTTAAAGAACTGGGCATAAAGCGTCTTGTATTGGTTCCCACAAAATGTCCCCCGCATAAAAAAGTTGCAGAGGCAAGCTTTTTGCATCGCGTCAAAATGCTTAAAATCGCATTTAAGGATTTTCCGATTAAAACCGAAATATCCGATATTGAAAATTCTTCAGAAGAAATACATTACGCTGCGGATATGATTCCCAAACTGAAAAAAGAATACGGGGAGTTTTATTATATTTTAGGCGGTGATAGCTTACTGAAACTAGAAAGCTGGTATAAGCCTGAGGAAATTGTCAAGCAGACGCACATTGTTGCCTTTGATAGGGACGGCTTTTCCAAAATCGACGACAAAATATGTGAATTAAATGAGCGTTGGGGTTGCGATATAAAAAAACTTAGCTATATAGGCGGAGAAAGCTCCAGCTATGAGCTTAGGGCGAGGCTGAATTTATGTATGCCCACAGAGGATTTGCCTATGGGCGTTTACGACTATATCGCAAACTATGATTTATACAACACTTATCGCGCCATTATGTATAAATTGCCTTCATTTTTATCCAAAGAAAGGCTTTTTCATAGCAAAAATGTAACCTTGATGGCAGTAATGCTCAATTATAGATGCGGGTTAGGCTTGCCTTATGAAGACGTGTTTACCGCCGCAATTTTGCACGATATCGGCAAAAAGTTCGATTGCGACGATTCGGCTTTTCAAAGATTTACAATCCCTTTGGACAGTATTTCCACGCCTGTTCAACATCAGTTTATCGGGGCGGAGCTTGCCGAGAAAGAATTTGGCATTATTAACCAAAACATATTAAACGCAATAAAATATCATACTACGGGTAGAGCAGATATGACAACGCTTGAAAAACTTATTTATTCTGCGGATATGGTTTCAACAGAAAGATGCTATGTCGCCGTGGAAGAACTTAGAGACGCATTGTTTGAAAATTTTGAGGCTGGGGTTAAAAAGTGCGTTGAATATAGTTATACTTATCTAAAACAGTTGAAACGAAATATATATCCGCTTACAATCGAAGCAGCGGACTTTTATAAGGAGATTTTATGACACCATTAGAATTAAATACGAAAATTTGTGAAATTTTAGACGAGAAAAAAGCCAACGATATTACGGTGCTCAATGTTACGCACTTGACGGTTATGACGGATTATTTTGTTATAGCAACTGCAAGAAGCAGCACTCAGGTTAAGGCTTTGGCAGAGGCTTTAGATGACAAACTTTCCAAAGAAGATGGACTTCAACCCAATAGAATTGACGGTTTGAGGGAAGGTCGCTGGGTGGTTTTGGATTATGGAACGTCTATAGTTCACGTTTTTAATGATGAAACCCGTATGCTTTATTGCCTAGAAAAACTTTGGTCGGACGGCACTAATATGGAGAAATTTATTAAGGAATAATTTTGTATATTTTCCAATTTTTTACAAACACTAGTTGCTATGAAAACATTATGTCTAGCAATTTGTGTTTGTTTTTTATTGTCGCCGTTTAGCTCAGCTTCAGAGGCTTTGTTTGAAGACGAGCCATTGATTAAGGCAAGCTATGTGGTGGAGATTGACGATTGCGTTTTAGTTGCAATACTAAGCCGTCCGATTTTTTATAAAAGCGATAGTGTCAAGCTTAAGCAACGAATAGTCGAAAAAGTATCCGAGCTGTATAAGGATAAAGAAATCCTTGTTAGCTTTGACGTTGACGTTTATTATGATTTACAGTACGCTATTGAATCACAAAGCGAGGATAGCTTTCAAAAAGCATTAAATAAGGCAAAAGCAAGGGCTTAAAATTTCAATTATTTTAAAATTGATATTGCATTTCGGTTTTACGTATGGTATAATTAATATGAACTTCGGGGCAGGGTGAGAATCCCTACCGGTGGTATAGTCCACGAGCGAGAGCTGATTGGGTGAAATTCCCAAACCGACGGTTATAGTCCGGATGATAGAAGTATCGAATAGCATTTCCCCCGTTGATTTTTATCGGCGGGCTTTTTGTTTTTCGACACCAAAGTTTAATACACTTTCGGGGCAATACCTATGCAAACGCAAAACAAAAGACTAACTTTGAAAATTTCCGTGATGGCAATGCTGACAGGCTTAAGTTTAGTGCTTGTTGCATTAATAAGTTTTCCTATTTTTCCCGCCGCGCCATTTTTGAAATATGACCCTGCGGATATTCCGATTTTAATTTGCACTTTTATTTTTGGACCTTGGGCGGGGCTTGTAGTCACGTTTATTGTAAGCCTTATCCAATCCTTAATACTTGGTGATTTTCCATACGGATTTTTAATGCATTTTTTGGCGACAGGGATAATGGTTTTGGTATCCGGGCTTATTTATCGCCGCAAAAAAACTACAAAAAATTCTATAGTTTCTGTGGTATTTGGCATAATTGCTTGGGTTTTGGCAATGATTGTGGCAAATTTGGTTATCACACCATATTATATGGGGGCGCCTATACAGGCTGTCGCCGCTATGATAATTCCAATAATTATACCTTTCAATTTGATTAAATCGGTTATAAATTGCACAATTACCTTATTGTTGTTCAAGCGTTTACAATCGCTTTTGGCGCATATCTTAAAGCTGGATTTTGAATCGGAAACCCCTAATAAATCTATTGAGGGAAAAGAGGTTGCAAAACCCGAGGAAAAGTAATATAATTTTTCCTATGAAATTTATTACCGATTCAGCAGAAAAAACCAAAGCTGTCGCATACGACTTCGCATCAAGACTTCACGGAGGTGAAGTTGTTTTGTTGTGTGGTGAGCTTGGCGCAGGTAAAACTACATTTACCAAAGGCTTAGTGGCAGGACTAGGCAGTTCTGCAAGGGTGGTGAGTCCCACATTTACGATTATGCATTCATACGAGGACGGACGTTTGCCTGTATACCACTTTGATATGTATAGAATGGAGTCTGAAGACGAGTTATACGAACTAGGTCTTGACGACTATCTTTACGACAACGGCGTGTGCGTAATTGAATGGAACAAGTTTTCGCGCCTGCCCAAAAAGGTGTATGAAATTTGTATAACAACTTTAAGCGAGGATACGCGCGAGGTGGAAATATGCGAGCGTTAGGTATAGATTCAACAAGGTCTAATTTGCTTATTATTTTGGTTGACGGCGATAAGTCATACAAAAAATTGCTTTGCGAGGGCAATAAAAGGCATAACTCTTTGCTTTTGCCAACGATTGAAGAGCTTTTATGTGAGCATTGCCTTAGCTTGTCCGATATGGATTTCTTTGGCGTTGTAATAGGTCCGGGTAGCTTTACGGGAATTAGAATCGGCGTTGCAACCATAAACGCGCTTGCGTTTGCTACAAAAAAACCCGTTATTGGAGTTACGGCGTTTGAGCTTATAGCATACAATAAAGAATGCGGAGCTTGTTTAGTCAACGCTTTGCACGAAAACTTTTATGGCGCAACCTTTAAAACTGGTAAAATCCTTAAAATGGAGTTTTGGGAAAAAGACCAAGCGCCTACAGTAAATGTTTTTTATCAAGAGGCTGACGACGACTATTTTGAAAACTATGTTGAACTCTTAAAGCAAAAAGCCGAAGACGAGAATTTTTCTTTCAGAGCGATGCCCCTATACCTCAGAAAATCTCAAGCAGAAAGAGAGGCGGACGGCGATGATTGATATAGTTAGGCTCAAAGCCAAGCATGTCGCAAAAATGGCGGAAATTGAACAAAAATGCTTTAAGACGCCCTGGACGCAAAGTATGCTTATAAACGAGCTTAGTAATCCGTTGGCAACCTATTTCGTTGCAGAGTGTGAGGGCGACGCCGTAGGCTATATCGGATACTATAAAATTTTGGACGAAGGACACATCACAAACGTTGCCGTTGCGCCTGAATTTCAAAATCGTAAAATTGCAACAAATTTGATTGAAACGTTAATACAAGCTGCCACTAAAGATAAGGTAAACCGACTTACATTAGAAGTGTCTGTCAAGAATGAACGGGCGATAAAATTATATGAAAGTTTCGGTTTTAGGCGCGAGGGCAGGCGCCCCAAATACTATGAGGGGGTTGACGACGCGCTAATATATTGGCTGGAACTTTAGAGGTAGCGATATATTAAATTATATTTGTTACGGAAAAGAACGCCAAAACGGACACCACGTGATTTTTTTACATGGCTGGGGAGCAAATCTCCAAGCCTTTTTATTTGTCGCAAAAGCCTTAGATTGCCGCTCTGTTTTGGTTGATTTCTATGGTTTTGGCAAAACGCCTCATCCCGACTATCCTTTAACAGTGTCCGATTACGCAAAGGGCGTTATCGACGTTATGAAAAAGGAGGGTATAAAGTCTGCCGTTATCGTTGGACATTCTTTTGGTGGTAGAGTTGCCATAGAAATCGCTGCCAAGCATGCTGAATTGGTGGAAAAGCTTGTTTTGGTTGACAGCGCGGGAATAAAACCAAGAAGAGGTCTTAAATATTATTTTAAAATTATTGTTCACAAACTTTTGATAAAATTTGGCGGTAGAGGATTGTCGGGCAGCGCGGATTATCGCGCGCTTTCGCCTGTTATGAAACAAACCTTTAAAAATGTGGTAAATTATGACCAAAAAGGGCTGTTACAAGACATTCAATGTGAAACGGCTATCTTTTGGGGTACTAACGACACAGCAACGCCTTTGTATATGGCGCGTATTTTAAAACGCAAAATCAAAAAAAGTTATCTGTTTTTACTCACAAACGCCGGACATTTTTCATATCTAGATAGTAACGCAAAATTTATCAAAATATTAAAAGCGTTTTTGGGGGATGGAGCTTGACGGGTGGAGATTTTATTTTAGCATTTCTTTCGGCTATTCTTGCAATTTGGCAGTTGTCGCCGATATTATTGAAATTTCAAACGGGCGGTTATAAGCTGAGTTCTGTTTTCAGAAGGAATAAGCAATTTGTAACGCAATACAAATATTATTTTATTATATCGTCAATTTTTACAGTAATCGGGTTTATAGGAATATGGATTGACGATTTTGATAAATTCTTTTTTATACTTGCGTTGTTGTTTTATATTGCCCAGATGTTTGCCGTTTATGTAAATTCAAAAATCGAATTAAAAAAGCCTTTATCGGTTACGCGCAGAGTTTTAAGACTTTACGCTTTGTCTATAACCATTTCGCTGACGCTTTTTTGTGTAATACTTTTTAATTTGTATTCAACAGTTTATTTTGAAAAGTTTGGAAAAATTTCATTTATTTTTTATCCTGTTGCTTTACCGTTAGTTGCCTACTTGGGCTTGATAATATCTACGCCGTTTGAAAAGTTGAATAATCTGAGATATATAAAACAAGCGACAAGGAAACTAGCGCTCAATCCGAATTTAATTAGAATCGGCATCACGGGAAGCTATGGCAAAACCACGGTTAAAAACATTTTGGTTGCGATGTTGTCAAAGGATTATAACGTTTTAGCAACGCAGGGAAATTTTAACACGCCTTTAGGTATTGCAAAAACTGTCGCCGATTTAGATTCTTACGTCAATGTGTTTATTGCAGAGATGGGCGCGCGTCACGTAGGCGATATTGCTAAACTTGTAAAAATTGTTAAGCCAAAATACGGTATTGTAACGGGAATTGCGCCCCAACACTTGGAAACCTTTAAATCTTTGGAAAACATATATAAAGAAAAAATTTCTTTATTGGAAAGTTTACCAAAGGACGGCGCAGGCGTTATAAATGCAACAGGGTTGGAGCTTTGCGAGATTTTGTCGCAGGCAAGAATTGAAAGAGTTGGAAATCCCGACGCTTTAGTTTATGCCCAAAATATAAAATCCACTGAGGAAGGTACGGAATTTACTTTATCTATAGGGGGAAAAAGCTACTCGGCTAAAACTGCGTTGCTCGGCGAACACAATGTTCAAAATATTGTTACGGCTGCGACTTTGGCGCATATCTTGGGGGTAAGCCCCGAAAACATACTATACGCTATATGCTCGCTTCAGCCCGTGGCGCATCGTTTGCAGGTGATAAAGGGCGCGGTTAAGGTTATAGATGACAGCTATAATTCCAACCCGATTGGAGCAAAAGCTGCGCTAAAAGTCTTAGCTCAGTTTTCTGGCAGAAAAATTATTATAACGCCGGGTATGATTGAATTGGGCGCGCTGGAGGCGGAGGAAAACAAAACATTTGGTCACGAGATTGCCGAGGTGGCAGACATCGTCATTTTAATTGGCAGAGATAGGGTTCGCCCGATATTTGACGGATTATTGGAGAACGGGTTTGATTTTGAAAGGATAAAAAGATTTGATACTTTATTTGAGGCAGAAAAATCGTTTCCCCAAATTTTAAGGGAGGGCGACGTAGTGTTGTTTGAAAACGATTTGCCCGATAGTTATAACGAGTGAGGTAGATTATGAAAACGAAAATAGCGGTATTTTTTGGTGGAAGGTCGGTGGAACACGATGTTTCAATTATAACAGCAAACCAAGCGATGCAACATTTATCGGATGAGAAATATGAAATTTTTCCGATTTATATGAAAAACGGCGCATTTTTTGTTGGTGAGATGTTAAAAGATATTTCATTTTTTGAAAATTTTAATTCAAAAAAAGTTTCGCAGGTTTATCTTATTGACGGAGTATTTTATACAAAAATAAAAAGTCTGTTAGTTAAAAAATTTAAACCCGATGTTGCGTTAGATTGTTGTCACGGCGGTGAGGGCGAAAACGGTGTTTTGCAGGGAGTTTTGGAATATAACAATATTCCCTACACTTCGGCGGGCGTTTTGGCGTCAGCGTTGGGTATGGACAAAATTTTAGCCAAGGATGTTTTTCAAAATCTTTTATTAAATACCATCGAGGGTTTGGCGATAAGCAGAGAAGATTTTTTAGATAAACCCGACGACGTTATTCGGCACTTGGAAACCTTTTTAGATTATCCCGTAATTGTTAAGCCGTCTTCTTTGGGAAGCAGTATAGGCATTAAGGTTGCGCAGGCGAGGGACGAACTTATGATAGCGCTTGAAGTTGCGTCGGCGTTTGACAGTCGGATTTTGGTTGAACGCGCGCTTTCCGATTTCGTGGAACTGAACTGCGCAGTGGTGTCTAACGGATACACCGTCTTTTCAAGCGAGGTGGAAAAACCAATAAGCTGGAACAGTTTTTTAACATTTGAAGATAAATATTTGTCTGAAAACGGGAAAGGAATGAATCACGCAGGTAGAGAAATGCCCGCTAAAATAGATGCAGAACTGTATGAACTTGTTAAGAAAACCTCAGAAAAAATTTATATAGAGCTAAATTTAAGCGGAGTTGTTAGGTTTGATTTTATGCTGTCTAAGGGAAAGCTTTACATAAACGAAATGAACACTATTCCCGGTTCAATGGCGTTTTATCTGTTTGAGCCGATTGGGATAAACTTTTCTCAGCTGTTGGATATGATTATTGAAGGCGCGAAGCGGAAAGACTATATTAAGAAGAAAAGCAAAATGGCGTTTGACAGTCAGGTTATCAAAAACTTTAGTGACGTAAAGGGGAAATGCTTGCAAAAATAGCCAAAATATAATATAATTTATCTAATAAATTTTGAGGTACTTATGGAAAAAATTAAAATGAAGACTCCGTTGGTTGAGATGGACGGAGACGAGATGACCCGCATACTGTGGCAGGATATAAAGGATATTTTGTTGTTGCCATATGTGGATTTAAAAACTGAATATTACGATTTAGGGCTTTTGGAGCGTGATAAAACCGATGATAAAGTTACGGCAGAGGCGTCAAATGCGTGCAAGAAATACGGCGTAGGCGTAAAATGCGCAACCATTACGCCGAATGCTCAAAGAATGACGGAATATAATTTAAAACAGATGTGGAAAAGCCCTAATGGCACGATAAGGGCAATATTGGATGGAACTGTTTTTCGCGCGCCTATTTTGGTAGAAGGGATAAAACCCCTCGTGCCGACTTGGACAAGCCCTATTATTATTGCGCGTCACGCTTACGGCGACGTCTATCGTGATGTTGAGGCTTACGCAGAAAAGGGATCGAAGGCGGAATTGGTGGTTACAAAGGCGGACGGCGCGCAAAACCGAATTGAAATTTTTGATTATGCCAAAACAAGCGGTGTCTGTTTGGGTATGCACAACACCGACAAAAGCATAGAGAGCTTTGCAAGAAGCTGTTTTAACTATGCCTTAGACGCAAAGCTTCCGTTGTGGTTTGCCACAAAGGATACAATAAGCAAGACTTATGACCACCGCTTTAAAGATATTTTTGCCGAAATTTTTGAAAATAAATACAAAAAAAGGTTTGAAGATGCGGGTATTGAGTATTTTTATACTTTAATCGACGACGCCGTCGCAAGGATTATGCGAAGCAATGGCGGTATGATTTGGGCTTGTAAAAACTATGACGGCGACGTTATGAGCGATATGGTTGCGACAGCTTTTGGCAGTCTTGCAATGATGACAAGCGTTTTGGTTTCCCCCGACGGCACATATGAATATGAAGCCGCTCACGGGACGGTGACAAGGCACTATTATAAGCACTTAAAAGGCGAGGAAACAAGCACAAACAGTGTTGCGACAATCTTTGCATGGACGGGCGCATTGAAAAAAAGAGGGCAGTTGGATAACACTCCCGACCTCTGCAATTTTGCCGAAAAACTTGAAAAAGCCACAATATCCACAATCGAAAACGGCTATATGACAAAGGATTTGGCAGTTATTTTTTATAGAGACGGAATAAAACCGCAAACTTTAAATAGTAAAGACTTTTTATATAAAATTGCTGAGCTATTAAAATAATCGGAGGTATTAATTATGCGTTTAATCATTAAAGAGAAAATTATTAGTTTGTCTGGAAAGTATTATATCAAAGACCGCGAAGGAAACGATAAGTTTTTGGTTAAAGGTAATTTTGCTTTACCAAGAAAGTTTCGCATTTATGACGCTGCAACCGAAAAAGAAATAATTATGATAAAAAAACGTATGTTTCGTTTTAATATCTTTGCCAGCTTTAGGTTTTATGTAGACAATCGGGAAATTTTGGTTGCCAAGCGGAAATTCTCAATTAAGGCAAAATATGTTATAGAAGGCGATGCGGGCAATTATTCGATAAACGGCAATATTTTAGACCACGACTTTGAGATAAAAAAAGACGGTGTTTCTATAGCGAGTATTTTCAAAAAGGTTACGCTTTACCGTGATAGCTATATGCTTGATTTAGAGGATGAGTTTGATGACCAGCTTCCGCAAGTTTTGGGCATATCAATTATGCTTGACCATATTCATCATCGCAGAAACAATTATAATCATTAATATAAAAAGCTATTTAAAAAGCCCAGACAAATTGTCTGGGCTAACTTTTTGTGCTATAGAGTTTATTTGAAATATGTGCTTAGGGCAGCGGTTGCCTCGGGATTGCCTGCTTGCGAAGCATCAGTGAATAGTTTTAAGGCTGTGTTGCGGTTGGAACGGCAACCGTAACCGTTTATATAACATATACCAAGGTTGTATTGCGCAAGCGGTAAATTTTGCTTTGCGGCCTCATTATACCAATAGAATGCTGCGTCAAAATCTTGCTTTTCGCCTTTGCCGTATAAGAAACAGTTTCCGATGTTGTTTTGCGCTAAAGCGTCGCCTTGCTTTGCAGCAAGCGCATACCAATATAGGGCAGTGTTGTTGTTTTGTTCAATCCCGTAGCCGTTTTCGTACATAACGCCAAGATTGTATTGCGCAAGGGCATAGCCTCTTTCTGCGGATTTCTTTAAAAGTTTGAAAGCGTTTTTATAATTTTGAGGGATACCTAAGCCCGACAAAAAACAAATCCCTAAATTGGCGAACGCGCCGGTATGACCTTGTACGGCGGATTTAATGAACCAATCAATACCTTTTAAATAGTTTTGAGGGACGCCATAACCTGCAACATAGCAAGTGCCGACTTCATTTTGAGCGTCGGGATTGCCTTTTTCGGCAAGAGTCCAAATATCTTCTTTTTCGTCAAAATAGCGGGTAGGGTTATAATGAACGTCATTTTCAACAGACTGCATAACAGCAGAAAAATCATTTGTTGGCTGAGCATACTGATATTGTTGGTTGTTGTTAACGGGATTCATATTGTTGTCAAATTGAATACGTTCCATAATTACCTTCCTATAAATTTGCTAATACCTTTATATTTTACCTAATAGAGCGACTTTTGTCAATTTTTATTGCTATAAAATAATTAATATATGCCATAGATTTTACAAATTTGTTCCGCAGAAGCGATTGCTTGCTCAATTAAAAACGACGGCGAGAGTATTTTTATTTTATTTCCGAAAGCCATTAAGCGGGATAAAAGGCTTGAATCTTGCTTTACCGACGCGGTTGCAGAATATTTCCAAACGACGTCCGAGTTCTTTTTTACACATTCGACGCCTAGCCATTCCTCAATATCATAGCGGGCTTCTTCACGTAAATGAATAAGCAAATTGATAGATGGATAAGTCTCTTCAAAATCTAACTTCCAAGGGGTAAACTCAGTTTTTTCCCGACGTGTAAACTGTTGGGCGGTAAGACGCAACTTTTCTATGCGGGAGATTTTAAACATTCTAAAACCCTGTCTCAGTCTGCAAAATGCGTAGACGTACCATACTGAATTTTTTAAGACAAAAGCGTGCGGTTCGATGTCACGATAAGTGACTTCTCCGCCTCTGTCGTGATAAGCAATATTTACAACTATGTCGCTGTCGATAGCCGTTTTCATAGGTAAAACCTTGTTTAAATACAAAGTTTCGTCACCGATTAGTCCACCATCAATAAAAAGCTTGTCGTTGCTAAGCACAAGATTTTCCGCAGACGTCGCCGAGTTTATGGAAAGCAGTTTGTCAATAATCGGTTGAATATCAGTAGACGGAGCGGTGCTGTTTAGCAGAGTAAGCCCCGATAAAATTTCACTCAGCTCCGCCTTGTTTAAATAGGTTGCGGGCAGGCGATAGTTGTCTGCAAGCTGTATTCCCCCGTAACGTCCTCGAGTTGTAAAAACCGAAACGCCGTTTTCAGAAAGAATATCCAGATATCGATATATTGACCGAGGGGAAACTTCGAATTTTTCGGCAAGATACGATGCCGAAACCTTCCTTTTTGAAATGAGTTCCATTAAAATTCCAAAGCAAACGTTTATCATAAATTTCCTCCCTAATTGATTTTAACCTATCGCCCAAAGATAAGTCAAATTAATTTTACAAATATGACAAAGGGGTTTATAATTAAATTATGAAAAATGTTACATTGGTCTGTTTAGATAGTCGATTTTCGCACACTTCTTTGGGAATTTGGTATATAAAAGCCTATTGTTCCGACTGTGACGCAAGTTTTAAAATGCTAGACACTTTTGTAAACAGAAAAACCGAAGATATTGTTTGCGATATTGTGGAAACGAAACCTGACATTGTTGGACTTTCCACATATATTTTTAACGTTATAAAAACGCTTGAGGTTGCAAAATGCTTGCGTCAAAAAGGTATTCGGGTGGTTTTAGGCGGGCCCGAGGCAACGTATAATAAAGCTATTTGGAAATACGCCGACCAAGTGGTTGTGGGCGAGGGAGAAAAGGCTTGGAAAAGCATCTTATCTGGCAACGATGACTTTGTTATATATGGTGAAAGCGTAACTGAAATTGTATATCCATATTGTGAAGAGTTTTTTGAAAACGCCAAAAACAGAACCATATATTTTGAGTCGTCGAGAGGGTGTCCTTACAGATGCAGTTATTGTATGAGCGCAGAAACAAAACTGATACAATTTCCTTTGGAAAAAGTGCAAAATGAGCTTAAAAAGTTTAAAAATAGGGGCATAAGGCTGGTTAAATTTGTTGATAGAACCTTTAACGCCAACAAGCGTTTTGCGGAAAAATTAATACGTTTTTTATCACGTGAATTTGCCAATGAGGGTATCCGTTTTCATTTTGAAGTATCGCCCGAGCTTTTTGACGACGGCTTGTTTGACGCCATAGAAAAATCGCCCAAAGGCTTGCTTCAGTTTGAAATAGGCTATCAGTCTTTTTGCGAGGAGGCTTTAGAAGCTGTAAATAGAAAAACCGACTTAATTCATGCGGAAAACAACATACGCAAACTTCTTTCGTTCAAAAATTGTCATATTCATACCGATTTAATTGTCGGCTTGCCTTTTGAAAGCTATGAAAAATTTAAAATTTCCTTTAATAGGCTGTTCGACGTTGGGGCGCATCAGCTTCAAATCGGATTTTTAAAGGTGTTGAAGGGGAGCGTCTTGGAAGCTAATTTGCCCGTCGGTTATGAGGTAAACGCTAACCCTCCGTATGAATGTATTAAAACACCTTGGCTTAGCGTTGAGGAAAAAGAAAAACTGAAAAAGTTGGAAGTTGCGGTAGACAGCGTATACAACAGTCATCGGTTTGACCGCACAATACAATTTGCGTTGCAAAAGCTTTCTCCGTTTGAGTTATTTTTTGGTTTAGGGGACTATATAGAGGATTACGCCCAACTATTTAAAGTTTTTGACGATGTAAAACGGTTTATGTTGGACAACGGTTTCGACAAAGAAACTGTTTGCGCGCTATTAAAATTCGACTACCTTTCCAGCAATAGAAGTAAAACTCTTCCGCCGTCTGTTGAGCATAGGTTTAATCCCAGCTTTAAAAAAATGCTTTCTAAAGCTGATTTAAGCTCTAACGAGTGGAGATTTTATGAATTTGAGGTTAATCCTATTACGCTTGAAAAAAAACAGTTAATTCTTGCTTTTTCAAATAATTCCCCTGATTGTATTACGGGTAAATACAACTATCGCGAATGCTAAGAAAATTTTAAAAGAAAAGTCGTTTTTTATCGCCTTGAGACGGGCTTTTTAATTGACACAAACCTTAAAAAAAAATATAATGTCATTATATTAATAAGTGAGGTTTCAAGAATGCCAAAAGTAGCCGTTGTAATGGGCAGCAAAAACGACTTCGACGTTGTTAAGCCAGCGCTTGATATTTTGAAAAAGTTTGAGATTGAACCGATTGTAAGGGTTATATCGGCGCATCGGACTCCGTCTGTTGCGGAGGAGTTTTCTACCACGGCGATGGATTTGGGTATTGAGGTCATCATTGCCGCTGCGGGTAAGGCGGCGCATCTTGCCGGCGTACTTGCCGCAAACACTCCGTTACCCGTAATCGGGATTCCGATTAAAAGCTCGACTATGGACGGATTGGACAGTCTGCTAAGCACTGTTCAAATGCCAAGCGGTGTTCCCGTTGCGTGCGTAGCCATCAACGGAGCCGAAAACGCAGGGATATTAGCCGTTCAAATCCTATCGCTAAAATATCCTAAGTTTATGAAGAAACTTGTCTGTTATAAGGCGCAACTCGCCGAAAAAGTTATGGCAGACGATGAAAAATTGCAAAACGAAATTAAATAGCAGCTTTATCTGCTATTTTTTCTTATTTATTACCACATATAACGGAAAAAGCATTTAAAGGAGATACTATGGACTATAAAGAGGCAGGCGTGGATATTGAGGCTGGTTATAAAGCTGTCAGCCTTATGAAACAGTATGTTAAGTCAACCTATACGCAAGGCGTTTTAGGTGACATCGGAAGTTTTGGCGGTTGTTTTGCGTTGGACGAAAAACCTGACGGCGAAGTTTTGGTTGCAGGCACAGACGGTGTCGGAACCAAACTTAAGTATGCCTTTATTATGGATAAGCACGACACAATCGGCATTGACGCCGTTGCGATGTGTGTGAATGATATTGTGGCGTTGGGCGCAAAACCATTGTTGTTTTTGGATTATATCGCAATATCGAAGCTGGTGCCCGAAAAAGTTGCGCAAATCGTTAAAGGCGTTGCAGAAGGGTGCCGTCAGGCGGGCGCGGCTTTAATTGGCGGAGAAACGGCGGAAATGCCCGGGTTTTATGCTGAGGACGAATACGATATTGCAGGGTTTTCTGTCGGAAGCATAAAAAAGGATAAAATCATTGACGGCAAAAAAATAAAGGAAGGCGACGTTTTGGTAGGGCTTGCATCAAGCGGTATACACAGCAACGGCTTTTCTTTGGTCAGAAAAATATTCGGCGAAGATAAAGAAACGCTTTGCAAATATTGTAATGAGCTTGGCGGTGTCTTGGGCGACGTGCTTTTGACGCCTACAAGGATATACGTTAAACCGCTTTTGGCGTTATGCGATAAGTTTGAAATCAAGGGAATGGCGCACATCACAGGCGGTGGTTTTATTGAAAATATACCGCGTATGTTTTCAGACGGCTTGACAGCGGAAATCGATTTAGCGTCCTATGAAGTTCCGCCGATTTTTAAACTTATGCAAAAAATTGCAGATATTTCGGACGAGAAAATTTACAATACCTTCAATATGGGCATCGGTATGGTTTTGGCGGTGGATAAGTCCGTTGCGGACGCAGTGGTCAATTCGGCAAATGCACTGGGCGAGAAGGCTTGTATTTTGGGCAAGGTAATCAAAGGGCAAAAGGTTATTTTAAAATGAAAAAAAGACTGGCGGTTTTTGTTTCCGGTGGCGGAACGGATTTGCAATCCATAATCGACGCTGTTGAGTTTGGATATATTGATAATGCAGAGATTGCGTTGGTGGTATCAAATAAGGCAGACGCTTATGCTTTGGAACGCGCCAAATTGCATAATATTCCTTCTAAAGTTTTTGCTAAGGCTGATTTTTCAGACAAGGACGAGCTATTCTTCTGCTTAGCAAATTTTCTCGAGGAAAAGAATATCGACCTAATTGTTTTGGCGGGCTATTTGATGATTATCCCCGCCGAGTTTATAAAGAGGTTTGAAAACCGTATCATAAACATACATCCGTCGCTTATCCCGAAATTTTGCGGAGACGGCTTTTACGGATTGCGCGTGCATGAAGCGGTTATTGCCTCGGGCGAGAAAGAGAGTGGCGCAACCGTCCATTTTGTAGACGAGGGAACGGACACGGGGGATATTATTCTTCAAGAGAAAGTCCCCGTATTGAAAAACGATACGCCCGAAATCTTACAAAGCCGAGTGCTTGAGTTGGAGCATAGCCTATTGCCGAAGGCTGTTAAGCTTGTTGTTGATAAATATTTGAAATAAATTTACCGCCATAGCGGATATAGGAGAAATAATGGTTAAAAGAGCGTTAATTAGTGTTTCAGACAAGACAGGTATTGTTGATTTTGCAAAAAAACTCGAAAGCTTGGGCTATGAGATTATTTCCACGGGTGGCACCTTTAAGGTTTTAGAACAAGCGGGCGTTAAGGTTATTCCGATTGACAGCATTACAGGTTTTCCCGAGTGCTTGGACGGCAGAGTAAAAACCCTACACCCAGCAGTACACGCAGGTTTGTTGGCGATGAGGTCAAATCCCGAGCATATGGCGCAACTGGAAAAACTGAACATAAACACAATAGATATCGTGGTTGTAAACTTATATCCTTTCAAAGCTACAATTATGAAAGAGGGTATTGATTTACAAACCGCAATTGAAAACATTGATATAGGCGGTCCTACAATGCTGAGAAGCGCAGCTAAGAATTATCAGGACGTTACTGTTTTGGTGGACGCAAACGATTACGCTAAGGTTTTGGCTGAGCTTGAAAACGGCGGCGTGTCTTTGGATACAAAATTTTATTTGATGTATAAGGTTTTCCAACACACAGCAGTTTACGATACGTTGATTTCCACCTATATGAGAAACAAGCTAGGCATTAAATTTCCCGAACAAATCTCTTTTGCGTATGAGAAAGCGCAGGATATGAGGTACGGTGAGAATCCGCATCAAAACGCAGTGTTCTATAAAGAATGCTTGCCCGTTAAAGGAAGCCTGGCATTTGCAGAGCAGCTTCACGGGAAGGAATTGTCTTATAATAATATAAACGACACAAACGGCGCGTTGGATTTACTTAGAGAATTTGCCGAGCCCACGGTTGTTGCCGTAAAACACGCAAATCCGTGCGGAGTGGGTACAGGTACAACCTTATCGGAAGCGTATAACAAAGCTTATGAGTGTGACCCCGTTTCAATCTTCGGCGGTATATTGGCTATCAACAGAAAGGTTGACCTAGAAACGGCAACGCAGATATCAAAAATATTTATAGAAGTTATCGTTGCGCCCGATTATGACGCCGGCGCTTTTGAACTTTTAAGCAAAAAGCAAAACATAAGATTGCTTAAGCTTCCCACAATAAACGCAGGCTTGCCTAAGGACGGCTTTGAAATGAAAAAGGTTGTAGGCGGGCTATTGGTGCAAGATTTTAATAGGGAAGTATATGACGAATTCACTGTGGTCAGCAAGCGTCAGCCCACCGAAAAAGAGCTTGAAGATTTGTTCTTTGCAATGAAAGTTGTCAAACATACTAAAAGCAATGCCATCGTTTTGGCGAAAGACGCTTCAAGCGTAGGCGTAGGCGCAGGACAAACAAGCAGAATTTGGGCTACCGAGCAAGCCATAGAGCACGCAGGGGAACGTAGCAAGGGTTGCGTAATGGCAAGCGACGCATTTTTCCCGTTCGACGATTGCGTAGAGGCTGCGGGTAAAGCGGGCATCACGGCTATCGCGCACCCCGGCGGAAGCAAAAACGACCAATTATCAATCGACAAAGCCGATGAATACGGCATCGCTATGATAATTACAGGCAAGCGTCATTTCAAGCATTAGGAGTAATAATGAATATTCTTATTATCGGCGGCGGAGGACGTGAACACGCTATCGCCGTTCAACTTAAAAAAAGCCCCAAAGTTGACAAGCTGTATTGTTTGCCGGGTAATGCGGGTATCGCTGAAATTGCCGAATGTTATAACATCTCGGTTATGGATTTTGACAAGATTTTAAATTTTATCCAAAAAAAAGGCGATATTGATATGGTTGTGGTTGCCCCCGACGACCCTTTGGCGGCAGGGCTTGTGGATTTTTTGCAGGCAAACCATATAAGGGCTTTCGGGCCGATTGCAAAGGCGGCAAAATTAGAAGCAAGCAAAAGCTTTGCCAAAGATTTGATGAAGAAATACGCTATCCCGACCGCAAACTATGCAGTATTTCATGATTTTTTAAAGGCGTGCGAGTATGTTAAAACTCAACCGCACCCAATCGTATTAAAGGCGGACGGCTTGGCGCTTGGGAAAGGCGTTATCATTTCACAAAACGTTGAGCAATCCATAGAAGCCCTAAAGGATATGATGCAAAACAACGCTTTCGGTTCAGCGGGGAACAGCGTCGTTATTGAGGAGTTTATGACGGGCAAGGAAGTGTCTATTTTGGCATTTTGCGACGGAAAGGCGATTGTTCCTATGGTATCTTCTCAAGACCATAAACGCGCTTACGACGACGATAAAGGTTTAAACACGGGCGGTATGGGCACTTTTTCACCCAGCAAGGCGTTTACCGCCGATTATAAGGCGGAGTTTGAAGCCAAAATTATGTATCCCACGGTGAAGGCTTTACGCGCTGAGGGTATTGAATTTAAAGGCGTGATTTATTTCGGTTTGATGCTTACGCCAAACGGCGTAAAAGTGGTGGAATATAACGCGCGCTTTGGCGATCCCGAAACTCAGGTTGTTCTCCCGAGGCTTAAAACCGATTTAGCAGACATTTTTTCCGCTGTAATCGACGGTACTTTGGACATGCTTGAAATTGAATGGTATGATAACTGCGCCGTATGCGTTATTTTGGCAAGCGGCGGCTATCCCGTTAAATACAAGAAAGGTTTAGAAATTTCTGTCGGCAAGCTATGCGATGTTACGCTTTACCACGCAGGTACAAAGTTTGAGGGTGGAAAGCTGATTACGGCAGGCGGCAGAGTTTTAGGCGTTACAGCTGTCGCAGATACTATCGACAAGGCGAGAACGCTTGCTTATAAGGCGGTGGATAGCATCAATTTTGAGGGCAAGCATTTTAGAAAAGATATTGGTATTAAATTATAAATTTATAAAAACGTCATAAAAAAATAGGAAAACTATGATAAAAAGATTATTTGTTGAAAAAAAAGACGGCTATAATGTATCGGCAAACAAATTGCGAGACGATATTTTTAAAGTTTTAAATGTTGAAACCGACTGCGTTCGGGAAATTTTGCGTTATGACATTGAAGGGCTTATAGATGAGGATTTTGAAGTTGCAAAAAAGACAATCTTCAGCGAGCCCGCGATTGATGACGCCTATGAAAACGACGTTGATTTAGGCGACGCTAAGGCTTTTGTTATAGAATATTTACCCGGGCAATACGACCAACGGGCAGACAGCGCAATTCAATGCGTTCAGCTTTTGACGTTAAAGCCACGGGTATTAATCCGATGCGCGCGCGTTATCGCAGTCTATGGCGTTTCCGATGCGGATATGGCAAAAATTAAAAAGTTTTTAATCAATCCAGTGGAAAGCAGAGAGGGCGTGTTTGATATTCCGCAAACGCTTAAAGCCGACGCAAGCGAAGGCGGCGCGGTGGATAAGGTTAAGGGTTTTACTAAATTTGACGATAAACGCATAAACGATTTCCATAGCGAAAACGGTTTTGCAATGAGCGTTGCCGATTTAAAGTTTGTGCAGGAATATTTTATACAAGAAGGGCGTGACCCCTATGTTACGGAGCTTAGGGTTATAGACACCTATTGGAGCGACCATTGCAGACATACAACCTTTTTGACCGAGCTCACAGACGTCAAAATTGAAAGCTCAAATCCGCATATTAAGGAAGCGTATAAGCAATATAAACAGCTTTTTGATGAGCTTTATTCGGAGCGTAAAGACAAATATCCTTGTCTTATGGATATTGCAACAATCGCTGTAAAAAAGCTCAGAAAGGAAGGAAAACTTGCGTTTTTAGACGTTTCGGACGAAATTAATGCGTGTTCGGTTAACGTCAGTGTCGACAATAACGGCAAGCCCGAAGACTGGCTTATTATGTTTAAAAACGAAACGCATAACCACCCGACGGAAATTGAGCCTTTCGGCGGAGCGGCAACGTGCTTAGGCGGCGCAATCCGTGACCCTTTAAGCGGACGAAGCTATGTTTATCAAGCTATGCGTGTTACAGGCGCGTCAGACCCAAGAGAAACGCTTGAGTCAACCCTAGAGGGCAAATTACCTCAAAGGGTGCTGACGACTACCGCAGCGGCAGGTTTTTCCTCCTACGGAAACCAAATTGGCTTGGCAACAGGCATTGTTGCGGAGCTTTACCACGAAAACTATAAAGCAAAACGACTTGAAACAGGTTATGTTATTGCGGGCGCGCCCAAAGAAAATGTTGTCAGAGAATGCCCTGAGGCAGGAGATAAAATTATTCTATTGGGCGGTGATACGGGGCGTGACGGTTGCGGCGGAGCAACGGGAAGCAGTAAAGCGCACGACAGCTCAAGTATAGAGACCTGTGGCGCAGAGGTTCAAAAGGGCAATCCCTTGACTGAACGAAAAATTCAAAGGCTTTTTAGAAACCCTGACGTGTCAAAAATGATTATCCGTTGCAACGATTTCGGCGCGGGAGGCGTTTCTGTGGCAATCGGCGAGCTTTCCGACAGCTTGATTATTGATTTGGATAAGGTTCCAAAAAAATACGACGGACTAGACGGTACGGAGCTTGCTATCAGCGAAAGTCAAGAGCGTATGGCGGTTGTGATCAAACCCAACAACGTGAAAAAGTTTATTAAATTTGCCAAAGAAGAAAACTTAAACGCCGAGGTTGTGGCGGAAGTCACCGACAACGGTCGTATGCAGATGAAATATAAGAATAAGATTATTGTAGATTTAAGCCGTGAATTTTTGAATACAAACGGCGTAAAGCAAAAGGCAACCGCAATAATTGAGGAGCATAACGCAAACTATTATGCAAGCCTAGATAAAACCACAAAAATGCTTCTAAGCTACGGACGTGTCAGAGAGGCTTTATTGAACGAGCTAACACGGTTAAACGTTTGCAGCAATAAGGGGCTGTCTGAAAGATTTGACAGCACAATCGGCGCCGGTACCATTTTGTTGCCGTGGGGCGGAAAAACGCAACTAACGCCGACTATAGCTATGGCTTCAAAGCCTCCTGTTGAAAAGGAAACGGATACCGCAACAATTTCTGCGTTCGGTTTTAACCCTTATTTAACTGAAAATGAGGCGTTTATAGGCGCAATATATTCTATCGTGGTTTCCATATCAAAATTGGTTGCGACAGGCGCGGATTTTGATACTATATCCCTATCCCTGCAAGAGTTTTTTAAGAAACTGGGCGCAAAACCTCAACGCTGGGGTGAACCTCTTAGGGCGCTATTGGGCGCATTTTATGCGCAACTAAATTTAGGTATCGGCGCAATCGGCGGTAAAGACAGTATGAGCGGAAGCTTTAACGACCTTGACGTTCCCAATACGCTTATATCATTTGCAATGGGCATTGGCAAGGCGTCTAAGGTGCTTACAAACACCTTTTCTAAAACGGGAAAGCTTGTTTGGCTTCCTATAAAGCGTGACAATTTTAATGTGCCAGATTTCGAATATCTTAAAAAATTGTACAAAAAACTTAACGAACTTACAGAAAATGGTTTAATTAAGCACGCAACGGTTGTCGAGGAAGGCGGTTTGGCGACCGCTGCGATAAAGTCGTGCCTCGGCGAGGGAATGGGCTTAGAGTTTTATGATTTTTCCGAGGAATATTTAAAAGCGTATTTCGGCGACCTCTTGGTTGTGGTTGACGACGAAAAACTATTTTGTGAGTTTGACGCAAAAATTGTTGCGCGTGTTAGCACTACTCCAAAGTTTATCATTGAGGAATCCGTCTTAAAATTCGACGTGGCGGAAAAAGCCTTTGTATCAACGCTTGAGGAAGTTTTTCCGACGACGGCAGAGGCGTTTGGCGCAGTGAAAAATTTGGGTATCAGCTATACCACTAAAAAGACGTGCGATTTCAATGTTGCAAAGCCAAAGGTATTTATTCCCGTATTCCCCGGGACGAATTGCGAGTACGACACTGCAAAGGCTTTTAAAAAGGCTGGGGCAAAGGTTGAAACCTTGGTTATAAAAAATCAAAACGAGGCGGACATAGCCGAGGCTGTGGAGATGATTTCGTCAGCAATTAAAGGCAGTCAGATTATTGCTTTTCCCGGTGGTTTTTCGGGCGGGGACGAGCCTGACGGTAGTGGCAAATTTATTGCGACAACGTTTAGAAACGCCAAAATTGTCGACGCTTTAAACGAGCTTTTATATAATCGTGACGGGTTGATTTTGGGTATTTGCAACGGTTTTCAAGCGTTAATTAAGTTGGGGCTTGTTCCGTTTGGAAAGGTTATGACGCAAACGGCAAACTCGCCCACCTTGACCTATAACAATATTTCACGCCACGTAAGCACTATTTCTAGGATTAAGGTTGTCAGCAATCGTTCTCCTTGGTTTAACAACGTGACGACCGGAGACATTTACGCTGTGCCCGTAAGCCACGGAGAGGGCAGATTTATCGCTCCGAAAAAAATCATTGAAATGTTGATTACCAACGGGCAGATTGCAACGCAATATGTGGACTTAAACAACAATGCAACGATGGAAAGCCCGTATAATCCCAACGGCTCTATGTACGCTATCGAGGGCATAACCTCGCCTGACGGAAGGATTCTTGGCAAGATGGGACACGCCGAGCGTATTGGCAAAAATTTGTATAAAAACTATCCATATGATTTTGATATGAAGATTTTTGAAAGCGGAGTTAAATATTTTAAATAATGGCATTTTTACCAGTTAAGCGCAATGAAATAAGCGGACAACCCGACTTTATTGTCGTGACGGGCGAGGCGTATGTTGACCATCCGTCCTTTGGGCACGCAATAATTTCACGTCTTGTGGAAAGCAGGGGCTTTTCTGTCGCCATAATTTCACAGCCTCAAACCGATGCGGACTATTGTGAGTTTGGCGCGCCGAAATATGCCTTTATGGTTTCGCAAGGCGTTGTTGACAGCATGGTAAACAATTATACCGTTGCCAAGCAAAAACGTGACAAAGACGTTTATAGCGAGGGCGGTGTTTTTGGAAAACGTCCGGATAGAGCCACAACCGTTTATACCAAAAAGCTTAAGCAACTTTATCCTCAAACCACGGTAATTATTGGTGGTATTGAGCCTAGCTTGAGGCGTTTTGCACATTATGATTATTGGAGTGATACGGTTATGCCGTCCATATTGTTGGACGCGCCCGCCGACCTTTTGCTTTACGGTATGGGAGAACGTCCTATTGCAGAATTATTATCGCTTATTGAAAAGGGCGCGCCGATAAATAAAATTCGTGACTTAGCCGGTTCTGTCTATCTTTCGGACTATGAGGATTTGCCTGAAAAAATCAAAACAGAGTTTTATAAAAATGCCATATGCCCGACCTTTGAGGAGGTTTCCTCTGATAAGAAAAAATACGTCAAGGCTTTCAATATCCAAGCAAAAAACAACGATTTTTCTGTTGGAAAAATTGTTATTCAAAAACACGGAAATAAATATATCGTGCAAAATCCGCCACCGTCACCACTTTCGCCGTCGGAAATGGATAAGGTTTACGCGTTGCATTACGAGCGGGACTATCATCCGATGTATACGCTGGGCGTCCCTGCGATTGAGGAAGTCAAATATTCAATTACCTCAACAAGGGGGTGTTTTGGAAATTGCAATTATTGCGCTTTGACCTACCATATGGGCAGAATTGTGCAGAAACGCACAAAACAGTCTATCGTTTCTGAAGCAAAGGCGTTTACGTTTGACCCCGATTTTAAAGGATATATTCACGACGTTGGAGGTCCCACGGCAAATTTCCGAAATCCTGCTTGCGAAAAACAACTTGAAAACGGCGTCTGTATGGAAAAAAACTGTTTGGGTTATCAACCTTGCGCAAACTTAGTTGTCGACCATACGGAATATTTGGACATTTTAAAAGAGCTTAGACAAATAGAGGGCGTAAAAAAAGTTTTTGTCAGAAGCGGTATTCGGTTTGACTATTTAATGATGGACAAAAACAAAGAGTTTTTTACAGAGCTTGTGCGCAATCACGTCAGCGGACAGCTTAAAATCGCCCCTGAGCATACACAAAATACGGTGTTAAAAGCGATGAATAAGCCACCCTTTGAGGTATATAATAAATTCTATGACGAATTTTATAAAATCACCAAAAAAGAAGGAAAGGAACAATATCTTGTTCCATACTTTATTTCCAGCCACCCCGGTTGCACGTTAAACGACGCGATTGAGCTTGCCAGATATTTAAAATCCATAAACTATATGCCAGAGCAGGTTCAGGATTTTTATCCCACGCCGTCGACTAAATCAACCTGTATGTATTATACGGGGATTAATCCCGATACGATGGAAGAAATATACGTTCCCCGTACCAAAGAGGAAAAACAAATGCAAAGGGCGTTGTTGCAATATCGAAAGCCGAATAATTATGAGTTGGTTAAAAAAGCTTTGCTGACTGCGGGAAGAACAGAGCTTATAGGCTTTTCGGGAGACTGTTTGATTAAGCGGGAAAAGGGAGAAAACCTCTCCAATAATACAAGTGGTAAAACAAAAAGGGACTATCGTCCACGTCAGCCAAAAAAAGATATGTTTTAAAATTTTTATTGAAAGTACAATAGCTTGGGATTATTCCCGAGCTTTTTTCATATATTTAGTTGAATAAAAAACCGAGATAACATAATTCGTCAAATTACGACTTTTTTTGACAAAAACAGATATGGCGAGAAAACTAAAATTATTTATCATAGGAGTAAAGAATGTTTGCTGTTATTAAAGGGAAAAGGCTTGCTTGGTGGACTGCTTTAGTTTTAATCACCATATTGGTGGTGGTTGCAGGAGGAGCAACGGGCGCAGTTCAGTCGGTGGCAGGCAACAGAAGGTTGCCGGTATATGGAGTTGTAACTGATGAAAAGGTAGTTGCGTTGACTTTTGACGCTGCGTGGGGCGCGGATAAAACCCGAGGTATTATGGACGCGCTCAAAAAGCACGGCGCAGACGGAACGTTTTTTTTGGTGGGATTTTGGATAAATAAGTATCCTGAAGAAACTAAGCTGATTGCAAAAAACGGTTTTGAGATTGGAAATCACAGCAACAACCATCTTAAAATGAGCCAGCTTAACAACTCGGATATACATTTAGAAATTTCCACGGTAAACGACAGCGTTAAAAGGCTTACCGGAAAAACTCCAAAATTTTTTAGACCTCCGTTTGGCGACTATAATAACGCTTTAATCGAGGGTGTAGAAAAACTGGGTATGACGACTATTCAATGGAGTGTCGATAGCTTAGATTGGAAAGGTTTGTCGGGACAGCAGATTGCAGACAGAGTTCTGCCAAGAATAAAAAACGGTTCGATAGTGTTGTTCCATAACAATAGCGACCACATTTTGGAAGCATTGGATATAATTCTTCCGGCGCTTGTTGCGCAGGGGTATAAAATGGTTTCATTAGATGAACTGGTGCTCACGGACAACTATACCATAGACCATAACGGTATGCAACACAAGGCGCAAGTTTGAAGCGATAAATGAATGATAAACAATGGAGGGAAATAAAATGAATTATGAACAGATGATTAACAACAAGGTTTACTTATCGGGGCGTATTTTGTCTAAGCCTGCTTTTTCGCACGAGGTTATGGGCGAGGGCTTTTATGAGGTTAAGTTGGCGGTAAAGAGAATGTCGGAACAGGAAGACGTTTTGCCGATAACCATATCCGAACGATTGTTTACGGACAATGAAATTGTAATTGGCGAAAGTCTTGCAATTGAAGGACAGTTTAGAAGCTACAACAAATTCGAAGACGGAAAAAGCCGATTGATGCTGACAATATTTGTCAGACAAATTTTGGATTGCGATGAAGAACGAAATCCGAATATGATTGAGCTTACCGGCTTCGTTTGTAAACCAACCGTATACAGAATGACACCTTTTAAAAGGGAAATTTGTGATATTTTGCTTGCTGTAAACCGAGCTTATAATAAATCCGATTATATACCGTGTATCGCCTGGGGAAGAAACGCGCGCTATGCTCAAAACTTTTCCGTAGGCGAACAAATCACCATAACGGGACGTATTCAAAGCCGTGATTATCAAAAAGAAATAGACGGTGTAGTGACGGTTAAAACAGCTTACGAGGTTTCAATCGGTAAAATATCCACCGAAGAGGAAAAGGCAGAATGCGCCGCTAGCGCATTTTAATAAGGCTTTGTTTCAAATTACTTGTAATTTGATTTTATCTATGCTAGACTTTAAGCTATGATTGATGAAAAACAAGTTATTTTAAACTATAAGCAATGTATATCCAATATAGAAAAAGCCTGTCTTGAAAGCGGTCGAAAAGTTGATGATATCACAATTATCGGCGCGTCTAAGACGATGTCGCTTGATAGAATCCGCTTTGTTAAAAATAATACGGAAATATCTATATTCGGCGAAAACCGCGTCCAAGAAATTTGTGATAAGTTTGACGAGCAAATTTCTTGGCATTTTATTGGTCAGTTGCAAACCAACAAGGTAAAATATATCATTGACAGGGTTGATTTAATCCACTCGGTTGACAGGCTGTCGCTTGCGGAAGAAATTGACCGTCAAGCAAAAAAACATAATAAAATTATGAATGTTTTGCTTGAAGTCAATATCGGAAACGAAATTGCAAAAGGCGGAATTGACAAAGAAAATGTCGTTTCGTTTGCAAAAAGTTTGGAAAGTTTCTCAAATTTGAGGGTTTTGGGCTTAATGAGCGTTTTGCCTAACGTCGAAACTGACGCTTTAGAGAACTTTTATTTGCATTTACAACAGGTTTATGATAGACTAAAAGATGTAAAACTAGTTAATGGAGATATTCGTTATCTATCGGCAGGTATGAGCAACGATTATCAGCTGGCAATCAAATACGGCGCGAATATGATTAGGCTTGGCAGGGCTTTATTCGGCGAAAGATGAGGTTATATGGCAGATTACTTTGACAGAAACAATCGGAATAACAACGGAAACTATCGCAGAGACGATAGCTTTGACCGTGGTGGAAATAACGGCGACAATTTTGACTATAACAAGGATAACAACTTCGATAGAAGATATTCTTCTCAACGGGAACAACGTTCAAGAGGTTATTTCGATAGGTCAAATTCGTCAAGAAGAAGCGATAGCTTTGACAGCCAACTTCCTCCGATTGAACAAAAACCTCAAAACGTTTATAGAAATACCGTTCAGCCAAACGCTCCAATGAGCAATCCTCAGACCTTGCCGAATATGCAGGGAATGCCTATTCAAGGTATGCCGATGCAAAATATGGCGCCTTCGGCTCAGGCGGGACAGAACGTTTTTTCGATAAGCAACGTTATGCTGTTTTCACCGACAAGTTACGCCGACGTTCAAACGCTTATTGACCATCTAAAACGACACGAACCCGCCATTGTTGATTTTTCAAACGTTGACAGTGAAAGCGGACAGCGCATTTTGGACTTTTTAAGCGGCGCAATTTACGCTTTGTCGGGAAGTATGCAACGTATATCGGGTTCTATCTTTTTACTGACGCCGTCAGGCGTTTCGATAACAGCCCCTTCGGATATATCGAAATCCATTGAGGACAGAAGGAACAAAAAATAATGTTTTTATACGAGCTGTTGATTTTTGTTGGAATTATTGCGCTTGATTTAGGCTCAAAAGTTTGGGTGTGTAACGCGCTAGGCGTCGTAAACGGCGTGCAAACGGGCGAAGATATTGATGTTATAAAAAACGTAATTTCGTTTCATTTTAGCAAAAACACAGGCGCTAGCTGGGGATTGTTTCAAGACAGAGCAGTTCTGCTTGCCGTTTTTACGGGGATTGCAATGCTTGCGCTGTTGGTTTTTTTGTTTTTAAGCAAAAAAGAAAGCAAGTTTATGCGCCTATGTTTGGTGATGATTTTGGGCGGTGGAGTCGGAAACTTTTTTGATAGAGTTGCCTTTGGATATGTTAGAGACTTTATTTATACTGATTTTATAAAATTTCCAACCTATAACGTGGCGGATAGTTTTTTAACCGTCGCCACAGTATTGATTGCTGTCTATGCAATTTTCATTATGCCCAAGGAAATTACCTCTGAGCAAAAAGAATTGGACGCTATAGCGCAGGCGACTCCTAAGGCGTATCCTTATGACAGCATAAGAAACTGTTTGCTAAAAGAACCTTCAAAAGAAAATTTGGATAATACAAAAACCGATGGAAAAGCTTGAGTTTTCTGCGGAAAAAACTGAAATAGGCATAAGATTAGATGTTTTTTTGTCTGCTAAACTTGCCGATATTGAGGTTTCGAGAAGTCGTATAAAAAACCTTTGTGAAGACAGCTTGATTTTGGTTAATGACAAACCGCAAAAAGCAGGATATGCAATAAGGCTTAATGACAGAGTTGAAGTTTCTATCCCTGACGCTAAACAAATTTCAGCAAAACCGCAAAATATTGATATTGAAATTATATACGAAGACGACAGTATTGCAGTTGTAAACAAGCCTCAGGGTATGGTCGTACATCCTGCGGTAGGCAGCGAAGACGGGACTTTGGTAAACGCCTTGCTTTACAAGCTAAGCTCGCTAAGCTCTATCAACGGCGTGATTAGACCTGGCATTGTTCATAGACTGGACAAGGATACAAGCGGTTTGTTGGTGGTTGCCAAAACCGATGAAGCGCACAAAAAATTGTCTTCAGATATTTCAAAAAAAGTTGCAAAACGCTTTTATTACGCGCTTGTAGACGGCAATATAAAAGAAGATAGCGGCTCAATTTGTCAGCCTATCGGAAGAAGCCATAAAGATAGAAAAAAGATGGACGTCGTGGCAGAAGGGCGGGCAGCGGAAACTTTGTTTAAGGTTTTAGAGCGGTTTGGAAACAGGTATACCTTTTGCGAGTTTGAGTTGAAAACAGGCAGAACGCATCAAATTCGTGTGCATACAAAATATATACATCACCCAGTTGTCGGTGATTTAACGTACGGCGGTAGCAACGAGTTTAAGCTTTGCGGACAGTTGCTTCACGCATATAAGCTGTGTATCCGTCACCCAAAAACCGGTGAGGATATGGAATTTATGGCTCCGTTGCCCGATTATTTTGAAAACGTATTAAATAAATTAAAAAATAAATATTAGAGAGGTTTTATTATGGCAAAAAAGACATCATCAAATAATCAAACTTTAGGTTTAATTGCGTTTATCGTTTTGGCAGTTACGGGACTTGGCTTGCTGATTACCGCTATTATTGAATACGCCGGCGGGTCTGTGGACCTTGGCGAATATGTCAATGTTTTGGTTCAAATTGCGTTGTATGTTGTGGTTGCTTGGGTTTCCTTTGCCTATGTCAACAAGAAACAAGTTTGGATGAAAATTGTATATTGGATAAGCATCGCTGTTATTGCAATTGCGATTATACTTCCACTTTTAAACGAAATATTCTAAATTTTAAAACCCTCTGCAATATTATGCGGAGGGTTTTTTTAATCTTTTACGGTTTTTCTGAAGGATTGACATAAACCGTTTTATAGTTTTGATAGTTTACCATACCTAATCCGGCTCCCTTGCAACGCTTGACGTTTCGCCTTTCGGTATAATCTACCGCCACGTTTTGGCTTAGCCTAGCGGAGGAATAAAAGGCGGCAATGGCAGCAACCTTTGAGATAACTTCTTCAGGAACGGAGTCGTTTTCTTGATTTTTATATATGATTGCGTGGCTACCGTGATGGTTTTTTACGTGTAGCCATATATCGTAGCTTCTGCCGATGTCAAAGGTGACAGTATTGTTTAAAACGTTGTTTGTACCAACATAGACCTTGTAACCGGATATTTCAAACTCTTTGGGTTGGGCGGGAAGAGGGCGTTTTGCGCCTTTTTGCGGAAGTTGTTTTTTGATTATACCTAAGTTCATAAGCTCGGTTTTGATGTCGGGAATATCCGTCGTGTCCGCGCGTGACAGCTCCTCCACAATGGATTCAATATAATCTAGCTGAACGGTATATTCTTCTAGCTGTTGCCTTGCAAATGCTTCCGCGCGTTTAAGTTTTGAATATTTATTATAATAGGCGGCAGCGTTTTGTTGAGGAGTTTTTTTCTCGTCCAAAGCGATTGTCACGGGAGAATAATTATCATAATAGTTTTCAACCTCAACGCTTTTATCGCCTTTTTTCAGCTTATATAAATTTGAGGTCAAAAGCTCGCCGAAAAGCTTGATGTTTTCCATATTCTCACATTCGGTCAGCTTGTCTTTTGCAAAAGAAATCTTTTTTACAATTTTGTCTCGGTGGCGTTTTGCAACAACCAAAATATCTTTTGAAGAAGTTTGTATCCTAGACTTTCTGTCACAACGGAAAAAGTGTTGCTCCGCCGCTTGGTTAAGAGTGGGGCAAGATATATATTTCACATCATTTAGGCACTCGTATGGAGTAACAAAAAAATCGTCAAAATTCGACAAAACGCTCGGTTTTTGAAGCGATTTTTCAAATATGGAATTAAAATATGTTAAAGTTTCAATAAAACGATTTATCCCGTTTTCGTCATAAGGATAGCTCAGCTTGGAACGAAAAACCAGTTCTTCAGCGGATAGCTTAGATAAGCCGTTTATGCTTTTTAAAACTGCTTGTTGAGCGTCGGTTTCAGTGGTGTGAAGTAAATATTCGAAAATCTTTTCATATTCGTAAAGCTCGGCTCGGTTGCCCTTTTCGGGGAATTCATATTTGGCGGTGGGGATTAATATGCGTTTTGCGTTTTCTTCAAGGTTTACGCGGTGAAGGCAGTCAGAAATTTTACCGTTGGATAAGGTTAAAATTATGTTGCTGTATCGGCTCATCTGCTCAAAAAATAATGAGTAGGTTTTGTTTTCCCGAAGCTCGTCTCTGCCTTCTAAATCAAATCGAAAAATTCTATCATCATTTGAGAGCGATATTTTTTTTATTTCCGCAGAAAGCAAATATTTGCGTAAATGCATACAAAATGCGGGCGCAGTTTGCGGATTGTCTTTTTTGTCGCTTGTTAAATGACATCTCGGCGCAACTGCGTTTGCCGAAATAACAAGCGTATATCGCTCGCCATTGTTTTTTATTTCCAAACGAATCTCGTCCGCTTCAGGCTGTGTGATTTTTTGTATTCGACCGCCTGATAGAAGATTATCTAATTCGTAAGCAAGCCCTTTTAACGTCAATAAATCTGTTGGCATATTTCCTCGTAATTTGCTTAAATTATAAACCAGAAGCGGTTTTTTAGCAACAACTTAAGTTTAATCATTTTTTAAACGGAAATTATTATACAAAATTCGACATTTTAGAAGTTAAAAAAAATCCTTATTAAGGCATTTATTATTGCAAACCGCATTAAATTATGTTATATTATATAAGAAAATGAAATAAGACTAGATAAAGTCGGAGGTTATATGAACTACACATTAGAAAAACTTGAAAAAAGTCAAGTTAAATTTACTATCGATATCACTGCTGAAGAACTTGAACAAGCCATTGAAGAAGCCTATCACAAAACTAAAGGTAAGTTTAAGGTTGAAGGTTTCCGTCAAGGCAAAGCTCCCCGTAAGGTTATTGAAAGCTTATATGGAAAGGGCGCATTTTATGATGAAGCCATTGATATAATTTTGCCTAAGTATTTTTCTGAAGCTCTTGAGAAGGAACCTTCTGTTGAACCTGTTGGCCGTCCTGAAGCTGATATTTTGGAAATGACAGATACCACCTTTAAATATTGTGTTACAATCGCCGTTAAACCGGACGTTAAACTTGGCAAATATAAGGGCATAAAGGTTGAAAAAGTTGCCGTTGAAGTTACGGACGAACAAGTTGACGCAGAAATTAAACTTGCTCAAGATAAAAACGCGCGTATCGTTGAAATCGAAAAAGACCGCAAAAGCAAAAAAGGCGACATCGTAAACATCGATTTCGTCGGAAGCGTTGACGGTGTGGAATTTGAAGGCGGAAAGGGCGAAGGTTACGACCTTGAACTTGGCTCAAACACATTTATTCTCGGCTTTGAAGACCAAGTTATCGGTATGAAGAAAGGCGAGAAAAAAGACGTAAAAGTTACCTTCCCGAAGGAGTACGGCGCAGCTGAACTTGCTGGGAAAGAAGCTATCTTTGCTGTTACTGCCAACGAAATTAAAGTGAAAGAGTTGCCCGCGCTTGATGATGAATTTGCCAAAGACGTAAGCGAATTTGATACTTTTGAAGCATATAAGGCAGACGTTAAAGCAGGCTTAATCAAACAAGCTGAAGAAAGCGCTGTTGTTAAAGAAGAAAACGCTCGTGTTGACGCAATAGTTGAGAAATGCGAGGTTGAAATTCCCGATAGTATGGTTGAGGAACAAGCCGATGAGATGATAAAAGAGTTTGAATACCGCCTAATGTATCAAGGTATGAAGCTTGACGACTATTTCAAATACACCAATACCACTCGTGAGCAAATGCTTGCCGATTACAAAGAGCCCGCTTTAAGAAATGTGAAAATTCGTTTGGTTTTAGAGGCAATCATTAAGGCTGAAGACATCAAACCCGATGAGGCGGCAATCGAAAAACAAATCGCCGAAATGGCTGAGGCTCAAAAGAAATCCGTTGAAGACCTCAAAAAAGATATGGGTCCTCAATATATAAATTATATGTACAATCAAAACATCAGCGACAAACTTATGGAAGTTTTGAAAGAGTACAATCCTGCCAAATAGTTTGTGAATAATAGGAATATAATTATTATAGTATTTTAGTGAATAATTTTTTGCTGCAAGTTAAACCTTGTATAGGAGTTTATATGGACATAAATGAAAAAATGATTAGTGTTGTTGAACAAACCAACAGAGGAGAACGTACCTATGATTTGGCGTC
>CAZSAC010000005.1:36096-54466 GCA_964604875.1 uncultured Bacteroidaceae bacterium | reverse complement strand
CAAACCCAACAGGGGGAGCCAACAAACAGACGCAATTATGCGTCTGTTTTGTTTTACCCCTTGGGTTTAACCCTCTGTCGCCAAGCGACAGCACGCAAAGCGTGTACGCCCCTTGGGTCGTTGTGCACGCTCGTCGAAATGGTGTAGAGGAGGGGTAGGTCATTTGCCTAGCTTTCTCTTCCAACGAGATAGTCTAGCGTGACGCCTAAGTAATCGGCAATTGTTATTATAGAAAAGATGTGAGGGTCGGAACCTGATTTCCAAGTGGTAAAATATGAATCCTTGATTTTTGAGTTTTTTGTCATAAAGTAACGAGTTATGCCTTTTTCTTGCATGACAAGCCGTAATTGAGGATAAAAGGCAGGGCACGGTTTTGGCTGGAAGTCTAAAACACATTCATTTCTTCCAAATAAAAAGTCCAGTGAGCAGTTGAAATAATTTGCAAGCGCAACCGCATTAGAAAGGAGAATATTCTGCGTTCCTTCACACCAAGCGCGAATGGTTTGTCCTGATATACCGAGGTTTGCGCCAAGTTGCTGGGATTTGATGTTTTTTTCAAACATAAGCTCTTTTAATCGTTCACTGAAAGATGAGAAATTATCCATGTAAAAGACTCCTTTAAATTATTATCCTAGAAGCGCTTGCAAAACGCTTGCAATGCAAGTGCGTCTGGGATATAATTTTAATTAACAGGAGGAAATATATATGGATAGCGAATTAATATATAAAATAGGGGAAACGATATTGTTGGAACTGGATGAAATAGAAAACATAAATTATCCAAGAGGAAAAAATTTAAATTTATTGATTTTGGAGTTAAAGAACGGTCAACTAATAAAGCTTTATTTAAAAACAGAAAAAACAAAATAGTTTTACTTTCGAATTAGAGGTGCTTACACTAGCGTCTGCGTTCTTTGGGTACGGGAAATTAACTTATCTTGACACAATGGCTTATTATGATATAATAATTATGTGGCCCGCTGTTTACAGCCACTTAAAAAAAGAATGAACTACAAAGTAGTTTGCTAAACCAGCACTTTGAGCTTTGCAAAAAAAGTGTAGCGGAACAGAACCATACATTTAGGTGTATGGTTGCACCACTCTCGATGAGAAAAACCTCAGTGCAACTCTGGGGCGAGGGGCTAGCTAAAGTAAAACAGACACATACTTTGCGTCTGTTTTTGCAATTTTGCGACTTGATTTGCGGTTTATCATATGATATAATATTTATACAATTTAGCTTAATAGTGGAGTAAGTGGATGGAAGGGATTAAAAATTTTAGAGATTTAGGCGGATTGCCAACGCAAGACGGACGCAAAATAAAAAAAGGTTGTTTTTTTAGAAGCGCTGCGTGGGATTTTGCTACAACAGAGGATTTGGAATATCTTAAAAAATTGGATTTGGTGAGAGTTTTTGATTATCGTGACGCCAACGAAGGGGATTCTTCTGCGCTGAAAAACTATGAAAAGGTGGGGGTTAAACACGGAAATTATCCGACAGACATTACATCGGGCAAGCTTTTTAAGTTAAATAACAGCGGTTGGACAAGGGCATTAATTGTCATAAAAGACGAGGACGTCCAAAAATTTTATATACATTTGCCTTTTAATAATGACGGATATAGGGAAATGGTACGCGCGCTGGAAAATGGAGAAGTTCCGTTTTTACAGCATTGTACGGCAGGCAAAGACAGGGCAGGGGTTGGAAGCGCGCTTTTAGAGGCGATATTAGGCGTAGGTTATGAGGATATTGTTGAGGATTATCTTAAAAGCGAGGAAGTAAGAGATTATATTAGAGAGCTTATGTCCAAAGAAATTCCTGTGTTTTTAAGAAAACGATTGGTAAAACAATATGAACCGTTATTCGGCGTAAATCGTATATATTTGGACTCGGTAAAGAATGCTATAATAGACAGGTACGGAACTTTTGAAAAATATCTGCTGGCAGAATACGGCTTGACGACAAAGAAAGTCTTAGAGCTTAGAAATTTATATACAGAGTAAAGGGCAAAATGAGTAAGGAACAAAAAAATCTGGCGACAATAATTATTGGGGCGGTTGTAACGGTGAGCCTAACCGTTTTACTTGCTCCTTTGGATAGAATGCTTGATATTAGGGGGAGCAGTTTTTATTCGTTAATGTTTTTTATGGCGATGAGCCTCGGCGCGTTAACGACTTGTACCGGTTTTGCCTTATTGTTTGACAAAAACAATTTGCATCACGGGGTTGGCATAATTGCCGAAGTAATAATGGTTTTAATCACGGGGTCGCTTATATTCAGCGTAATAAATTTATTTATGAGCGACGGCGATTTAATAATAAAAATTATGAACTTATTGATAGACAGCTTTGATATTTCAGCCTGGTTTTTTGATAAATTGTCATAAAAAAACCTCCCGATTTGGGAGGTTTTCATTTTATAAAAATTTCACAAACAAAATTACAATGTAAGCGGCGTAAGTGGCCAGTAGGGCAAAGCCTTGCCAACGGCTAAACTTGTTGAAAACAAGCGCGGGGAGCACAGCGATTGCGCCAACCGCCAAGCATATAGGTAAGTCAAGCAATAAGCCTTGAGGGCTGATAATCAGGTTTCCGCCTTGAATCATTGCGCATATTGGAAGAATAAGCGTAATATCGATAATATTTGCGCCGATAATATTTCCAACGGATAGGTCGTGTTTCTTTTTTACGATTGCGGTCAGGGTTGTGACAAGCTCGGGTAGGGAGGTGCCGATTGCAACGATAGTAACAGCGATAATCCCCGATGGAATATTTAATATGTTGGCGAGAGCCGTTCCGTTATCGACAAGCAATGCCGCCCCTCCAACGATACAAGCGGCGCCTACGGCAAAAACGGCGATGTTTTTTAGAATTACCTTTTTCTTATTGGAAACGTCTGCGGAAGGTTTTTCCTCGGGTTTTTCAATAGGCTCCAGTGGTTCTACAGAGGATTGTTTTTTGCCTACAATAATGTTTTCTATAACGAAAGCGATAAAAATAGCCAAAACAAAAAGGCTGAGCCACGCGTTCAAGTAGCCTTTCAGGCAAAGGATATAAAGCAATAGGATAGCTCCAACCATAGCCAAGCCTTTAAACATATAATTTTTTCTTTTTATGACGTGCGGCATAAAAATCAAGGAAATCGCAAGGATAAGACCGATATTTGCAATAACGCTTCCCACCGCATTTCCAACAGCCATATCAGCTTCGCCTTTCGCCGCTGCGATAATAGAAGTTAAAAGCTCGGGCATTGTTGTGCCTAAACTAACTATGGTCGCGCCGATTATAAACTGAGGAATTCCGGATATTTCCGCTATGTTACTGGCGGCGTCTACAAACCAATCTCCGCCTTTAACGATTAAAACTATGCCTACTACTAGAAGCAATATTATCAAAAAGATTTCCATTTTTTGTTGATTCCTTTCTAAAAAAAGATTGTCCAAATTTATAACGTATAAACGTTATCATACATTTTTGCAAAAGTCAACGTCAGAAAGGCTTAAAATCCACACCTAAACGCAATTAAATTATAGGGTTAAAATAATTGCATTATTTCTTTAGATACTATATAATAGTTTAAGATTATTTTCTTTATAATAGATAATTGAGGAGATTATATGAACAAGAAAATCATATTGCTTATCGCTTGTATATTAGTGGGTCTATTTGCATTTACGGCGTGTAATACTTATTCTCAACCCGCTATTTCCGGCGCAGAGCTTAACGCTCCGGTTGAAAGCAACGGCGGACTTGTGGTTAAGCAAGGCAAACATATTTATTTTATTAACGGTTACGTGGGCGCCGATGCCGATAACACATTTGGCACTCCATATAAATCTGCTTTAATGCGCGCGGAATTGGATTCCAACAATAAAATTGTCGCCGACAGCCAAGTTGTGCTGACGCCATTTAACATTTATAGCGGAAGCACGGAATCGGGCATTTATATCCTTGATGGTTGGATGTATTTCGCCACTCCTAATACAGAGTTGGACAGAGATGGCAATGTCAATACAACATATTTAAACTTTATGCGTACGAAGCTTGACGCAACAAAAACTGAGCATTTATATACCGCCTCCAGCAGAAGCGTAAGCTATGCTTTTACTAACGGCAGGCTGCTTATCAGCGATGCGGGTGAGCTTTTCTCGATTGATTTAAACGCAAAGAAAGTCGATTCGGAAAAAAATTATGTTTCAATCGCGGATAGAGTTTCTGCCACAAAATTTATCTTCAACGGCGGAAGCTATAACGATTATGTTTTAACCACAAGAAGTCTTACCGATGAAGATAAAGGCAAAACATTTAACGAACTTTGGGCTATCAAAGCCGACGGTTCTCAAAAGATTAAATTAATCGGCGGTACAAGCTATACGAGTGTTGATACCGACGTAAACAACACCTATAAAATTGCGCTTTTAAACTATATAGTTGAAGGAAGCAAAATCACCATATACTATACAAAATCCATTACCCGTGGCAGCGGAACGGCAACCGTTACAGGCGTTTACAGCTATACTTTTGACGGCGCGTTTTCGGAAATTGACAAAACCAAAGAAAAACAACTTTCCTATAACACCGCTACAACTTTAACTCCTATCGGAGAAAACGGTGGCGCTCTTGTGACGGATAGTTCAAAGGTTACCCTTATCAAAGCGGGCGACAACAATTTACCACAAGAAATGACCTACGACGAAAAGACTGTTATTGCCAAAGCGGTAACTGTGAAGTTTATTAAAGACGGCTATGTTTACTATACGGCAACCAGTTCTATAGCTCAACTTTATCGCTTTAAGCTTGATGGCAGCGAGGTTGAACAAAAGGTTTGTGATTTTACTCCGCTGACTACTTGGATAGGCTCGGAAGTTATTGGCGATTATTTCTATTATCTTGACAGCACAACAAACTACACCTACAGATATGACTTAACTAAACTTGACCAAAAGGTGGAGCTTGTGGGTAAGATGACTGCCGAGGACTACAAAACCTATATTGAAAAAGACGAATAATATTTGGAAATAAAAATAAAAAACGCTATTTTAGACCGTTTTATCTAACGGTCTAAAAAAATATTTTGGTATTCGACAAAATTCGACACGCTTTTCAAAAAAAAAGTATTTTCCTACGAAATTTTGGGTTTTAGACATGTTATAATTTTGCTAGTTTTAAAGGTTTTCCACTATAGATAGGGAAGTACAAATTAATTGGGAGGATTTATGGAAAAAACGATTGTAATTGCAGATGATAACGTATCATTTACCGAAGGACTAAAAAACTATTTTGTCGAATTTACAGACTATACCATAGCAGGCATTGCCGCTGACGGAATGGAAGCCGTCGCAATGGTTGAAAAATTAAGACCGGACTTTTTGCTTTTAGATATAGTCATGCCCGAGCTTGATGGTTTTGGGGTGCTTAACGCTATTTCCGCAATGCAGGGGAAACGTCCAACGATTGTTATGGTATCGCAACTGGCGTCAGACGGGTTTGTAACAAAATCTCTAAAACTAGGCGCAAGCTATTTTATGGCAAAGCCATTGAACAATGAAAAATTATGCGAATATTTAGACGAATGCTTAGAACCAATTTCTATTAGACCGGCGATAGCCGATATTAAAAGACGTGACGTTAGGGCGGTTAAAACGCTTGATGAAAAAATTGCAAATATTTTTATATCGGTGGGGATTCCCGCTCATATCAAAGGTTATCAGTTTTTGAGAGAGGCTATTAAAATGGCGGTGGACTCTCCTGAAATTATCAATAGTATAACCAAACGGCTTTACCCTTCTATAGCCGATAAGTTTGAAACAAGCAGCAGTAAGGTGGAGCGCGCGATAAGACACGCCATTGAAGTTGCCTGGAACCGTGGCAAAATAGAAAACATAAACAGTATTTTCGGCATAAAAGTTTATTCTGCCAACGAAAAGCCCACCAACGGTGAATTTATAGCCTTAGTTGCAGATAAAATGCTTTTAGAAGGAGCATAATATAATTTTTTAAAACGACGTCACCTCTATGGTGGCGTTTTTTGTTTTTGTATTACAATGAAAAATTGAAAAAACTTATAAAATTTATACTAATTGGCAGATAAATTTGTCTATTTTTAGACAGTAGGTATATTCTTGCTTAAAAAATATAAAATAAAGCAAATAATAGTGAGAAAATAGTTTACAAAATATATGTTAAACAATATAATATACACGAAATTAAAAGCAGGGTTTCTGCAGATTTTGCGAGGTGATTTATGAGCGGATATAAAAAATGTCCCCGCTGTGAGCTGAACTGGATTAAGGTTGAGGAAGATTTATGCGACGTATGCAAGGCAGAACTTAAACTGGGCGGAATTAGTTTAATTGAAGACGATGAAGTCGAAGAAGTGGAAGAACGTATTTGTCCGGTGTGCAAAATAAATCTGTTGGATGAAGGCGAAGAAATGTGCGCCACTTGCAGAGAAGAGAAGCTTGCAAAACTGAACGACGAGGCTGATAAGGAAGAAGAAGACGAAGAAAATGACGACAGTTGGCGTGAATTTGTCGAGGAAGACGGACTAGAAGCCGTAGATGACTCGGAAGAAATTTTGCTGGGAGACCTTGAAGAAGACGAAAGTGAAAAGGATGAAATTCTCGAGGATGAAGAGGGCTTTGACGATTTAGATATTTCTTATGATTACGATGAAGAAATATCCGCCGAAGACGATGACGACGAAGAAGAGGAAGAAGACGAAGAATAATATAAATGGTAACGCGCTGAGTTAATCGGCGCGTTTTTGTTTGGATAACAAAATTTTGGGCATAATTGAATTATGCGAGAAATTAGACATAATTTTGATATAACAAAAGACCGTATCGTAAGGTTGCAGGGTCTAAAACTAAATATTATTGTAAATAGGGGACGAAATAGGCTGGTAAAATACACCGGTATGATACAGGATATTTATCCAAATATATTTACCGTCAAAATTACCAGCGAGGATATTCCCCTTCAATCCTTTTCCTATTCGGATGTGATGACAAAAAATATTCGATTTTTTCAAGACGAAAAATAAAAATTAGTCATAAAGCGGCTCCCACCGATGTAATATATAATGATAGATTTTCAAGGGGGCACATTATGAGCTTTGGATTTGACGAGATTAAGTCGGATTGTATCAAGAAAAATGCATCACGCGAGGTCGTTGTTGAAACGGTAATACCCGATTCCGAGAGCGGCGGAGCAAAAAAGGTCTTAAGCGTTTCTGCTGACGCAAGAGTAGTTGGGGTTGACCAAGGGGCCGATTCTGTGCGTGTTTACGGGCGCGTAAACTATAAGCTGGTTTATATGTCGGCAGAGGACGAAGTTAAAGGGCTGGACTATTTTTCAGACTTTTCGGAGACAATTAAAACAGAGGGTATGCAAGATAGAAATTTTGCTTCTATCGCTGTTGTCGATACCGATACGGGTTTGAACGGCGGAATTAAACTTTCGGCTGCGTTGGAAATTTCATTATTTGGAATTTATGATTTCAATATTAATTGCTTGACCGGCGCCGAAGAAAACTATTATGTCGAAAAAGAAACGGTAGAACTTCAGAAATTTGTCTGCGACGTAAACGCAAACGCCGTTATCGAAGACGAATACGACGTTAAGGCTGACGTGCAAAAGGTCTTGTTGTTTGACGCTGCGTGCTATATAAGCGATTTTAACGCAGGCTTAGGAAACGTTCTTGTAAGCGGCGGAGTATATGCAAACGTAACATATATGTCCGACGGCGAGGTTTATACCGTGCCTATTAAGACTGCTTTTTCTGAAGAACTCGAGAACCCGGAAATCGGTATCGGACAATATATCACGGGTGAATGTTGTATAAAAAATTCCAAAGTGGTTGTCACCGGCGTAGAAGGCTCAAACGTAATCCATATTGAAGTTGAAATGGAAATTAAGCTTAAGGTTTTTGCGGACGAAGAGCAAGCTATTGTTACGGGGTTGTTCAGCGTTGATAAAGAAATTGATGAAAAAAGAGATAGCTTTTCTTGTGTAAAATTCGAGGGCGTAGGTTTTTATACGGATAAATTAAGCGGCACTGTTATGCTTGAGCCCGAGATGGCTCCGATAAGAAAGGTCATTGGCGCAATTTCCCCAAGAAATACCGTTACGCAAGCCTATGTAGAAGCGGGAAAATTGATTGCCGAAGGCGTTGTTAGCGCAAAAGTATTCTATATAGAAGACGACGGGCTAAACAGCGTTAACGTTGAAATCCCTTATTCGCTTGAGCTGGGCGATTGCGATTTAAAAGACGCTCAAGTATTTGCAAAGGGCATAATAACCGATATGTCCGCAAGAATGAAGCGTGATAAAGAAATTGAGCTATTTGCTGACCTTGCGTTCTTTGTAGTCAAATTTGTACCAGTGGAGTTCAATTATATTTCAAATGTTGAAGAAGTAGGCGATAAAGAAGAAAGCAAAGCCACAGTGAGCGTATATTTGGCAGAAGACGGTGAAACAATGTGGAATGCAGCCAGGGCATTGTCGGCGCGCCCAGACGTCTTAAGAGCGCAAAACCCCGACGTTGTCGAGCCTTTTAAGAACGGAGACAGGATAATCTTCTATCGTCAAATAAACTTTGAATTTTAACTACTATACTTATTCCCAATATTATGATAAAATAGTCTTACAGTCGTAAGGCTATTTTGTCATATGGAAAAAGTGTTTGAATGCGCGAAAGCGAAAATAAACTTAACCCTCGACATTGTGGGCAGAAAAGGAAACTACCATCTTTTAGATATGGTGGTTGCCTCCATTTCTCTTGCAGACGAGGTGGAAATTTCTTCCCGAAACGATAAAAAGTGTCTATGCTTTATGGACGGCGCGCCTGTCGATGAATCCAACAGCGCAATACGCGCGTGCAAGATGATGCAGCAGCAGTTTTTTTGCAATGGATTTGATATAATTATAACAAAAAAAATACCTTATTCGGGGGGATTGGGCGGTTCGACCGCAGACGGTGTGGCGGTAATAAAAGGCATTGCAAAGATATTGGATATACCCCGAAATAAAATAAGCAACGATTTTTTAATTGGTCTTGGAAGCGACGCTCCCTGTATGTATGACGACGGCTTAAAGCGGGTGCGTGGCTTGGGTGAAATTGTTGATAAACTGGATTATTTGCCAAAATACAATATAGGTATTATCGGAGGAACAGGTGTTTCTACACCTCAATGTTACGCCAAATTCGACCAAATGAAACTCTCCGGCGGTTCAGCTTCTTTGAAAGTACTTCATAGCTTGGAAAAGGGCGAGTTGGATTTTTATAAATATTTTTCCAACGATTTAACCCTTCCCGCAATAGCGCTTAATCCCGAAATCGCAAACGCTATGGAAGCAATGACAAAAGCTCACGCGCTAAAGGTAAATATGAGCGGAAGCGGAAGCGCCGTTTACGGACTTTTTGAAGGGGAACCCCCTAGTGAATATATAAACACAACCTTCAAATGAAATTTTGCAAATAAAAAAGCCGAAACAAATGTTTCGGCTTAACTTATCTTTTTTAATATTCGATTTAGTGGAAGCGGGCTTTCATTCTAAGCTCCTTGCTTAAAATCCGTTTTCTGATTCTTAACGATTGGGGTGTAACCTCTAAAAGTTCGTCATCGGCGATAAATTCCAAGCATTCCTCAAGAGAATACTTTTTTACCGGAGAAAGACGGAGCGCGTCGTCGCTTCCGCTGGCGCGAGTATTCGTCAAATGTTTCTTTTTGCAAACGTTAACAACGATGTCGCCTAATACGGGTTGAAAACCGACTACCATTCCCTCATATACCATTTCGCCGGGAGTCACAAAAAGCTGACCTCTTTCTTGAGCGTTAAATAAGCCATAGGTAACGGCTTCCCCTGCTTCAAACGCCACCAAGCTGCCTGTGTTACGCCGTGGGAAATCTCCCTTATATGGTTGATAGCTTAAAAAGATGCTGCTCATAATGCCTTCGCCTCTGGTTTGAGTCAGCAATTCACTTTTATATCCAAACAGCCCACGGGAGGGAATATCAAATTCCAACCGCATTCTTTCACCCAACGCTTGCATATGAACAAGCTCTCCGCGTCTGTTGCCCACGCTGCCCATAACCGCGCCTACGCTTTCCTGTGGGACGTCAACAACCAGTCTGTCGATAGGCTCTAGCAAAACGTCGTTTTCACGTTTAAACATAACCCTAGGGGTGGATACGGCAAATTCATATCCTTCACGGCGCATAGTTTCAATCAATATTGAAAGGTGCATTTCGCCTCTTCCGCATACCTTGAAAGAATCTGTGGATTCGGTGTCCTCAACCTTTAAGCTGACGTCCTTTAAAAGCTCCTGATAAAGCCTTTCTTTAAGACGTTGGCTGGTTACAAATTTACCTTCTTTGCCCGCAAACGGACTATCATTGACCGAAAACGTCATTTCAACTGTCGGTTCTGAAATTTTAACAAAAGGAAGGGCTTTGTCGTCGGCAGGGTCTGATACTGTGTTGCCGATGTTTATATTTTCAATACCCGAAACGCATACAATATCCCCGACAGTCGCGCTTTCAACCGAAACACGCCTCAAGCCCTCAATTTGATAAAGGTTTACAAGCTTGCTTTTGAAGGGCTCTGTTCTGCCGTGGAAATCGCTTACAACTATATTTGAGTTGGGCGTCAACGTGCCTTGTTCTATACGTCCTATCCCGATTCTGCCAACATAGCTGTTGTAATCAATGGCGGAAATAAGAAGCTTAAAGGGAAGGTCGGGGTCACCCTCGGGACAATCGATATAATTGACAATGGTGTCGAACAGCGGAATTAAATCCGTGCCGAGCTTGTCCATAGACATACTGGAGATACCTTGCCGTCCGCTACAATATACTATAGGGCTGTCGAGCTGTTCTTCGGTGGCGTCTAAGTCCATCAAAAGCTCCAACACTTCTTCAACAACCTCGCTAACTCTTGCGTCGGGACGGTCGATTTTGTTTACGCATATAATGATTTTCAGCCCCAAGCCCAAAGCTTTACTTAATACGAAACGAGTTTGAGGCATAGGACCCTCAACGCTGTCCACCAAAAGCAAAACACCGCTAACCATTTTCAAAACACGCTCAACCTCTCCGCCGAAATCTGCGTGGCCGGGAGTGTCGATTATGTTGATTTTTTTATCCCTATAATGGATTGCAGTATTTTTGGCCAGAATGGTTATTCCGCGTTCTCTTTCGAGCGCGTTGCTGTCCATAACACGATCTTCCACTTGCTGATTACTTCTAAAAGTTCCGCCTTGTTTAAGCATTTCGTCAACAAGGGTAGTTTTGCCGTGGTCAACGTGGGCGATAATTGCAATGTTTCTTAAGTCTGTTCTTTTCATTTGAAGCCTACTTATATTTAATGTTTTGTATTATATAAGTTATATTAAATAAAATCAAATACTTTAGGCACGTTTAGCCAAAAAAATCAAAAAAAAAGATAATAAAATTGTAAATATCGAGTATTTTCCAAAAAATTATGACAAAATAATTGGTTTTTCGGTTTTGTCGTGCTATAGTAAATACGTTCTATATGTTTATATTGAGAGGAAATTATGAAGAAGGAAAAGAATTTGAATCGCCCGCTTTCTGCGGGAGAAATTGCAACTTACTCCCTCGGCTCGCTTGGACGTGAGTTCAGCAACAACTGCGTAAACGCATTTTTCTTGGTGTATTTGTGCATTTATCAAGGGCTTAATCCGTTGATTATGACGGTGGCTTTTGTTTTGGCAAAGCTTTGGGACGCAATAAACGACCCTATGCTTGCAACGATGGTAAACAACAGCAAAAAAAGCAGATTCGGACGCTATCGTCCGTGGATGCTTATCGGCGCAATTATCAACGCTGTGACGCTGTTATGTATGTTTATACCTCTGGGCGAAGGCGCAAGCGACGGGGCGAAATATTTCTACTACATACTGATGTATGTTCTCTGGGGTATGTCGTTTACGGTTCTAGACGTGCCGTTTTGGTCAATGCTTCCAACAATCGCAAACACCACCGATGAACGCAATAAGGCAAGCTCAATGGCAAAGCTTATTGGCGGTTTCGGCGGATTTATGGTTGGTATGATTGGCACTTCAGTTATTCTTCCAAATGTCTCCAAAGGGATAGGAATCACAAAAGCATATATGATTTTAGGCTTGGTTGCAGGCGTCATAATGCTGGTTTTCGTTTTGTTTACCGTGTTAGGAAACAAAGAAAAATACGCCATTCCATATGAAAAAGTTGGACTAAAAGAGATTATTACAATGTTTAAGGAAAATGACCAATTACGCGCGTATTCCTTAAATTTGCTTATGTTTTTAATCGGGACAACCATTGCGTTGTCGCAAGTGCTATATTTGTATATCTATTGCTATGAAGACGGCGCAAATTTTTTAGACAGTTCCTATAGCTACACGTTGTTTTGGGTTATAGCTTGTACGGGGCAAGGTATCGCGATGTTCTTCTATAATCAGCTTACCAAAAAAATTCCCAGAGAAAAAATTTACGGGATGTCCTTTTTCGGTTGCATTATAAGCTATGTGCTTATGTTCTTGGTGTTCTTCATTTTGAAACCGGGCAACTATATTTTAAACGCAATATTAGTGGCTTTATCGGGCGCATTCTTGATGACGGCAAGCGGGCTAAACCAAATAGGAAGCACAGTTATGATTGCCGACGTCGTGGACTATGGCGAATATAAAAACGGAAAACGTGGCGACAGCGTAATATTCAGCGTGCAAACCTTGCTGACTAAATTCGCAGGCGCTATAGCAATGCTTATTTTGGGTATCGGTATTGCGGCTGCGGGACTGCCCACAATCAGCGACGTTCCGCTGACTGACGCAAATGGAACATATGTTAAAAACGTGTCTTTGTATACAAACGACGATGATAAATACATGGTTAAGGTATCAAGCTATGAAGAAGACGGCAAGGTATATTTTACCAATTTGGAAACCTTGGAATTGCTTTTAGCTAATCCCGATTACGCAGATAAAATTTCTATCTTAATCGAGTCAGATGACGCGGTAGCGATTGCCAAAGTCAACGAGCTGGGCGTAGGCGCAAAAGTGTCCACGGAAAACACGGAAATTATTTCGCTTTCCAGCTTGACGATACTGCGCGCGTTTATGTTTTTGATTCCGATACCGTTGACGATAATAGGCTATTTCTTCTACAAAAAGAAATATTGGTTATACGGCGAAAAATATGACGAAATTAAAGCTACTATCGACGAAAGACGACGTTTATCGGGCTTTGACGAATTTGGTAATCCTATAGCTACGCCAGAAACTAGCGCAATAGAAGAGCTACCCAAAGCAGAATAACAACAAAATACGCAGGCAACAAGCCTGCGTTTATTTTTGGATAAAACTTTATTTTTTGCGCACAATGCAATTATGAGAGGTGTTTTATGATAACAATAATTGCGATAATCTTAACAGTAATCGGCGCGCTAAACTGGGGTTTAGTTGGAGCTTTTAACTTTAATTTGGTAAGTTGGATTACTTTTGGAAATCAAATTGCTTCAACAATAATTTATATAATTGTTGCAATTTCGGGGCTATGGCTATTGGCGTATCTGCTTTGCTCCAAGGGACAAATCGGAATAAAAATTCATAAAGAAAACGACAAAGATACTTTACTCTAAAGATATTTTGTAAATTTCAATTTCAAGTTTTCCGTTTGTTTCAGCTTTTTTTAAGAGTTTCCCTCCGTAAAACAGAGGGATTTTCTTGCTTGCAATATTCCGTCTGTCAACAGGATAAATCAACTCGGGTATTCCCATATCTTTAGCAAGCGTTATAAGAGCGCCGACGGCTTCTCTGCCATAATGATTGCCGTGGGCAGACGTTTTCGTCCAAATGCCGAGTTCGGGATATTCGTCCTGAATTTTATGAAGTCCGCAACAACCGATAAACTCGTTATTTTCGCTTAGCGTAACGGCGTAGGTATATGACGTATCTTCTTCACGCGCAGAAATTGAACTTGTGATAAAAGCCTCCGTTTCAAAAATGGCTTTGGGAGTCTCGGGTAACATATATTTTGTAACTTCATCTGTAAAATTTGCAAAAATTTCTTGTAAATAATCCATTGATAGGGGAACAAGCATCAGCCGTTCGCTAAAAATATTCTCGTATTTATTCATATTACTCCGCAAGCTTAAAGCTTAGTTTGTCTATTATATCTTTTTGTAAATCGATTCCATTAAAAACTTCTTTGATTTTAAGCCCTTTATCGGTTAGCTCAAAAACGCATCGCTCGGTCACATAAAACACTGTTTGCTTTTTTCTCAAAGCCTCTTTAGCCGAAAAGCTGATTGAACGGATTTTTTCTTTAAATTTTGGTACGTCGCCTTCTTTTAGAATGTCAATAACCCCGTCTTTTTCTGTGGCGACAAGCCCTTTTGCCGTAAAATTTAAACAAAAAACAATCTTTTTTGTGGCGCAGGTAATATTTGCAAACCCACCTATTCCGACAAAGCTGTTTTCAAGGTCGTGCGAGTTGACGTTTCCGTGGCAATCTACCTCAAGCGCGCCCATAAAACAGGCGTCTAAGCCACCACCGTCATAAAAATCAAACTGAGTCGCCATACTGCATATCATATCAGCGCCGATGGTCGCCCCAAACGCCACTCCCGGCGCGGGGACTCCGCCAATACCGCCCGATTCAACAGTGGTGGTAATATCCCGTAATACCCCTAGCTCGCTTGCGTATTTGCCAACTTTTTCGGGTATGCCGATACCAATATTGATTATATCGCCGGGGCGTAGCTCCCTAGCCGCGCGTTTCCCGATGATTTCAGCGGATACGTCGTTTCCACGCTCGCGTTTGCTTCTGGAGGTGGTAAGCTGGGACATATAAAAATCCATATGAGTGGGCGGAACGTGTATATCGCCCGATAATGCGGGATTATAGCTGTCAATGCGGTTTTTGTTTACAACAACGGCGTCTACAAGTATCCCGGGGACTACTATAGAGCCAGGCCTTGTAAATTGGTGGCTGACGTTTTCAACTTCCACAATAACCTTTCCGCCGTTGTTTTTTGTCGCTTGAGCCACGGAAAGAGCGTCAACGGTAACATACTCGCGTTCAAAGCTGATGTTGCCAGACGGGTCAACTGTCGTGCCGCGAATAAAGGCTATATCCAGTTTCGGGGTTTCAAATTTTAAATATTCCTTACCGTCAATGTGGATAAGCTCGACTAGCTTGCGTTTGGATATAGAGTTGAGAGCGGGCGTTCCAAACCTAGGGTCGACAAAAGTGCCAAGCCCAACTTCAGACAGATAAAAGGATTTCCCCGACGCCGCCGCTCGTACCGTATGTGACAATACTCCCAAGGGCAGATTATACGCCTCAATCTTCTCCTCTGTGGCAAGACGCACCATTTCAACCATACCCGCGCAATGCCCTGCAATAACCTCCTTCACCGCGCCTGCGGCAATATAGGGCTCAGCAAAGCGGGTTTTATCCCAAATGCCAAAACCTGCGCTACAATATAGCCGCAAGTTTTTAGGGTGACCCTCTGATGTAAAGCTGCGATAGACCGCTTGATGCAACGCCTCGGGATTTGCCAGACCGATAAACGAATTGATACCAATACAGTCACCGTCATTTATTAAACGAATAGCTTCGTCTGCCGACATTATCTTAAACATATGTCACCTCTTAATTTATTATATATCCTTAAATTAATTTTTGTCAATAATCTATCTTTTTGGACGAAATAGGAATTTATATAAAAAAGTTTAATTTTTTAGATATTATAGACATTGTTACATAAAATATGATATAATCTTTTTATAAAACTAAGGATACTAGATATGAATAACTCTTATGTCATCACGACCGACGCAATGTCGGATTTATATTTTGGCTACTATGACGAAAACCCAACAGATAGACTGCTTGTCCCTTTTACGATTGCCAACAAACACTACTCAGGCGCGGAAGAGGAACTGTCGATGAAAGACTTTTATAAAATCCTAAAACAAGGGCATTTTATAAAGTCCTCTTTGGTAAACCCGTATGAGGCGGAACAGCTTTTTACCTCTCTTTTAGAGTCAGGCAAAGATGTGATGCATATATCCTTTTCGTCGGGTATGTCGGGTTGCTATGAAAACTTGGTTCCTGTTGTCAGAGATTTGCAAGCAAAATTCCCCGAAAGGAAGGTTGTATTGGTGGATTCGCTTAGTGGCGGCGGCGGTTCCGGCTTAGCCGTTTATTACGCCAAAAAATTGCAAAAGCAAGGCAAAACTATTGAAGAGGTTGAAAACTGGCTTAATGAAAACCGCACGCATATTCATCAGGATTTTATTGTTGACGATATAAAAAATATCAAAAACAGCGGTCGGATTTCTGCTTTCGCCGCGGCAATAGGTTCATTATTGCATCTAAAGCCGATTTTGGAAATCAATAAGGCGGGCGGTGTAAGTCTGTTGGCAAAAGCAATAGGCAGAAAAAAGGCAATGTCCACATTGGTCGACTGCTTTTTGAATTATTATGAGCCCAACAAAAACGATTTTATTATGATAGGGCATATGGACGACGACTCCGAAGCAAAGAAGCTTGGCTCTATTTTGTCAAAGCTTGTGCCCGAGCCTATGAAATATTGCTATATAAACCAATTGGTTTCGGGGCACTCGGGATATAACGCTTTGGTTGTGTACTTTTTGGGGAAAGAAAGAAAACACTAAATTTTTGACAAAAGCAAATTAAATATGATTTCAAAAAGCCTAACGTCGTTAGGCTTTTTTGTTGTTTAAATGATAATAGAACTAGACTATATCTAAGGCTTTACCGCCTTTACAAGTGCGCTTGTACCCAGTCTGTCGCAGCCTAAATTTAAATACGCTTCGGCGTCTTCAAAATTTTTGATGCCGCCGGCGGCTTTCATTTTAACGCCTTCTCCGATATGCTTTTTAAACAGGGCAATATCGTCAAGCGTCGCCCCCGCCGTGGAAAAACCCGTTGAGGTTTTTATATAGTCCGCCTTTGCAAGCGTAACTAATTCACACATCTTTATTTTTTCTTCTTCTGTCAAAAGGCAGGTTTCAATAATCACTTTTAAGACTTTATCTCCACATTCTGCTTTTACTTGCTTAAGTTCATTTAAAATTTTATCATACTGTTTATCTTTTAAATCGCCAATATTTATCACCACGTCTATTTCGTCTGCGCCGTTTTTAAGGGCATTTTGCGTTTCAAAAACCTTGCTTTGCGTGGTATTATAGCCGTTTGGAAACCCTATAACCGTGCAAATTTTAAGCTGATTTTTATACCTTGCTTTGACGCGTTCAACAAATGAGGGCGGAATGCAAACTGATGCCGTCTGATATTTTATGGCATCGTCACATAGCTGCGTTATTTCTTCCCAGGTTGAGGCTTGCTTTAATAATGTATGGTCAACGTGACCAAGTATCTTTTCGTAATCCATCATTTCACCTTCCGATAGCTTTTTGTCAATGTCCCCAGCTGAAGCTCTAAAGGCATATCGCCTTTCTTTCCTCCCCAGGGAAGCGTACACTCCACCAATTCAAATATTACGCCGTCTCCTGACTTTGCAACATACGCGTATCGCACAGTCGCCCCTCCGCTTTTAAACGTCGCGTTTTGGATAACCGAAAAACCCTCTTGCTTGCATTCGCTTATGGCTGCGTCCAAATCCTTAACCGCGTACATTATGTGGTGGATTCCTTCACCCCGCTTTTTAAAAAATTCCGTATAGGTGTTTTCTTCCCCGCGCGTTTGTATAAGCTCGATTTTCGTGTTGCCCTTGCCACCATAATAAAGCGTCACGTGACAGGCTCTCTTTTGCCCGTGATAATATAAATCCAATTCGCCGTCGCACACTATCTCCCACCATTTTTTGATGCCAAATAAACGGCTATATCTGCTTTTCGCTTCTGCGATGTCCTCAACAACAATTCCTATATGATTGATTTTTCCTAGTTTCATTTTGCGCCTCCATATTTGAGTATACTTGAAAATTGCGCATATTGCAAAACATTTTCAGCATTCTAAACTAGTTGATTGACAAGAAAAAGAATAATTGCTATACTAACAAACGAAAAACAGCTTTGGAGGAATATCGAAGTGGTCATAACGAGGCGGTCTTGAAAACCGTTTGGGTGCAAGCCCACGGGGGTTCGAATCCCTCTTCCTCCGCCAAAAATAGACAATCAATTAAGATTGTCTATTTTTTGTGCTCAAAAACGGGATTCCCACGCAACTGCGTGACGGCTCCGCCTAGAACCCCCGACGGGGCTGACGCTCGCCACAAGTAGGGCAAAGGGCTTGCCCGTTGCTCGCTATTCCGTCGCTCCGCTCCTTACGAATCCCTCTTCCTCCGCCAAAAATAGACAATCTTAATT
>CAZSAC010000005.1:0-35996 GCA_964604875.1 uncultured Bacteroidaceae bacterium | reverse complement strand
AGGGCAAAGGGCTCGTCCGTTGCTCGCTATTCCATCGCTCCGCTCCTTACGAATCCCTCTTCCTCCGCCAAAAATAGACAATCTTAATTGATTGTCTATTTTTTGTGCTCAAAAACGGGATTCCCACGCATACTGCGTGGCGGCTCCGCCAAGAACCCCCCGACGGGGCTGACGCTCGCCACAAGTAGGGCAAAGGGCTCGTCCGTTGCTCGCTATTCCATCGCTCCGCTCCTTACGAATCTCTTCCTCCGCCAATAATAGACAATCTAAATTGATTGTCTTTTTTTGTGCTCGAAAAAGGATTTCCACGCATACTGCGTGACGGCTCCGCCTAGAACCCCCGACGGGGCTGACGCTCGCTACAAGTAGGGCAAGGGCTTGTCCGTTGCTCGCTTTTCCGTCGCTCCGCTCCTTACGAATCCCACTTTTAATTTTACTCTAGATTGCGTGTATAATGTGGTTAGGTTTCTATTTTCCCGTCTACAATATATAAGGTTTTATTCATATAAGAAGCCATTTGCTGGTCGTGCGTGACCATAATTATGGTTTTCCCTTGCTTGTTTAGGGATAAAAAGATTTCCATAATTTCTTTGGCGGTTTTCGAATCCAGCGCGCCAGTCGGTTCATCGGCGAAGATGATTTCGGGGTTGCAGACGATTGCGCGGGCAATAGCAACTCGTTGCTTTTGTCCGCCCGAAATTTTGTTTACCTTCTTTTTTGCAAGCTCTAGAATATTTAGTTGAGATAGAACTTCATTTACTCGGTTTTTAATCTCCTTACGGGGATATTTGTTGCCAAGATAAAGGGGCATAACAACGTTGTCGAAAACCGAATCATTTTGTAATAAACCGTATTCCTGCAAAACAAACCCGATTTTTTCGTTTCGGATTTTGCAAATTTCACTGTTAGAATATTCGGTAATGTTTTTATCAAACATAAAATATTCGCCACCGGTCGGAGTGTCAATGGTAGACAAAATATTGAGCAACGTTGATTTGCCACTGCCCGACACGCCCATTATGGCAATGGTTTCACCCTGTTCAATTTCCAAATTAACGTCATTTAAAGCCTGACAAGCGGCAGCGGTATTGATGTTGTAGATTTTTGAAACATTTATTAATTTTAACATTTTTTAATCTCCGTCAGCGTGTAAATTCGGCAATAGTTTGTTACGCAGAATATTTACGACTCGAGCGACAAACATTGCAAGGAAAATTATGAAAATAAAGGGGATTAGCCCTAATGCAAAGCCAGAAGAATATATTAAACCGCTTTTCACCATAAGGGAATATATCAAATAATAGAGGGTTGCGGTGACAATGCTTTCTAGAGCAAGCAAAACAGCGTTTGCAATAATCATACTTTTTTTGGTGGCGCCAACCAAGCATTCCAAGGCGATTTCTTTTTTTAGCGTTTCGCTAAAGAGAAGATGATTTATGGAATAAACGAGTATTGAAGCAAGAACAACGGCAAGAATGACATAAAAATAGAAGGCTTGAAGAGAGCCGTCATTTAATTTTTTCGCTTGTTCTTTTATGCTGATAAACTGATAGGGGTCAAGTGTAGCAAGCTTTGACGCAGGAATATCGCATATGGCATAATAACCGCTGTCAATAATGGAAATATCGTCAACGAAAGCCATAATTTCGGGCTCCGTAGACCATAAGCCCGCAAGCGTAGCTCCATTGTTATCCGGCAAAAGCATAAATTCGCCATAATTGTACCCAACCACCGTACCCTTTATATTTTTCAAAGCAGAAAAAGAGCATTCTTCCCCTAAGGGATATTTTTCCTTCAATTTGAAGGAGGCATAAACCTTTATGGCAACATTTTCAGCGTCAGAATATTCGTCTTTGATTTGAGGAGAGAAATGCTCAAGGATTTTAGTTTCCATAATTGCCATCGGAATCGAGCGATAATTCTTACCATCCTTAATGAGGGTACGCTCCTGCATATAAAAAGCCACAATGTTTTCGTCAAGGCCGTAGTCTTTATAGACGTCGTTTTTATAAGGTTGTTGGGTTATATAATAGTTCTCATATTTTGTTTGTTGAAACTCTTTTACATAAAACGCTGTTTGCCTGTTGGAAACGAGGCTTATTGCCATTACAAACAACAACAAACATAGGAAAATTGACGTAAGCTCCAATTTAAAATGACGCCTTATTTTTAGAAGGATATATTTATATACGCTTATCATAATTTTGTCACCTTATAAAGCTTATATCCAATCACACAGAAATAGAAACAAGCCAATATAATCTCATAGATTAATGTTATGCCAAGCTGTTTTCCTGTTAAATATAGGTGATTATCGCCATCCATCAGCAAAATTGAACTAAAATATGTGTCCGCAAGATAGCCAAGTAAACAGCCGACAATCAGCATAAGCAGAAAATCCACCGCCATTATAAGCAAAAAATACTCATACCTAGCGCCAAAAATTTTCCAGGTTTTATAAAGCAGCTTCAAGTTTTTACAATATATGTTTGCAATAAAATAAAACGCAGTGGCAACCGCGCCGAAAAAGAAGATTGAAATCAAAAAATGGATATATCTGTCATCAGGCGCTTCTAAATCCATAATCTTGAAAATAAAAGCCGTAAAAATAAACAAGAATGCAAAAACCGACGTTATCAAAATGAATAACGACGAGTTTTTGCATAATTGATTTTTTAAGTTAATAAATAATAATCTCATAAGATAAAAGCTTTGCATTAATAGTGGCAACGCGCAAAATTGATTATCCTTATATATTATCGCCCAATTAAAGTCTACTATGGAAAGTGCCAAAAGTCAATATGCAATCTCATTAAGCTATTTTTCAAGTTCCGCAGAGCCTATTGTACGGTTTCTTTCCGCAAAAAAACCTACCATATGGTAGGTTTTTGCTTGAGACAGAGTCTAAATTTAAAAATTAAAGTGGTTTGGATAGGACTTCAAATCCATCTTCTGTGAAACCCATTTTGGCATATAGCTGCTTTGCAATGGTATTTGTTGTGACTACTTCCAGTGTGATAGAAACCGCTTTTTCGTGGAACTCTTGCTGTATCCATTGCAAAAAAAGCTGACCATAGCCGCGGTGGCGGTCGACGGGGCAGATATAAAGCTCATCCAATATTATTACGTTCCCCCCGTCTTCGTTGCACCAGTATGAGGTGAGCAGCGAATAGCCTACAATTTGTTGCGTTTCGGCGTCTAACATAAAATAGCCCCAAAGATTTTCATGTTTAGACATAATGTATCGAAAGGTTTTGAGCGCTATGCTTTCGTCATAGCCGCGAGCGGTGGCTCCTGAATTATAAAACTCCTCGCACAGTCGTAAGAAAGTTGGTTCGTCATCATTTTCGAATGGTCGAACTTTCATAAAAATCCTCCAAGATTTATTTTGTTTTTAGTGCGTTAATATCTTGTACGCATAATATAATATAGCTTTGGACGAATTGCAACAATTTTTTACTAAGTCGAAAAAAATATTTTTTTTTGTTAAATTAAACCAAAACAATTATTGGATTTTCCCGTAAACCATTTGACAGTGTCCCGTGAAAAATGTTATATTGTATTTGCTAAAGTAAGTGGTGGAGACTGTCATAAAATCATATTGATTTTATTTACTTAGTATGAGGGTTTATAATACCCTTCTATTATGGCGGCATCTCTTGAGTTCGCTTTTTTTTTGTAAAAAAACGCCTTACTTATGCAAAAATTATAAGAAACACGCAAAGTGAGGACAAATATGGATTTTTTATATGCCAATATTCTGGCTATAACCTGGAAGCAAATTGTAATGTGCCTAATAGGTGGTATTCTTATTTTTCTTGCGATAAAGAAGAAGATGGAGCCTACTTTACTTTTGCCAATCGGTTTCGGCACGATTATGGTAAATCTTCCTTTCTCGGGGGCGGTTGAACAGACAATAAACAACGTAGTTCAATCGGGACCTCTAAGCACCTTATATCAAGCAGGCATCGCCAACGAATTATTTCCTTTACTTTTGTTTATCGGAATTGGCGCAATGATAGATTTTGGACCCGTTCTTTCCAATCCCAAGCTAATGCTGTTTGGAGCAGCTGCGCAGTTTGGGATATTTTTCACCCTTTGTACGGCGTCAATGTTCTTTAGCCCCAACGACGCGGCGTCTATCGCCATAATCGGAGCGGCTGACGGACCTACCGCCATCGTTGTCGCGATGAAGCTGGGCTCTAAATATTTGGGCGCGATTATGGTTGCGGCGTATTCTTATATGGCGCTTGTGCCAATAATTCAGCCCCCTGTGATTAAGCTTCTGACAACCGAAAAAGAAAGAAAAATACATATGGAATACAAAGGAAAAGAAGTCTCAAAAACAGCAAAAATCCTTTTCCCGATTGTTATCACCATAATAGCGGGGCTGATTGCTCCCAGTTCGGTGGCGTTAATCGGCTTTTTGATGTTTGGAAATCTGCTTAGAGTGTGCGGGGTTTTAGATTCCCTGTCCGAAACAGCTCAAAAAACTTTGGCAAATTTAATTACCATTTTATTGGGCATCACGATAGCCTCGCAAATGCAGGCGGAACAATTTTTGCAACTTGATACGCTGATTATATTAGGTTTAGGTCTGTTTGCTTTCGTATTTGATACGGCGGGTGGAGTTTTATTTGCAAAATTTATAAACCTGTTTTTAAAAGAAAAAATCAATCCTATGATAGGAGCGGCAGGTATTTCCGCGTTCCCGATGTCGGGACGCGTCGTTCACAAGCTGGGACTTGAAGCGGACAATCAAAACTTTTTGCTTATGCATTCTATCGGCGTAAACGTATCCGGTCAAATTGCCTCGGTAATAGCCGGCGGACTGATACTTGGGTTCTTTTTATAAATCGGAGGAGGAAAACAATTATGTTTGTACCCGTAAACTTTTTAGAAAACTTAAAATATCTTGGCAAGGGAATGCTCGGTATCTTTGTGGTAATGGGCATAATAATTCTTGTTACATACGGACTTAATAGAATTTTTTCAAATAAGAAAAAGGACGAAAAGCCTCGCTCTACAGATTCAAAATAAAAAACTCGGAGCAAAGCTGATGCTGACTTTTCAAGAATTTATAAATCAAGTTGCAAACAATCCCGCTCTTTTAATAATTGTCCTTTTGACGCTGGGAGTAATCCTCGTAAACGGGTGGACAGACGCGCCTAACGCCATAGCAACCTGTGTTTCCACACGCGCAATGACTGCGACAAGCGCAATAATTATGGCGGGGATATTCAATTTTTTAGGCGTGTTGGTAATGACGCTTTTCAACTCTAAGGTTGCCATGACTATCTACCATATGGTGGACTTTCAATCAAATACCGCAGACGCCTCCGTTGTGCTTTGCGCAGCCTTATTCGCGATAGTGTTGTGGGCGACGGTTGCCTGGAAATTTGGGATACCGACTAGCGAAAGCCACGCTCTAATAGCTGGTCTATCCGGCGCAGCGATAGCTTTATGTGGCGGTTTTGACGGTATAAACGGCGCGGAATGGCTTAAAGTCATTTACGGGCTTATTCTATCTACGGTACTCGGCTTTGGCTCGGGCTTCTTAATTGCAAGGCTAAACGAATTGCTTTTTAGACGGACAAACAGGGTTAAAGCAAACATATTTTTTAAGGACGCTCAAATTTTTGGCGGAGCCGCAATGGCGTTTATGCACGGCGCGCAGGACGGTCAAAAATTTATGGGCGTCTTTTTACTTGGAATCTGTTTGGTAAACGGCGATAATCCTACCGATACCTTTTCTATTCCTATTTGGCTGATGGTGCTTTGTTCCGTAGTGATGGCGCTGGGCACCTCAATGGGCGGCTATCGGATAATAAAATCCGTGGGAATGGATATGGTTAACTTGGAGGCTTATCAAGGGTTTTCCGCTGATATTGCGGGCGCTGCTTGCTTATTGGTTTCATCTCTTGTTGGTATTCCGGTTAGCACTACTCACACAAAAACAACGGCTATTATGGGCGTCGGCGCATCTAAAAGATTGTCGGCTGTAAATTGGAAAATTGTTTCCGAGATGGTCTTAGCTTGGATTTTTACTTTCCCCGGTTGCGGTGTGCTGGGGTACTTGCTGGCTAAATTATTTATTGTCATTTTTTAGGAGTCATATGGGATTTTTTAATTTTAGGAAGGAATTTGATTACTTTGGAAATTTTATCGAAGTTTCTGAAATAAGTGTAAAATCAGCCGAATACTTATCGCAGGTGCTGAACAACTATGAATATAGCAAACTAGAAGAATATGCAAAAAAAATGCACGCTTTGGAAAACGAAGCTGACTCTAAACGGCACGAATCGGGCAAAAACCTGGCGCACGAATTTATGCCGCCCCTTGCCAGAGAAGATATTTCCACTCTTGCGCTCTACCTAGATGACATTGTGGATAAGGTAGAGGATATAATGCGGAAAATTTATATGTTCCGCGTAAAGCTTATCAGAAAAGACGCGGTGACTTTTGCAAGCATTCTTTTGGACTCGTGCAAGAAAATTTATGAGCTAGCTAAAGAATTTCCTTTGTATAAAAAATCCAAAGAAATAAATAAAATTATTATACAAATCAATACGTTGGAAAATAAGGGCGACGTTTTACATGCAGAATCCATAAGGAATCTTTTCGGGCAAGTGGAAAATTCGGCGGATTTAATTGCCTGGACGAAAGTTTTCGACTCTTTTGAAAACAGTATAGACGCGTGCGAAAGCGCGGCTAACTTGGTGGAAAGTATTATAACGAAAAACACCTAATATTAACTTTTAGGCAAAGACTTTGGCTTTTGACTAGTCTATGTCAAAGCCAAGGTCCTCAAGCGTCTCTATCGCCTCGTTAAGCCTTGTTTCGTCTACTGACACGGTTTTGTTTTCCAAATCAATTTGATGGGCTATATTTGACGCGCTTAAAGCCTTTTCAATACGGTTTTTGCAGTTGCTACAATGCATATCCGGGACATTTAATGTTTTCATATTTACCTCCTTCTTTTGGCAAAGCCAAATTTTTTTTATAGTTTTTTTCCTTTAAGTCGTAAGGCGTTCGTCACAACAAACAGCGAGCTCAAGCTCATCGCCAAAGCACCAATCATCGGGGTTAGAAGAACTTTCAGCCAAGGATATAATACGCCTGCCGCCAATGGGATTGCCAACGTGTTATAACAAAAAGCCCAAAACAGGTTTTGTTTTATATTGCGGATAGTATATCTGCTCAGTTTAATCGCCTTGCATACGTCTTCTAGTTGTGTTTTCATCAAAACAATTTGCGCCGAATTTATGGCTATATCGCTGCCGTTTCCTATCGCGCAACCTATATCAGCTTGCGCAAGCGCAGGAGCGTCGTTTATTCCGTCGCCCACCATCATAACGGTTTCGTTTTCTGCTTGAAATTTCGATACGACGGCGGCTTTTTCTGTGGGGAGCACTTCTGCGATTATTTCGTCGATGCCGACGGCTTTCCCGATATAGTTTGCCGCGGCGTAGTTGTCGCCCGTCAAAAGCGCGGTTTTTATATCAAGCTTTTTAAGCTGTTCAATCGCAGATACCGCGTCTTCTTTTATTGTATCGGAAATTGCAATTCCGCCTAATAGCGTTTGATTTCGGGCAACCAATACAACGGTCTTTCCGTTGGACTGTAATTCCTCAATGACCGGAAAGTTGGAACAAGAAATTTGCTTATCTTCCATAAGTTTTTTATTGCCGACAAAGAAAGTATTGCCTTGGCTGTCTAAACCCGTCAAGCCCAAACCCGTCAAGTTTTTAAAATCGAAAATTTCAAAAACTTTGGTTTTTTCGGCGTCGGCTTTTTCGATTATGGCTTTGGATAAGGGGTGCTCAGACAGTCGCTCAAGCGATGAGGCGACGGACAACACTAGGTCTGTGTCGTTTCCAAAAATATCGGATACGGCAGGTTTGCCTTGAGTTATCGTTCCGGTTTTATCAAAAATCGCCACAGATACCTTATGCGCAGTTTCTAAGGCTTCTCCGCTTCGGATAAGGATTCCGTTATTTGCGCCCAAGCCTGTGCCTACTATAATCGCCGTAGGAGTGGCTAAACCCATTGCGCAAGGACAAGCTATAACCAGCACAGAGGTGAAAATTTTCAGCGCAAAGGAAAATTCTTTTCCGCATAAAAGCCAAATTATTGCCGATACCAAGGCGATGGCAATAGATATCGGGACAAAGACGCCCGCAACCTTATCGGCAACCTTGGAAATCGGAGCTTTCTTGCCTTGCGCGTCTTCCACAAACCTGATAATTTTAGATAGGGTAGTATCCTCGCCTATTCGGCTAACCCTAATATAAAGCGCGCCGTCTATAGAAACGCTACCCCCGATTACCTCGCACCCCTCGGTTTTTTCGACAGGCAAGCTTTCTCCCGTGAGCATCGCTTCGTTTATGTTTCCATATCCTTTTGTCACCACGCCGTCTAGGGGAACTCTTGCGCCGGGCTTTACCAGCACGGTTTGTCCTATTTTAACCTCGTTTGTTGCAACCTCTCGTTGTCCGTTTTCCTCTACAAGAATTGCGGTGTCGGGCGCAAGCTCCATAAGCTTGGTAATTGCGCTTTTTGTTTTTTCCTGATTTTTTATTTCAAGATATTTGCCAACGGCGACAAGCGCGATAACGACGGCGGCGGATTCATAATATAGATTATGGACATAGTGAACGTTGGAAGGGATTAGACAAGTCATCACCACGCTATATATAAACGAAGCGGCTGCGCTGAGGGCAACCAACGTATCCATATTCGGGTGACCTAGAAAAAGAGCTTTTATTCCTCCCGTGAAAAACTCTCTCCCTAAAATGAGCACGGGAATAGTCAGAATAAGCTGAAATATGGCAAAGCCTAGCGGATTGGCATCAATCGAAATAAAGCTTGGCAGCGGCATATTGGGGAAAAGCATTTGCCCCATTGAAATAATAAGGATTATGGACGCCAAACAAACCGTTGCAATAAGCGCGCCTTTGTTGTTTCGCGCAGAGATGGAATCGGATTTCTTTTTAATTGAGCTTGTTTTAGAAGCGCTTGGAGAGATGTATTCCGTGGCTTCAAAACCCGCCTTTATAATTTTGTTTATAATATCGGCAGGGCTAACCTTTGCTTCGTCATAAGTGATTATAAGGCGATTGGTTGCAATATTGACGTCGCTGGATTGAACGCCCTCTAGTTTTTTTGTAACCTTTTCGATTGTGGCTGCGCACGCTGCGCAGTGCATACCCGAAATTTCAAATTGTTTTGTTTGCAAAATTTACTCCAAAAGTGTTGTATATTTATTTATAGTTTGAGGCTAAAACTAGTTTTTGTCAACGCTTAAATAATTATTCGATTAAGGAAATATTGAATAAATATTATACTACAACTTGCAATTAATGCCAAAAATGTGGTATTGTAATAAGAAGAGCTTTAAGCTTGTCTTTTAGGTATAAAAAGTATTAAAATAACATAAATAGGCTTTTATGTTAAAAAATTGAAGGATAAAGCGGTTTTGGTGGTAATTTAATGAAAAGAGTGTTTTTGATTGTTTTGGATAGCTTGGGCGTTGGAGAGCTGCCCGATGCAAAAAGCTATAATGATGAAGGAAGCAACACCTTAAAGACGATTATGGAATCGGAGTTGTTTTTTGCGCCGAATTTGTCTGCGCTAGGGCTTTTTAATATCGACGGGTTTTGTGAAAAGAATAAAAATATTCTCGGCGCATATGGACGGCTCGCCGAAAAAAGCCGCGGAAAAGATACGACTATCGGGCATTGGGAAATTGCCGGGCTGGTATCAGAAAAACCGTTGCCGACGTATCCCAACGGCTTCCCTCAAGAAATTATTTTTGAACTCGAAAATAAAACAGGACGTAAGGTTATATGCAATAAGCCTTATTCGGGCACAGAGGTTATACGCGATTTTGGAGAGGAACATTTAAAAAGCGGAGCGTTGATTGTATATACGTCTGCGGACAGCGTATTGCAAATCGCCGCGCACGAGGATATTGTCCCTGTTGAAAAGCTATATGAGTATTGTAAAATTGCAAGAGACATTATGCAAGGTGAACACGCCGTCGGACGAATAATCGCTCGGCCGTTTAAGGGGGCGTTCCCCGACTTTGTCAGAACAAGCAATCGGCACGATTTCTCACTTATACCGCCAAAAGCTACCTTGCTCAACGAGCTTTCCGATAGAAAATTCGACGTTATCGGTGTCGGGAAAATAAACGATATTTTTGCAGGAGTTGGAATTACAAAAACATATTCTATAAAGGATAACGCCGACGGAATGGATAAAACCTTTGAATTGCTTAAAGAAGATTTTGAGGGGCTTTGTTTTGTCAATTTGGTTGACTTTGATATGAAATTCGGGCATAGAAACGATATTGACGGCTACGCCAACGCAATAAGCGACTTCGATATTTGGTTAGGTTTCTTCTTTCAGAATATGAAAAAAGAAGACCTTTTGCTTATTACTTCAGACCACGGTTGCGACCCTAAAACACCAAGTACTGACCACAGTCGGGAATATACGTTTGTACTTGCGTACGGCAAGCCGATTTTGAGGGGCGTCAATCTTGGCACGAGGGACAGCTTTTCGGATATTTCGGCAACGATATTAGACTATTTCGGGATAAAAAACGAGCTATGCGGACAAAGCTTTTTATCACAAATCGAAAACAAATATACCATAATTCCGCAGCTGGAGATAAAAAATGATAACTGAATTAATCTCAATGGCGTTGAAGGCTAGAAAAAACTCCTATTCGCCATATTCAAAATTTATGGTTGGAGCGGCGCTTTTGGGCGTTGACGGGAAAATATTTACGGGTTGCAACATCGAAAACGGCGCATACTCGCCGTCGTGTTGCGCCGAAAGAACAGCTTTTTTCAAAGCCGTATCACAAGGCTATAAAAAATTTAAGGCGATTGCCATAGTAGGCGGATATAAGGATTCTCCGCTTGTCTTTTGCCCTCCTTGCGGAGTGTGCAGGCAGGTTATGAAGGAGTTTTGTGACGACAACTTTCAAATTATTTTGGCTAAAGACGAAACAACCTTCAAAGGCTACACACTAGCCCAGCTTTTGCCACAAGCATTTAAAATAGGAGACGCCGAAAATGAGAATGTATGACATCATCAAAAAGAAAAGAGACGGCTTCGAATTAAGTAAGGCGGAAATTGATTTTTTCGTAAACGGTTACACCTCGGGCGAAATCCCCGATGAGCAGGTATCCGCCCTTTTGATGGCAATTTATTTCAATAAAATGACCGACAGGGAAACCTTTGATTTAACCGATTGCATAGTACGCTCGGGGGAAGTAATCGATTTATCCTCAATCGACGGGATAAAGGTTGATAAACATTCTACGGGTGGGGTTGGTGATAAAACCAGCCTTATTGTTGTGCCAATCGTTGCGTCTTGCGGTGTCAAGGTGGCAAAAATGAGCGGCAGAGGCTTAGGTCATACGGGAGGCACGATAGATAAGCTGGAATCCATCCCCGGTTATAGAACAAGCCTAAGCGAGGACGAATTTTTCAATATCGTCAAAGAAGTCGGCTGTAGCATTATTGGTCAAAGCAAGGATTTGGCGCCCGCGGATAAAAAACTTTACGCGCTTAGAGATGTCACGGCAACCATAGATAATTCATCGCTCATCGCGGCCAGTATTATGGGCAAAAAGCTTGCCTCGGGCGCAGATAAAATTGTTTTAGACGTTAAAGTCGGAAGCGGTTCATTTAATAAAGCCCTTGACCAAGCTGAAAATTTATCCAAACTTATGGTGTCTATTGCCAAAAACAGCAAAAAAGACGCCGTTGCGTTGATAACGAATATGGAAAAGCCCTTGGGAAACGCAATAGGAAATTCGCTCGAGGTTATTGAATGTATAGAGGTTTTGCAAGGAAAGACGGGCGATTTGTACGATTTATCCATTGAGCTTGCCGCAAATATGCTATATTTGGCAAAGCTGGGCGCGCTTGACGAATGTCGTACAATGGCAAAAGAAAGCGTAAAAACAGGAAAGGCTTTGGCAAAACTTGCAGAAATGGTAAAAGCGCATGGTGGAGACGCAGACTATATTTTTGAGCCGAATAAGTTTAAAAAAGCGTCGTTGACTAAAGCGGTCAAATCACAATCATCGGGCTATATTGCCCGAATAAATGCCGAAATGTACGGTTTGGCAAGCGTAACGCTAGGCGCAGGACGTAACCGAAAAGAAGATATTATTGACCATTCTGCAGGCATAATTTTAAATAAAAACCTTGGTGATTTTGTGGAAAAAGGAGATGTTTTTGCCACGCTGTACTCCTCAAAGGAAGAAGCTTTTTCAGAGGCGGAGGCAGACGTAATACGTGCAACTGAAATTTCTGGCGAAAAACCAAAGGATTTCCCTTTAATTTTTAAACGAATAGAAAACTAAAATACTTTAGCAATTTACTTGACTAAAGCGATAAAGTATAATATACTAGCCATATCAAAATATGGTGAGAAAGATGAAAATAAATTTAAATACCCTAACTTCAGAAGAAAAAGTATCGCTCGCGCTGCGTGACGTGTACGAAAAATACGGTTATAAACGTTTTAAGATGAGCAAGTTTGAGGAATATTCCTTATATCTTGAAAACAAAAACTTTTTGCTTAGCGATAACATCATAACCTTCAACGATTTAGATGGAAAGCTTCTGGCGCTAAAGCCTGACGTAACGTTGTCAATTGCAAAAAATGCCAAGTCGGAAGGCTCTGCGGAAAAGGTTTATTATATAGAAAACGTTTACCGTCTTGACAAAGACGCTTCAAAATATCGAGAGATATCCCAAATGGGGCTTGAGGCGATTGGTTCATATGACCCCTATATAACCACAGAGGTGGTTTTGCTTGCCCTAAAAAGCCTAAAAGAAATTGACGAAAATTTTGTATTAGATATATCAAATATAAGCTTTGTAACGGGCTTGATTGACGCAATATCCGTGACGGACTATTCCCTCCGCAAAAAGCTATTGGATTGCATCGTATCAAAAAACGTACACGATTTAGCTAGGCATGCCGATGAGGCAGATTTGAAGGAAAACATCAAAAAAAGCTTAAAAAAACTTATCACAATAAACGGAAGCTTTAAAAGCGCGCTGGAAGACGCGTATGAGATAGCGATTAATGATGAAATGAAAAATGCCCTTGACGAGCTTAGCGCGATATATTCTTGCATCGGCGATACGGAATTTAAAGACAATATCCGATTGGATTTTTCAATTATCAACGACACCAATTTTTATAGCGGAATTGTTTTTTGCGGTTATGTAGCGGGTGTTCCCCGCGCGGTTTTAAGTGGCGGCCGCTATGATAAGCTGTTGGACAAACTTGGAAAAAACCGCAACGCTATTGGGTTTGCCGTTTATCTAAATGAAATAAACAGCTATTATTATGAACCTACCAAATTTGACGTAGATTGCGTAGTTATATATAAAGAATGTCTTAATGACACAAGTAAAACAATGAATGTCAATATGACAAACTTATATAAGGCAATCGACTCGCTAATTGAAAAAGGCTATACCGTACGTGTGGAAAAAAATATTCCAAAAGACTTATCTTATAAAACGTGTTTTGTCTTGCAAGGCGACGGACGACTGGAGGAATTGAAAAATGTTTAATATTGCGCTTCCCAAGGGACGGTTGGCAGAAAAAACCTGCAAACTCTTAGACAAAATCGGGTTTGATACGTCGGAAGTCACGGCGGATAACCGAAAACTTGTATTTACCGACGAAAAAAACCAAGTTTCGTACTTTTTAGTCAAGCCATCAGACGTTGCGATATATGTCGAAAAAGGCGTAGCGGACGTCGGTGTTGTGGGAAAAGATATATTGTTGGAGTATTCTCCCGACGTTTACGAGCTTTTGGATTTAAATATCGGCAAATGTCGTGTTGCGGTTGCTGCAAAAAACAGTTTTCGAGAAGATACAGAAAGACCGTTACGCGTTGCGACAAAGTTTGTAAATATTTCAAAAAACTATTATACCGCGCTTAATCGTGATATAGAAATCATAAAGCTTAACGGCTCTATCGAGCTTGCGCCCGTATTAAATTTAAGCGACGTTATTGTGGACTTAGTTGAAACAGGCACAACCCTAAAAGAAAACGATATGAAGGTTTTAACAGAGATAATGCCTATAAGCGCGCGTCTAATTGCCAATAAATCCGCCTATAAGTTTAAAAACAGTCAAATTGTCAGTCTTATTGACAGCTTACAAGAGGTCATTTTATGAGAATAATTGAAGATAAAAACTTTTCGTCCGTAAGATATAGTCAAGAAACCGCCAAGGATTTTTTTAAGGCTGAACAAACGGTGTCGGAAATTATAAATGACGTTAAAAGCCGTGGCGATTCAGCGCTTATAGAATATGAAAGACGCTTTGACCAAGTTGAGCTAGCAAATTTAAAAGTAAGTCAAGAAGAAATAGATGTTGCGTTTGCCTCGGCAGATATTCAGCTTATTGAAGTTTATAAACGCGCTATAAAAAACATCGAGGCTTATCATAGCTTGCAAAAAAGGGAGGGCTTTGAGACTCGCCCGTCGGAAGGAATTTTGCTTGGACAAAAAATTACGCCGATAGAAATTGCGGGTATATACGTGCCCGGGGGCACGGCAAGTTATCCCTCAACGGTTTTGATGAACGCTATCCCCGCAAAGATTGCAGGCGTGAAAAAAATGATTATGCTAACTCCCCCGCAAAAAGACGGTAAAATCAAGGACGAAATTTTGATTGCCGCAAAGCTTGCGGGCGTGACAGATATTTTCAAAGTTGGAGGCGCGCAAGCAATCGCCGCAATGGCGTACGGCACGGAGACTATACCCAAGGTGGACAAAATAGTCGGGCCCGGAAATATTTATGTTGCAACGGCAAAGAGAATGGTTTTCGGACAGGTTTCAATAGATATGGTGGCAGGGCCAAGTGAAATTTTGATTGTTGCGGATAAGCTTGCAAACCCTATTTACCTTGCCGCGGACTTGCTTTCGCAAGCGGAGCACGATAAGCTTGCATCTGCGATTTTGTTGACCGATGATAAGAGTTTGGCTATTGCAGTAGCAAATGAGGTTGAAAAACAATTAAAGACTTTACCTAGGCGTGAAATTGCAGATATATCCATTCAAAATAACGGTGAAATTATTTTGTGCGAAAGTCTTGAAAGGGCGGTTGAAATATCCAATCAGATTGCGCCAGAGCATTTGGAGCTTGCCGTCAGCGAGCCTGAAAAGCTTTTAAAATTAGTTAAAAATGCGGGTTCGGTTTTCTTGGGATATTATTCGCCCGAGGCGTTGGGAGATTATTACGCAGGTTGCAACCACACTTTACCAACAAGCGGAACGGCGAGATTTTCGTCTGCGTTATCGGTTGACGATTTTATTAAAAAAACGCAGTATATGAGTTATTCCAAGGCGGAATTATTGAAAGTAAAAAACGATATTGCAATCTTTGCCGAAAGCGAAGGTTTAAAAGCGCACGCAAACTCTGTTTTAATTCGATTTAACGAGGATAAAAATGAGTAATTTTTTAAGTAGACGTTTTCAAAATATGTGTCCTTATGCCCCGGGGGAGCAACCTAGGGGTATGGAATATATTAAATTAAACACAAACGAGTCGCCATTTCCGCCCTCGGAGAAGGTAATAAATGCGTTAAGCAGTAGGGAAGTTGAAAAACTTAGATTGTATAGCGACCCTTTATCAAAACTGTCAACGGAAGCTATTGCAGAGTTTTATAAAATTAAACCGACACAGGTTTTGGTCACCAACGGAAGCGACGAGGCGTTGGCGTTTATCTATACGGCATTTTGCGACAACGAAAAAGAAGTGGTCGTACCTGAAATCAGTTACGGTTTCTATCCCGTATTTTGCGAGCTGTTGGGGCTTAAATATAACTTTATCCCACTAAAAAGTGATTTTAAAGTAGATGTTGAGGCATTTTGTAATTTAAATAAGAATATTGTAATTGCCAATCCCAATGCGCCTACAGGCATTGCAATAAGCATAGAAGATATACGGAAAATAGCATTGACCAATCCAGTCAATGTGGTTGTAATAGACGAAGCCTATGTCGATTTCGGCGCAGAAAGCGCGGTTGGGCTTTTGGCGGAACTTAATAACTTGATTATCGTTCAAACGTTTTCTAAATCGAGGTCGTTGGCAGGCGCGCGGCTGGGGATGATTTTGGCAAGCGAGGAAATTATTGAGGACTTAAATAAAATTAAATTTTCGTTTAATCCATATAACGTAAACAGGTTGACCGATATTGCCGGATGTGAGGCGATAAAAGACGTTGCTTATTTTAATATATGCGCGGGAGAGATTATCCAAAATAGAGATTATTTAACAAACGGCTTAATCTCGCTTGGGTTTGAGGTATTGCCAAGCAAGGCAAACTTTATTTTTGTAAGGCGAGAAGGGATTTCGGGGAAACTGCTTTACCTGAGCCTAAAAGAAAAAGGGATTTTGGTACGACATTTCGATAATGCCAAAATTGAGGAGTTTGTAAGAATTTCTATCGGGACAAAATCGCAAATGGATACCTTATTGAAAAGGATTGCCGAGATTTTACAAAAGGAGAAACTTATATGAGAGTTTGTGAAAAAAAGCGTATAACCGCCGAGACAGATATTTCATTGAAACTGAATTTGGACGGGCAAGGAAAATATAATATTGCCTCGGGAAACGGGTTTTTTAACCATATGCTAAAGCTTTTTTCTATGCACGGCAAATTCGATATGGATTTATTTTGCAAAGGCGATACAGAGGTCGATTTTCATCACTCTGCCGAGGATATAGGGATTGTGTTGGGCGAGGCTATAAAAGAGGCTTTGCAGGACAAAGCGGGCATAGCTCGTTATGCCGACATAATTTTGCCGATGGACGAGGCGTTGATTCTTTGCGCAATCGATATAAGCGGACGCGCGTTTTTAAACTATAAAATAAACTTAAGGGCAACTCGGATTTCCGACAACGCTCCAAAAAGCGCTCCAACGGTTGGCGTTTTCGATACGGAGCTTGTGGAGGAATTTTTTTCCGCCTTTGTTCGCTCGGCCGGAGTAACGCTTCACATCGTTCAGATTGAAGGGAAAAACACGCATCACATTATAGAAGGCGTGTTTAAAGCGTTTGGCAGAGTGTTGAGCAAGGCGGTTAAAATCGACGACGCATTTTCTAAGGTTATACCGTCAACAAAGGGAAGCCTATGATTGCAATAATTGACTATGGAGTGGGAAATTTGTTTTCACTCAAATGTTCGCTGAATTATTTGGGGATTGAAAGCAAGGTGACCAACAACAAAGAAGAAATACGTAACGCAGACAAGTTGATTTTTCCGGGCGTCGGGGCGTTTGCTGACGCGCGGAAAAAGCTTGCCGAGTCAAAGCTGGATGAAGTTATTTGCGAGGTTGCAAAAAACGGCAAGCCCTTGTTGGGGATTTGTCTTGGAATGCAGTTACTTTTTGAAAAAAGCTATGAGTACGGCGAGCATAAAGGACTGGGGTTGATTGAGGGGGAGGTTGTGCCTTTCTCAAGCTTTGTTAAAAATTTAAAAATACCGCAGATGGGTTGGAATCAACTGGAGATAAAAGCGTCAAATCCATTGACGAAATATATAACGGACAAGCAATATGTATATTACGTGCATTCTTATTTTGTTGAAGCGGGCAATAAAAGCGTCGTGGCATATTCTAATTACGGAGTAGGCGTAGCGGGTATAGTGCAAAATAAAAACATATTCGGCGCGCAGTTTCATCCCGAAAAAAGCGGGGAAGTCGGCTTAAAAATTTTAAAGGCGTTTGACGAGGTGTAAGGTGAAGATATTCCCGGCGATAGACTTATTGGGCGGAAACGCTGTTAGGCTCACACAAGGAGACTTTTCAAAAAAGGAAGTGTTTTCCACACAGCCTAAAGACATTATAGATATGTTCAAGGATAGTGGTGCAAAGAACTTGCATCTTGTGGATTTAGACGGCGCAAAAGACGGCACAACGGCAAATTTTGCCACAATAAAACAATTGGTGGAAAGAGGCAATTTTTTTGTTGAAGTCGGCGGAGGTATAAGAAACGAGGACAGGATAAAGGCATATTTAGATTTGGGCGTTGGGCGTGTAATACTGGGTACTGTTGCTATAGAAAACTTTGCATTTGTTGAAAAAATGGTTGCAAAATACAAAGACAAAATTGCTGTTGGGGTTGACGCTAAAAATGCAAAAGTGGCAGTTAACGGGTGGAAAACGGTTACAGAAGTGTCAAGTTTTGATTTTTGCAAGCAATGCGCTAAGGCGGGCGTCAGCGCCGTAATTTACACCGATATCGCAACGGACGGCGCTATGAACGGTACGAACATCGAGGCGTTTAAAACCCTATCTGATATAGAGGGGCTAAAAATTATCGCATCGGGCGGTATAACCTATTATGAAGAAATAAAGGCACTAAAAGAGCTTTCTATATACGGCGCAATTTTAGGGAAAGCCTTATATAAAGGGCTTATCGATTTAAAGAAAGCAATCAAAATTGCAAAAGGTGAACTATGCTGACAAAAAGGATAATCCCTTGCTTGGACGTACGCGACGGCAGGGTGGTAAAGGGTACGAATTTTTCGGGGATAAGGGACGTGGAAAGCCCCGTCGAGCTTGCAAAGTTTTATAACGAGCAAGGCGCGGATGAGCTTGTATTTTACGATATTACCGCAAGCTATGAAAATCGTTCTATTTTTACCAATATATTAGAGCAAGCCGCCAAAGAAATTTTTATCCCTCTAACGGTAGGAGGGGGCATAAACAAAGTGGAGGATTTTGAAAGGGTATTGAAATGCGGAGCAGATAAGGTCAGTGTTAATTCGGGCGCAATAAAAAACCCCAAACTTATTTCAAACGCTGCAAAAATGTATGGCAATCAATGCGTTGTCTTGTCGATGGACGTAAAAAAAATTGGAAACGAATATAAGATTTTTGCCAAAGGCGGACGGGAAAATACGGGGATAGACGCGCTTATGTGGGCAAAGCGTGGCGAAGACGAAGGCGCGGGCGAGTTGGTTGTCAACAGCATCGATACAGACGGCGTTAAAAACGGATTTGATTTAGAGCTGTTGGAAAAAATTTCAAATTTAGTTTCTATTCCGATAATTGCCTCGGGCGGAGCGGGGAGCGTGGAGCACTTTGTGGAATTGTTTCAAAAACTGCCCCAGGTTGACGCAGGCTTAGCGGCGTCGATTTTCCACTTTAGAGAGGTTTCTATTACAAAATTAAAAAAACAACTAAAACAAAAAGGCATACAAGTGCGATTATAAGGAGTAAAAAATGTTAAGTATAGCGGATATTAAATTTGGAGCGGACGGGCTGATTCCCGCGGTGGTGACGGACTATTTTACAAAAGAGGTTTTGACTGTCGCTTATATGAACGAGGAAAGCTTGAAAATATCTATAAAAGAAGGTAGAACGTGTTTCTTCAGTCGTTCAAGAAAAGAGCTTTGGAGAAAAGGCGAAACCAGCGGAAACTATCAAAATATTGTGTTTATCAAGGCGGATTGCGATAGAGACGCGCTTGTTGTCGAGGTAAAAAAAGACGGTCCCGCCTGTCACCTGGGCAACGAAAGCTGTTTTGAAGACTTTTTGTACGTCAGCGAGGAATATAAGGTGTTTTCTTTTGATATGCTCTATGATTTGATTAAAAGCCGAAAAACCGAAAAAAAAGAGGGTAGCTATACCACATACCTTTTTGACAAAGGGATAGATAAAATTTTAAAGAAGGTCGGGGAGGAGTGTACTGAAGTTATCGTCGCAGGCAAAGGCGGAGATAAGAATGAAACCATTTTTGAAATTTCCGATTTGCTTTATCATTGTATGGTTCTTATGGTCGAAATGGGTATTTCACAAAATGATATTTTCTTAGAGTTGTCAAAAAGGCATGTTATTGACAAAAAAATCAAGCAAGAAACAATGAAATAGTTTATCTTTTAAAAATAGAGGTTGCTTAGCGCATAAAACTCATATATAATAGTTATCAGTGGATATTGATAACTATTTTTTATTTGTGAGGGTAAATGTTTAAATTCGATGACGCCGTAAGGCAATTTAAAAAGGATTCGTCAAAAGAGAACTTAGCTGAGCAAGTCGACAAGCTTTTGGGGGAGATGACGCAGAAAGAAAAACTCAAAACCTTGTATGGCAGGGCTTTGGGCATCACAATAAGGGATACCTTGACAAAAGGGAGATATTATAATTGTTCTCCATATCCTGCCGGAGGCGTCAAGCGCTTGAATATTCCGCCTGTAATGTTTTCGGACGGACCACGAGGCTGCGTATTGGGGAAAAGCACTTGTTTCCCCGTGTCAATGCTTAGGGGCGCAACCTTTGACGAAAATTTGGAATATCGAGTCGGCGAGGCAATCGCAAGGGAATGTGTCGCAGGGGGAGCAAACTATTTTGCGGGGATTTGTATAAATCTATTAAGAAACCCACGCTGGGGACGGGCTCAGGAAACGTACGGAGAAGACCAGTTCTTATTGGGCAAGATGGGCGCAGCTCTAACAAAAGCCGTTCAGGATAACGGAATGATTGCGTGTCCAAAGCATTTTGCGCTAAACAGCATAGAGGATTTAAGGTTTTCAGTTGACGCAAAGGTTGACGACAGGACGCTTAGAGAAATATATTTGCCTCATTTTAAAAAATGTATTGATGCGGGCGCGTTATCCATTATGGGCGCCTACAACAAAGTCAACGGCGTATACGCGTGTGAAAGCAAACAGCTTCTGACGGATATATTGCGCAACGAGTGGGGCTTTGACGGCTTTTCTATTTCAGATTTTATGTTTGGCGTCTATGACTGCGCGAGGTCAATTAAGGCAGGATTGGATATTGAGATGCCATATCCTTTTAGGTATCTAAAACTTGGCGCGTGTTTAAAAACTCACAAAATATCACAAGAAGTTATCGACACGTCCGTTAAAAGAGTTTTGGGCGCGTTGATTCGGATTGAAACTAAAAAACAAGCCCCAAACCCAAATGCGATTTTGTGTAAGGAACATATTGAGTTGGCAAGAGAGGTTGCGTCTAAGGGCATAGTTTTATTGAAAAATAAGGAAAATATTTTGCCGATACCGCAAGGCTCTAAGCTTGCCATAGTTGGCAGGTATGCCGACAGAAAAAACGTGGGCGACCACGGAAGCAGTCAAGTGCATAGTCCGTATACCATCACCGCGTATAAGGGCATAGCGCGCGTATACAAACCTACCAACGTTACTATCTATAGCGGCGCAGAAATCGACCCCGCAACACTTGCGGCAAAAGACGCCGATTATATCATCGTCTGCGTGGGAAGCGATTATAAACAAGAGGGAGAATTTTTAATCAACTTTGGAAAACTCAAAAAGAAACCTCAAGGGCGTGGCGGTGACAGAGAAAATTTACAGTTACCTAAAGAAGACGTCGAGCTTATTAGGGCAATGGCTGAAACGGGAAAGAAGGTTATCGTCAACATTATGGGCGGAAGCGCCTATGTTATAAGCGAATGGTCGGATTTGGTAGACGGCATATTGATGACGTTCTATTCGGGCTTAGAGGGTGGAAACGCGCTTGCCGACGTTTTAAGCGGAAAAGTAAATCCGTCGGGACGGCTACCCTTCACAATGGCAAAGGACGAAAAAGACTATCCCGATTTTTTAAGCATAGAGGATCAAAAATATTCCATAGACTACGGGTATTATCACGGCTATGCGCTTTTGGACAAATTGAATATAGAACCGCAATTCCCGTTCGGGTTTGGGTTGTCATATACGAATTTTGAAATTTCCGATGCAAAAATACAGCAAAACCCAGACGATATTGTTGTGGCTTTAAAAATTAAAAACATAGGCGAGAAGGCTGGCGCAATCACGCCGCAAGTGTATGCCGGCTCAAAAAATGAGGAAACCGACCGCCCAAAAAAACAGCTTAAAGGCTTTGCAAAGGTGGGGCTTGACGTAGGTGAAACCAAAGAAATCGAAATTAAAGTATCCAAACAGGACCTAAAATTTTATGACGCTATAAAGCAAAGCTGGGCTTTGGATAAGGATTATACAATCTATGTCGGGACAGATTGCAAAGAAGCAGAGAACAGAGCTTTTGACTTAACGCTTAGTTAAGAGGCATAATTTAATTTGTTTCAAACTCCCAAATTGGCTTTACGACCGGGACGGGGATATTTTCGAACTCGTCTTGGTCGAGTATTCTTTCAAATGCGATATTCAGCATCAGCAAAAACGCAAACTGTATCGGATGGAAAAAGTTTGTGTCGAGCAAACCATAGAATTCAAAACAGATTATTGATGCAATCAAAAACGAAACGACGGTAAACTTCATTGCCTTTATCGAAATTATATAGCGTTTTAAATTTAGCAAACATAAAGCCAAAAAGCCTAAAATGCCAAGCTTTCCAAGCGCTTCAAAATAGGTATTATGGAACCAATAGGGTTCGCCCGTGTCTTTCATTTTATAATCAAACCCAACTCCGAAAATAGGATGCTGTTTAAACACTTCGACCGCTTCACGATATAGCGGAAAACGGTTGCTATCATCAAACCCTTTATCGAGCATATTTTTTAGGATGAAGTAGATTTTGTCATACGTAAAGGCTAAAACTATGCCGAAAACAAACAAATAAACCATCAACTGCAACAACAAGCCTTTTCTATCCTCCGCCTTATAAATGGTATAGCCTAAAACAAACGGATATCCGCAAGCAACCGCCAGAATAGACCCTCTGGAAAAGGTAAGCACCAAAATTATGGATTGTAAAGCTGCAAGCGCAGGCGCGACAAAGGTTCTCCAACCGCGCTTAGTGGCGTAATACCAAGTGGCGGGAATGGTAAGACACAGTATCGACCCGATATTATTGCTTATACCCCAACCAACTTTTAGTTGTTTATTTTGCATCGCCTCGACAACGTCTTCGACTTGGGCATAGTAGGTGATGACTTGCAGACACATCAATATCCCCAATAACACAAGATAACGGCATAAGAATTCGGCAAAGGCGTCGCCTTTTAAAGAAATTGTGCTGTTGAAAAACAAATAAAGTAAAACTATCAAAACGGCAAGCCCTAAAAGCGCCCAGAACGCGCCTCCGCTTATACCCCTATAGTAAATACCCCCTAAAAAAATCATAAGGCAGAAACATATGACATACGGAAAAAGTCTGCCTGTTTTTAAGGTTGGTTTAAATCTAATAAAATGAATAATTACGCCAGCCACCACAAACAAAATATACCCCGCCATCCAAAGATTGCCTTCAATTGTGTTTACGGTACGCAAACAATAGCAAAAAGCCAAGAAAATAACCAAAGCGTTGGACGAATCCTTAGAGGTGGCAAGAAGAAGCCCAACTAAACCCAATAAAATGCCGAAACCTATTTTTTCAATGCTGAAAAACCAAATTAAATATACTAATACAATTATAGCCGCCCCAAAAAAATTGCTTGAGATAATGCTATTATACGCTTTGATAGCTTTTTCTTTTGAATTCATAATGTAGCTATTATAGAATATTAATAATAATTTGTCACGCAAAATGTATATATATGCCAATTCGTTGTTTAAAATGGCAAATTTCTTATTGCCTAATGGTCTATTAAATGATAAAATAAAAAAATATGAGTGAAAGATACGCAGAAGAAATTCCTGAAATAGTTGACAGGAAAAGCCGAAAGCAGAAGTTTTTTAGGGCGCTGTTTATTGTTGTCAATTTGGCAACAGTCGGATGCTTGTTGGCGATTGCTTTTAAAAATGACAGCAGTGGCGGCGGATTCGGCAAGCTGTTTGCGGTTGCAAGCTCAAACTTAGGGTGGTTATTCCTTGCGGTATCGTTGGCGGTTTTGGTTGTGGTATTTGACGGGCTGGGCTACACCATATTGATGAAAATTACAAGTGGAAAGCTTATTTCTTTTGGTGTCAAAACCTCAATAGTAGGCAGATACGGCGACGCAATTACGCCGTTAGGTACGGGCGGTCAGCCTTTCCAAATGTACTATTTACGCAGGAAGGGAGTGTCAATGGAATACGCCTGCGCAATGCCGCTTGTCAAATATATTATAAGGGTTCTTGCCGCGGATATACTGATGATTTTGGTTATGGCATTCTGCGTTGACAACACAGATAAAACGTTGCTTATTATGGCGATAATCGGGCTTTCGCTTAACACTATAACCCCGATAATAATGCTGATATTCGCCTTTAACAATAAAATCGGTAAATGGTGTACGGAGAAGCTTGTAGGCTTTTTATTTAGGCTGAAGTTTGTCAAGAATAAGGAGCAAACCGTTGAAAAATGGCTAGAGCCTATTTTGGCGTTATCGGAAGCTATGCGACAAATGTCCACAGCGTGGAAAGCGGTTTTCCCGTTGGCAATCCTCGCCGTATTGGAAAGCTTATGTTATTTTTCATTGCCATACGTTATATGCCTTTTATTTGGACAATCGACAAACTATTTAAACCTCTTGGCGCAAACAATGATTATACATAACGCTGCGTCGTTTATCCCCACACCGGGCGCAAGCGGAATAACGGATTTTGCATTTTACAGGATATTTTCTATGTTTTTAAGTGTCGATATTGTTGTTTCAGCGTTGCTATTATGGAGGATTGTCGGGTTTTATTTTTATGTTATAATAGGTCTAATAATCTTTTTACTGAATAAGAAAAAATGCGGAGAAGCAATAGCTTGCGACGCTTCCCCCAAGGAGTATGACGATGAACAAAGTTAAAAAATCCTCAATAGCGATGTACGGCATGGCAGGCTTCGGACAAAATATTTTGTATGCGATGATGGTCACCTATATCGTCAGTTTTTATACGCTTGAATTGGGTGGAGTCGTTGCGGGAGCGGTTATTTTTATCGCACGCGCTTTAGATGCTTTTCAAGACCCATTTGCGGGAAGAATGGTCGACGCTTACAGGACAAAATTTGGCAAGTTAAGACATTACTATTTGATTTTGCCGTTGCCGTTGGCAGGGTTGACAATGTTGTTATACATAATCCCTGAGGCGGGTTTGTTTTGGAAAGCGTTTTACTGCCTAATGGTTTTCTTCTTGTGGGGTTGCACGTATACCTTTGCAGACTTGGCATTCTTGGGTTCATCTGCGTCTATGAGCAAAAACGAGGGAGAACGAAACAAGATAATCTCAGTTTCAAGGATTCTTTGCACCTTGGGTGGGGCGTTACCTACAATCATTGTTCCGTTGATTTTATCCAGTCCACGCTTTGTCAACGATAGCACCTCGGCGCATATCATATCCGCCACAGTTTTCGGAATTGTAGGCTCAGCGTTCTTCTTTTTGGGCTTTCCTGCGGCAAAAGAAGTTATCATTCCTCCGGCTCAAAAGGTCGGCGTTAAGGATTGGATAAGCCTTGTAAAACAAGATAAACCATTGTTGCTTATTTTGTGCGCCGGACTATTGGGTTCTATCCGCACTATCGTGCAGGTGATAGGGGTTATCGTCGCCCGTGTGAATTTTGGCTCGGAAGACAAATTTATCCCGATGGCGATTGCCTTTGGTGTTGCGCTTGCAATCGGCACAATAATTACGCCTCCGCTTGTCAAAAAACTCGGGTATAAAAAATCCTTTATATATTCGTCGTTGGTTGGTGTTTTAGTTCAAATTATATTTTGGATTGTCGGCTATAAAAGCTACGTCGCCGTGCTTATTATGCTGTTTTTAGAAGGGCTACCATTTGGGATATATAATACGCTTATGTTTACAATTCCCGTGGATACGCTTTCCTATTTGGAATACAAAACGGGCAACAGATACGAGGGAGTGTGCTTTTCTTTACAAACATTTCAGGGAAAACTTGCGTTTGGCATTACGGGCGCTTTGGGCGCAGCCCTATCCGAATGGGCTGGGTATGTAAAACTAGCGCAGGGCGAAAACTATGCCCCTATCGTTCAAGACAAGCTGTTTTTGGTGGTAACGTTATTGCCGTTGATAGGGTGTATACTTTGTATTATTCCGATGTTGTTTTATAAATTTGACGGGAAGGTACGCGATGATATTTTGGCTGAACTTGCTTTAAGGGAAGACGCAAAAAATTTATCGAAAGAAAAGACGGTAGAAACAAATGTGTAAAAAATATAATCCGTTTAAGTATGAAAAGACCGTGCAGTTTCGGCCAATTTCTAAAGCTGTGCTACGGCTTTTGGAAATAATCCTCGGAAAAGGAATCACGCTTGAATTTAGAGAGGAGCTGCCTAACGAACCGCTTATAATTTGCCCCAATCACGCAATGGAATTTGGACCCTTTGCCGTTCAGGCAAAGCAAAACAAAGCGCGTCCCTGCCGTATTTTTACGCACGCGGGGATTATCCGCGCAAGAACCATTCCAAAACACGTTATGAAAGATATTCTCCCCGGGAAAAAGGGATTAAGTTATGCGTTCTTTTATTCGATGGCGGCGCTTATTAGTCCGCTGTTTTCAGGCGTAGTGAAAAGTATGGAGCCTATTCCCGTTGAGCACGGCGGAAATCACGAGCTTATAAACCGCAAAACTGCCGAAACCCTTAAAGACGGCAAGGACGTTGTCATCTTCCCCGAAAGCAACAGGCAGGATTTGTCTAGGCAATATGTTAATATTTTGCAGCCGGGGTTACCTCATATAATTGAATATCTAAAAGAAAAAGAGGGGCTTAATCCTTGGGTAGTGCCTGCCTATATGTGCAAAAGCCTAAAAAAAGTGGTATACGGAAAACCGATTAAGTTTGAATATGATACCTATACGCACGCAGGGGCGGCAAAATTTTTAAATCAAATTTCCGACGCTATTGAGGAATTGGCGCTTTCCTTGCCACCGCATAAAATCACCTATTACGACAACAGTACACGGGTTAAAGGCGATATAAAAGAAAAAGAATAACAATACGCAAATTAAAAACTCACGGGGCTACCGTGAGTTTTTGTTATACATTTTAGAATTATTTATCCAACCAAAGAGTTCCGCCCGGATTCATAATATTGTTGGGGTCGAAATGCTTTTTCAACGAGCGTAATATTTCCATTTGAACGGGTCCAAGCTGCTGAGCGTTGAACGGCGCAAATAGTTTGCCGATGCCGTGGTGGTGGGAAATGGACGCGCCGGCTTCACGAATGGCGTTTAGAACACCGCTGTGGAATTTTTTAAATTCTTCCATGCCGGCATACTTTTGCATCCAGATAAAATAGAGGTTAGCTCCGCTTGTGTAAGGGTGAGAAATATGGCAAGTGCAAACCGTATCGGGATGCGACTTAATAAATTTTCTGACGTAATCGTGGACATGGTTTAGGTTGCTCCAGTTTACGGCGCATTCCAACGTATCGATAATGACGCCGAAATCTTGCCAGTTATCCCTCAAATAGGGGTCGGAGAAACGACCGCTTGACCATTTATTTACAACGTAATTGGCTGGAAGTGAAAGCGCGCCATATTTTTTTGCAATTTTTTTAACGGTTTTAAGACAATTTTTTTGATAGCCTGCTCCGCCGTCATTGAAACCTACCATAAGACAGCATTCGCCAAGTTTGCAACCGCGCATTTCCAAATATTTTTTCAAAAATCCTTCGCCAAAGCCATACATTGTAAGCCCGAGTTCACTTTCTTCGCCGTCGGAAATACGAAATACAGAGGGAAGTCCTTCTTCCGACTGCATAACCTCACGCATACAAGCGGACGCTTTGTCCCAGTTTTGGAAGATATATGCAAACTTTTCGTGCTCGTGGGAAAGCTTATGAAGCTTCAAGGTAACTTCTGTTAAAATGCCGAAAGCGCCTTCTGCGCCAATCATAATTTGATTAATATCAGGTCCTGTCGCTTTTCTGGGGGCGTGTTCCGTTTCAAAAGTGCCCACGGGAGTAACGTATTTTTGATAAAGAACTAAGTCTTCAATTTTTCCATAGTAGGAGCTGTTTTGTCCCGCGCCTCTTGTGACTACCCAACCGCCGACGGTAGAACGTTCGAATGATTGAGGGAAGTGCCCAAAGGTGTACGCCTCGCCCGTGGGAAAGTTTGCAGGGTTGTTTAAATAGGCTTCTAAATCCGTGCCCCAAAGCCCCGGTTGAACCTTAAGCGTTAAATCCTTTTCGTTAAATTCCAAAATCTTATTGAAACGTTTGTTGAAGTCTAACATAACGTTCTTTTTTGAAATTGCCTCAAAGCCTTGAACAACGCTTGAACCACCGCTGTAAACATAAATAGAAATGTGTTTTTCGTTGCAGTAAGCAACGATTTTTTCGATTTCTTCGTGAGTTGAGGGGTAAAGTACCAAGTCGGGTACGTTTTCAACAATCCCTTCACGCAGACGCATTAAGTCAATCATTGTTTGACCAAACGCAACGTCTAAACGGGTATAGTCGTCTATTGTGCCGTTTCCGCCAACCAATGCCAAAAGGTCTGCGCGCTCGGCTTCTGTCAAATTCGACGGAGAATTATAGCTAACTTTTTGGTCGCTGTAATTTTTATGTTTTTCCAGCCATTCGGGGGTAAAATTGATTTTTCCCCTCAAATACTTATACATAGTTTCGCTGGGAATCTTATATTCTTTTTGATTTCCCCACTTGAAAATGGAGCGGTAAGAGCCCTCGGGCGATTCCTTAGTATACCATTCGTGTTTAACGTCAAACCCTTCGTATGCGCGAGGGTGACCGGCAATCGGGTCTTTATCTGTGCGCCACGGAACCTTAGGATAAGTTTGTTTTGCCATAATATTTCTCCTTATATCGAAAAATTCACTTTTCGAACTTATATTTTAAATTATATCAAATCCAATATATGCTGTCAACCGATTGACTGACAGTTTTTTAGACTGTTTTCGATAGTATGAGCAAAAGCAATATTATAAATCGATGTTGACGTTTTATTTGATTTATAAACGATGATATGTTAATATGTTTTTCGGAGGAAATATGCTATATTCAATTGAAAATGAGTTTTATAAAATCCAAATTTCGTCCTATGGAGCTGCCTTTGACAGCGTTTATGACAAAAAAATAGGCGCGGAGCTTCTATGGCAAGGCGATAAGGCTTCGTGGGAGGATAAAGACATCACCATATTTCCAATTGCGGGACGGCTGAAAGACGGTTTTTATAATGCGAACGGCGAAAGGTATGAAATGAAAATTCACGGAGTTGCATATTATTCTCAGTTTGAGTGTATAGAGCAGACAGCCGACAAGGTGGTTTTTGAATTAAAATCAAATCCGCAAACGCTAAAACAATATCCATATGATTTTAAGCTTCAAGTGATTTACAGGATAGAGAAAAACAAGGTTTTTAAGGAATATATTGTGGAAAATCCAGCAAATATTGAACTACCGTACGGCGTTGGTTTTCACCCCGGGTTTATAATAGACCAGTCAGTTTGCGAGGGGAAAGCTGATACCTGTGAAAATAATATTGTCTTTAAAATGCCCCAACAGGTCAAGCTTTTGGAAATGGACGAAAGCGGAGTATTTGTAAGCGGTGTCCGCGAGGGCGGATATATGACGGGCTTAAATTTAGCCAAAAGCGTATTTTCCTCTGACGCGGTAATATTCAAGGATTTCAACGGCGGAATAACGCTTGAGAGGAAAAACGGAATAAAAATTGAGTTTGAGCTTAATTCTCCACCGTACTTGGCTTTTTGGACGGACGCCAAAAGCGGAAATTATATTTGTGTAGAGCCTTGGTGGAGCTTGCCCGACTACGCAAAACCAAACAGAGAGTTTTTAAAAAAGACGGGTATAAACATTTTGGAGCCTAAAGGGAAAAAGCAGTATAGCTTTTCTTTTACAGTAAGAAAATAATATGATATTTAAAGAACTTGAAAAACATAAAATTATTGCAATAATCAGGGGCGTATATGACGAGCCTCTATTGCGTACCGTTCAAGCCCTATACGACGGCGGAATACGCTTAGCGGAGGTTACTTTTGAGCAAACCGCCGACGGAGAGGAAAAAACCGCCTCGGCAATAGCTATGCTTGAGCGCGCATTTAAAGGTAAAATGATTGTGGGCGCAGGGACGGTTTTAGAGTTTTCGCAGCTTGAAAAAGCCTATAATGCAGGCGCAAAATTTATTGTATCCCCAAACATAAACGCAGATATTATAAAGCGGACAAAAGAGCTTGGATTGTTGTCTATCCCGGGCGCGATGACGCCGACTGAAATTTTGCAGGCAGAAAATTTCGGCGCCGACTATATAAAAATTTTCCCCGCAGGGATTTTGGGTGAAACCTACATCAAAAATATTAAGGCGCCGTTTCCGCGCTTAAAATTTGTGGCAACCGCAGGCATAACAGAGGACAATATTTCCGCGTTTATTTCGGCGGGGTATACGGCGGCTGGCGTCAGCGAACGCTTGGTAGATAAGCAGTTGATAGAAAGCGGAGATTTCGTAAGCCTGTCCGATAGGGCAAAACAATTTGTAAAGCTTCTAAAATAAACTTTTAAAGATAAGACGTAATAAAAACTCCGCATTCATTACGGAGTTTTTTGATTATTAAAATTTACTGCTATAAAACTTTTGAAAGACGATTGGATACTTCGCGTGAAAAGTTTTCAATATAGTTTTGAATAAATTGATTAATGTCCATATTGTCATCATCAATCAACGGGGTGAGGTCAATGGCATAGCTGACTTGGTCTGATTTATCAACCTCGTGGTCGTCGGCGTAAGTGGCGTTTGCCATACGACGCCCGATTGTTGCGCTGTCGTATCTTTTGCCCCCCGCAATTTGGCTGTCGAAAACGCCCATAAGCGCAAAGGCAAGATTAGGGTGTTCCCCAACGTTTAGACGTAATTTATCCTCGTTGCAAACCCAATCTAAACCACGCCACACCTCGCAACCTAAAAGTTGTTTTGGACGAACAGCCTTGGGAAGAGAACGGATTGCTTTTATAACCTTAACCATAGTGCCTACGTGGGTATCGTGCTTGTCGGCGGGGTTATGAGTATATACGACGTCGGGGGCGCATTTTGCAATTATTTCTGCCAAATCCGAAACGACGTCTTGGTTGGCTTTATCCTTGACGCAACTGCTGGGATAGTTTAAAAGTGACAACGATGCGTATTCGCCAACAAAAGCGGCTTTTTTTTGCTCCACTTGTCGTACTTTTTGCATTTCGGCGTCGGAGTAGTTGGCGTATATTCCGCTTCGGGGACTGCCTGCCCCGTTGGTAGCTACAATAGCGGAAAACCACTTATCCGATTTTCCAAAGCATTCCAAAATGCCTGCGTAAGCCATAAATTCTATATCGTCTTGATGAGCGGAAATTGCCAAGTGAGTTGTCCGTTCCATAGCTTTATCAAGCGAAATGTTATCATAAACATAAAAATCTGCAAAATTACTTTTCATAATAACTCCTATAAAAGCGCTGCGGTATAAGATTGCCCAACCCTTTTCATCTTTTCATTAGGGGTAACGAAATTAAGACCCTCAAGCTCAGGATAATTCAAATCTATGATTTTTTTGGCGCGTTCAATAATCAAATTTCCGCCGTCGCCACTCATCACTCTGCCTAAAAGCAACAGATTTTTTATTTCGTAAAAACGCGCGTAATAGGGGAGTGTATGTCCTAAATATTTGCCGATTGCGTCAAACACTTCAATGGCTTTTAAATCGTTTTTTATGACCATTTCCTGCAGGGTTTTAAGCTTTTCTGCAGGCGTGCCTTCTAAAATAATAGAGTTCATTTCGGCAAGCTTGATGGCGCCGTCTTGCGAAAAATATTTTACTCCGCAACCGTAATCGCCGCACCATTCGTCAACTAAGCTGCTTTCGTTATAATCTACAGGGACAAAGGCAAGCTCATTCAGCCAACCGTTTAAGCCGTCTTCAGTATTATAATAGCCGGCTGCCTCGCTAGTGCCCATAGCAATCCCTAAAACGCCGTTATCAGAAAGCTCCATAGCGCCTGCCAAGGCGGTTACGTCACCGTCATTTGCAACAGAAATCGGGATATTTTCTCCTAAAGATTTTGCGCATTCAATATAGACGTTTTGAACTTCTGTCTGCCATTTGCTATCGGGAACCTTAACAAAAAGCGAGGAAATTTTAAGTTGATTATTTACCACGATACCCGCAGTGGAAACGCCGATTCCGTCGATACGGGGCAACTTAGACGCGGCAGTTTTAAACGCGCGGATAATTTCTTCCTTGTGGTAGCTTGGGTTGTCGTTTAGTTTTGGAAACCAAATAACTTCTTCGCTATATACAGACTTTCCGTCAATGACCGCAGAAACTTTTCTATCGCTTCCGCCCGCGTCAAGCCCGATTTTACAGCCGTTGAGGTTTTGTCCGACGGCTTGCGTTTTGGTAAAGGTGGGTTCTATTTGATTTTCTTTGACACGCTCCACAACAAACGGAGTGTCAAAGACACGGCTCATAAAATTAGCGTCAAACGAACGGTAACCCGTTTTAGAAAAAATTTCCGCGATTTTGGCGCAAAGCTTTTCGTCTCCGGCAAGCTCAATTTTATAGCCTCCGACAATATATAAAAGACTTCTGATGGTTTTTACCACATATTTCAGGGTATCCCAAGAGGAGGGATTGACAATTTTCAGGTTGGATGTAAACCTTTCTGAATCGTTTCGAATGACAGATATGGAAAAAGGAATTCCGTCCACAGAGTTCTGTTCATACAGGCGAAAAGCCATTTCGATCGGGAGATAGTTTTTGTCCAGCATAGAGCCCTCCTATTTTGGTATATATAATAATTTATTTAAGTTTAAACCGTAAAAAAAACCTTGTCAACTGAAATGAATTGGAATAACGAACGTCTAATCTGTAAAAAGCTCACAAATAATGGAAATTTAATTGAATTAACGCTTAAGTTTTGTTATAATTTTTTTAGATAAGAAAAAAGGAGAAAGCTATGCTGGAAATTCGTAACAAAGAGTTTTATCTTCACGATAAGAAAATCAACATTTATTCGGGGGCAATGCATTATTTCCGTGTCTTGCCCGAGTATTGGGAAGACCGCTTGACGAAGATGAAGCTTGCAGGGCTAAACACCGTTGAAACTTACGTTGCGTGGAACGTACACGAGCCAAAGGAAGGGGAGTTCTGTTTTGAGGGAAGATATGATTTGGTAAAATTTTTAAAAACTGCGCAAAAGGTGGGCTTAAACGCCATTGTGCGTCCCGGACCCTATATCTGCGCGGAGTGGGATTTTGGTGGCTTTCCGTCGTGGCTTCTTGCCGACGAGAGAATAAAGCTTAGATGCTATGAGCCGATTTTTATTTCAAAGGTCGAAAAATATTTTAAGGTTTTGTTGGAAAAGCTTGTTCCTCAGCAGATGGCAAACGGCGGAAACATCATCGCTTTCCAAATTGAAAACGAATACGGAAGCTATGGCAGGGATAAAAAATATTTGGAATATCTAAAACAGCTTTATTTAGACTGCGGAGTTGTAGAAATGCTGTTTACCTCAGACGGGGATTGGAAATATCATCTTTCCGGAGGCGGCTTGCCCGAGGTTTTCCAAGTGGCGAATTTTGGAAGCTTTCCTAAGCACGGCTTCAGGATTTTAAAAAACTATCAACCCAATAAACCGCTGATGTGCGGGGAATATTGGTGTGGTTGGTTTGACCACTACGGCGATAAGCACTTAAAGAAACGTCCGCCGACTTTTGTGGCAAAGACGCTTAATGAAATTTTTGAAATGGACGCAAATTTGAATTTTTATATGTTCCATGGAGGCACGAATTTCGGTTTTACTTCGGGGGCAAACTTTGCAGGATGTTATCAGCCGACGACAACCAGCTATGACTATGACGCTCCGCTAAACGAATACGGCGATTATACCCCAAAATACCATACAATAAGGGAAATGCTTTGCAAAAAACAAGGCATTGAGTTATCTCCGCTTCCGCCGTCCCCCTCAACGCAGAGTATAGGCAAGGTGTGCCTAAATAAAACTGCCGGTCTTATGGAAAATTTGGAAAGAATCGGCTATAAAAAACACGATAATTTGCCACGATATATGGAGTTTTATGGGCAAGCCGGCGGATTAATTTTATACCGTACAGAAATAAAAGGCGATTATGACGCAGAAAAAATGACCGCGCTTGGCGTCCACGACATCGCATATGCCTATGTAAACGGAAAAAAGGTTGCAAGGTTTGACCGCAGAGGGACGAAAGCAAAGCTGTTTAAGAAAGCCCCTACCGCCTTTGACAAAAAATATCCCGAAAACTTCCGTTTCCAGTTGCCCGCATTTGGCAAGCAATGTAAAGTCGATATTTTGGTTGAAGGCATGGGCAGAGTCAATTTTGATAAGCAGCTATACGACAGAAAAGGGCTTGACGGGGTTATGATTGGGGAGCAATTTGTTTACGACTGGGATATTTATAATCTGCCCTTAGACAATTTGGAAAAATTGGAGTTTAACAATTCTCAATGCGAATACCCAAAGTTTTTAAAGGGCGAGTTTTCCGCAAACTCCAAGGCGGATTGCTTTGTTGATATGAAGGGCTTTACGAAGGGTGTTGTGTTTATCAACGGGTTCAATTTGGGAAGATATTGGAATATCGGGCCGCAACAAACGCTTTATTTGCCGGGTGTTCTGCTTAAGGACAAAAACGAAATTGTCATATTGGAGCTTGAAAACGCAACAACCAACGAAATCGAAATAGTCGATAAGCCTATTTTTGGTAAGTTTTAGGAGGGATATTATGAAAAAAACTATTTCCGCATTGCTTGCGGTAATTTTGGGCGCGTGTATTTTTTCGGGCTGTACGGGGGCGAAAAGCTATATGAAAGACGTATATGGCGATTATGATAATCTTGCCCAAAACAGCATAGCGTATGATTCCGATATGGCGCAAATGAAAACCTTTGGCGTAAAAGAAAACAAAAATAACATTACGGTTGACCTTGGGAAAGAGTGTATTTTTAACACAATTACCTTAAACGAAAACGGGGCTAGCGTAACAAAATTTGCTATCTATGCCAGCAACGATAAGGAAGAAAACTATAAATTTATTTTTCAAGGCGACACCATCAGCGCAGGCAGAGTTTGTTACGTCGGAGATATGGTTTTTCGATATATCAGAATCATTGTTGTCGAGTCCTCAAAGCAGGATTTTACGCTCTCAAATATTGGCGTTTATTACAACAAGTCCACCTCGGCTGACAAATTGCGCGTAAATTCCTACTTGGTGGTAAACTCTATCAGTGAAACATCCGACTTTTCTATGCTGAAGGGCGTCACCGATATAATCTTTTTCGGAATGGCAAACCTAAATGAAAAAGGTGAAATTTATTTTGCCGACGACAACGGAACCGTTGACGAATCAGTCTATGCAAGAAAACTTGAAATTCTAAAAAACAATATTTCAAAAATAGGCAAGAAAATAAATATTGTGGTAGATATTCATTTGCCGTATGGCGATGATAACGCGCATATCCAAAAAATGATGGACACCAATTTGGATACAACAATCCAAAGCATTACCGCCTTTGTAAACAAATACGGCTTTGACGGCTATGACGTTGATTATGAATATCCATATAAATCCAAGGAGTGGAAAATATATAACCAGTTTTTACGCCGAATAAAGCAAGCGATGCCCGATAAAATTTTGTCGTTGGCAACCTCGGGCTGGGCGATGAAATTTGATAAAGACGTGATAAAGCTTATAGACAGAGTGGAACTTATGGTGTATGACGATTTCGACAGCCACGGTTATCACGCTACGTTTACGTCGGTTTTAAACAATGTGGAAAAAGCAATCGACAAGGGCTTTTCTCCGTCACAAATCGACATCGGCGTGCCGTTTTATTCCCGTCCGCTGGACGGTCACGCATATTGGGGCTCATACTCTCAGTTCGCCGAACAGCTTGGCAGATATGATAATATAGCCTATTATAACGGTTTTGACCATCAAGGCAAGCCAATGGCGGCCCCTCAATATTTCAATTCCTATCAAACCATAGCCGACAAAACAGCGTTTGCAATCGACGCAGGCTTAGGCGGAATTATGATTTGGCATATGAGCTGTGACTTAAACTATGAAAACGAGCTTT